>NZ_JBFBGW010000013.1:0-125676 GCF_040684895.1 Paenarthrobacter sp. NPDC089322
AAGCGTTTTGTGAGTCACGACCGCGGGGTGGAACGGCCTGCACCTACTCTGCCAGCCAATCCCAGACCAGCCAGCACAATCCTCACAGCGTTTTGAGGGCTCATAACGCGCACAACTGCGACTCAGTTGGGTTTAAGGGATGTTGCGTCCACGGGCTGCGATCCATACTCCGTACCATTCGGCGCGGGTCATGGTGGCAGCAACGGAGGCGGCGTCGGCGCACGCAGTAATCCGTCCCGGATTGGTGGTGCCAACTACCGGCGAAATCCTGGCCGGGTGCTTCATCAACCAGCCCAGGAGGACGGATTCGGGAGTCGTGCCTTTCCGGTGCGCCAACTCTTGGAGCATCTCCGCAGTGGCCGACTCAGCCGGAGACAACTCCCCTGACCGAGCACCTGTGTAGCGCCCCTGGGCAAGGGCGCCGTAGGCCTGCAGCTCGATTCCCTGAGCCATGCAGTACTCAACCGTCCCGTGGGGAAAGCTGAGTTCCCGCCCGTCGGCATGGTTGACAAGCACGGTGCTTTCCAGCCAATCCCGGCGCAGCAAGCTGAGTTCCAGTTGATTGGCGACGACCGGCGTCTCCAGACGGTCCTGAAGGTAGGCGATCTGTTCCCCGGACATGTTGGACACGCCCAGCTGCCGCACCTTGCCGTCCGCCATGAGCTGCCCGACGGCGTCACCCACCTCGCGTGGGTCCATCAACGGATCGGGGCGGTGCAGGAGAAGGACGTCCACGTAGTCCGTCTGGAGCCGCTTCAGGCTCCCGTTTACCCGCTCCAGGATGGCTTCGCGGCTGAGGTCGTAGTGGGTTTCCAGCCCGCGCTCCCCCAGCCTGATCCCGCATTTGGTCTGGAGCCGGATCTGTTCACGCAGGCCTTGCGAGCGGGCGAGGATTTCTCCAAAGACGGCTTCGGACTTTCCGTTGCGGTAAATATCGGCATGATCAAAAAGTTCGATGCCGATGGCCCGGGACGTTTCGATCACGGTGGCGGCCTGGTCAATCTCCGCGGCACCGTACGACGTTCCGTCCCATGGGCCGCCGAGTCCCATACAGCCGTATATGAGGCGTCCCCGCCCGTTCGCTTCAGTCATCGCAGTAGTTTCCCACGGCCGCTACGCGCCGCGGACAACCCATGCGGTGGTGTCGGACGGCAGCTTGCCGCCTTCCAAGGGTCCGCTGCTGACGACGACGGCCCCCTCCGGAAGCTCTACGGGATCGGTTCCAAAGTTGGTCACGGTCTCCCAACCGCCGGAACGGCTGAAGCGCAGGACGTCCGGGGTGCCCGTTTCCACCCATTCCAGTTCCTCGGTGGTCTGCAACTCCCGGCGCAGGCGCAGCGCCTTCCGGTAGAGCTCGAGTGTGGAACCATCCACGCCTTCCTGCGTTGACACCGCGTAGTCCGCGAACCACTCCGGCTGTGGCAGGTGGGCTGAGCCTTCACCGAATCCGAAGGAAGGACCTTCGGGAGTCCACGGCAAGGGAACACGGCAGCCATCGCGGCCGATCTCCACGCCCCTGTTGCGGAAGAAGGAGGGATCCTGGCGTTCGGAATCGGGGATCTCTCCGACCTCGCGCAGGCCGAGTTCCTCGCCTTGGTACAGGTAGGCCGAGCCGGGCAAGGCGAGCAACAGGAGCGAGGCCGCACGGGCACGGCGCAAGCCGAGTTCGATGTCGAGTTCCCCGGCGGGAGCACCGGCCAGGAGCCATGCCTTGCCGTCCTGCCCCTTGGGCTTGGTTGCGGTGACATCCTGGGCCGCATTGGTTCCCTGGGCCACTGCGCCGCCCTTGGGCAGTCCGTAGCGGGTGGCGTGCCGGACGACATCGTGGTTGGAGAAGACCCACGTCGAGGACGCCCCCGACTCCGCGGCAGCGACCAGGTTGTCCGTGATGATCTTCTTGAAGGACGCGGCGTCAAAGTCGGACTGCAGGAGGTCGAAGTTGAAGGCCTGGCCGAGTCCCTCGGGGCTGGCGTAGCGTGCGCGGCGGGACTCGTGGACCCATGCCTCGGCCACGGCCGTACGAGGCGGGTTGTACTCGTTGAACAGCTTCCGCCATTCTGCGTAGACCTCGTGGACTTCGTCCCGATCCCAGAAGGGGTGCGAACCGTCAATGAAGCCGTCGGTCCCGTGCGCCCTGGCCAGCAGGTCGGCCTTCATGGGCATCGGTTCGGAAAGATCCTTGGCCATGCCGTGAGCGACGTCGATGCGGAAACCATCCACGCCGCGGTCGGACCAAAAACGCAGGGTCTTCAGGAAATCTTCCCGGATTTCCGGGTTCTCCCAGTTAAAGTCGGGCTGCTCCTTGGCGAAAATGTGCATGTACCACTGGCCGGGCGTTCCGTCCGGTTCCGTGATGCGTTCCCAGATAGGGCCGCCGAAAACCGAGTCCCAATCCGACGGCGGCAGCTCGCCGTTCTCGCCCCGACCATCCCGGAAGATATAGCGGCCCCGGGCAGCGGAACCCTTGGGCGAGGCAAGAGCTTCCTTGAACCATTCGTGGCGGTCCGAGGAGTGGTTGGGGACGATGTCGACTACGAGCTTGATGCCTGCAGCGTGGAGCGCCGCGGCCATCTCGTCGAAGTCCTCGAGCGTGCCAAGCTTCGGGTCCACATTGCGGTAGTCGTCGACGTCGTAGCCGCCGTCTGCGAGCGCGGACGGGTAGAACGGGCTGAGCCAGACGGCGTCGATCCCGAGGTCCTTCAGGTAAGGAACCTTCGCCGTAATGCCTTTGAGGTCACCAATGCCATCGCCGTTGGAGTCGGCGAAGCTGCGGGGATAGATCTGGTAGACGGCCGCTTGGCGCCACCAATTCGGATCGGCCATGCGTTCGGACAGTGACAGGTTTGCCGTGGTGGCGGACGTGCTCACGAAACTCCTTTGATTTAGAATCTAAATTTACTTCCCGAACCAGTATGTGATGCCGGACTCAAGAAGGTCAACAAGGCAACAGCGGCTTATGCCGGGTCCGGGCGGTGAGGGGAAGCTCAGCCCTTGACGGCGCCTTGGGTCACGCCGGCCATGACCCATCGCTGCGTAAACAGGTACGCCACAATGGCCGGTGCCATGGCCATCAAGTAAGACGCGAAGGACACGTGGTAGTTGTTGCTGAACTGGGTCTGGAACAGGTTCTGCCGGACCGGAAGTGTCTGCAACGCGGGGTCGGAGATGATCAGGGAAGGCATCATGAAGTCATTCCAGGCATAGAGGAACGCAAAGATCCCCACAGTTGCGCTCATGGGCGCCAGGAGCGGGAAGATCAACCTCCAGAAGGTTTGCCATGTGCTTGCACCATCGATCCTGGCGCTCTCCTCCAGCTCCATGGGAATCGAACGGAGGAAGGCGGTGAAGAGCAGCACGCTGAAGCTCAGCTGGAACATGGTGGCGAGCAGGATGACGCCCAGCGGGTTGTCCAGGCCCAGGCGCCCCGTGAGTTGGATCTGCGGCAGGGCGACGACGGGGAACGGAATGAACATTGCTGCGAGCAGATAGAAGAACGAATACCGGAACAGCCTGCGATCCCAGTTCCGCACAATCGCGTAGGAAGCGAATGCCGCCAGGACGATCGTGGCAACAACAGTCCCTGCCGTGACGAGCAACGACATTGCAGCGCCTACAGGGAAGTTGGTCAGCGTCCAGGCCTGGACGAAACCTTCAAGGCTGAAAGGAGCCGGAAAGGAGAAGGCGTTGCCGTCCACGGCCTGCCCCTGGGTCTTGAATGCCATGGAGATCGTGACATACAGCGGAAGCAGCACTGTTACCGTGCACAGGACCAGGATGGTGGTTCCCGACCAGTTGACCCGCTCGGCTTTTACCGTGGATTGCCGGCGACTGCTTCCAGCCGAGGCGGTTTGAGCGTGGACGTCCTCGAGGTCGAGGGTGGCTTGTTTGTTCATCAGAGTGCATTCCGTCCGCGAGTCAGCGAAAGCTGTACGAGAGAGATGAGGATGGCCACCACGAAGAAGATCGTCGCGTTGGCCATCTGGTAGGCGTAGTCGCCTCCGTTGAAGCCCGCGATAACGGTCATCGCGATACTCCTGGTTGAGGTCCCGGGGCCGCCGTTCGTCAGGCCGACGATGATGTCGTAGGCGTTGAGGAATCCTTTGAACCCGAGAATGACGTTGATCACCACATAGCCGGCCACGAGCGGGAGCGTGATCTTCAGCAGTTGCTGGAGTTTGGTCGCACCGTCGATCTCCGCCGCCTCATAGACGTCACCAGGGACAGCCACAAGTCCGGCGATGTAGATCAGGAGCGACCCCGGTACAGCCTGCCACGCAGTGACCATGACGATCGCGATCCAGGCAAGGTCGGGATTGGCCAGCAGGCTGCTCTCCAGCGCCGGAATTCCCAGTGCCGTTCCCAGCGCAGGCAGCGAGTTGGAAAACAGGAAGTTGAACACGTAGGCGATGATGATTCCCGAGACCACCATGGGAATAACGAAGATGGTCCGCAGAGCCGATTTCATCCGGATCCGCGACGTAAGACCCACGGCGAGGAGGAAGGCGATGATGTTGACGGCGATCACCGTGACCAGGGAGAACCCGAACGTGAAGAGGTAACTCTGCAAAATTGCCGGGTCACTAAAAATTGCAATGTAGTTGGTCAGGCCGACGAACTCCCAGTCACCGATGCCGATGGAGTCAGTGAAGCTGAAGAAGATGCCGATGATGCCCGGCACGGTAATCGCCAAGGTGAACAGGACAAGGCTAGGCAAGAGGAAGAGGTAGAAGATCGGTTCCACCCGACGGCTGCTGCGCGGCCGCTGGACAGTTTTTCCGGAGGTGGGTGGCGTGGTGATGATGGACATATCTGGCTCCCTGCTTCTGTGCTACTGGCGGAACGCCAGGCGCGCCCAGTCTGCGTCAAGTGTGCGGAGGGTGGATGCAGGGTCTGCGCCAAACACGAGGGCCTGCGTGTAGTTCATGATGGGGATTGTTTTCGGTACCAGCACGGACGGGCCTTGGTAGACCTGTGCGTTGTCGTAGTACTCCACCATGCCTTCGATCCTGGGATCGGGGACGCCCGCGGCATCCTTGGTGGGCGTAAAGCCCAACTGCGACTTGTTGTAGGCATCGATGACTTCAGGCCGATAGAGGTACTCCAAGAAGCCACGCGCCGCCTCCTTGTGCTTGGATGCTTCCGGTATCCAAGCAGCAAGGTCGACATTGACCCGGACGCGAAGGTCCTTGGGGTCCTCGGTCATGGGCAGCGGAAATGTTCCGAGCGCCAGGTCCGGGGCGGTCTTGGCAACCTCGCTGAATGCCCACGGCCCTTGGAGGTACATCGCAGCCTTGCCTTGGGAGAACGCGAGGTTCCCATCACCGTAGGCCCGGCTGGAAGCGTCCTTGTTGACGTAGTTCCTGGCCAGTTCCAGCATCTGCGTGACGGGCTGATCGAAGTCCTTCTGGAATGAGACCGAAGAATCCGGCCCTACTTCCGTTCCCTCACCGTCAAGTTTTTCGAAGAAGTCCAGGGTGTCCAGTTGTCCGCCTACCGAGTAGTCAAACCAGCCCTGGGCAATGGTCCAATCGTCCTTGAACGTGGCATAGAACGGGGTAATCCCGGCTGCCTTGAGCTTCTCGCACACCGCGATCAGCTCGCTCCAGGTCGTGGGCACTGTGATGTTGTGCGCGGCGAAGATCTCCTTGTTGTAGATCACCGAAGACGCCATGATCGAGTACGGCAGCGCGCTGGTCCGGTCCTGATACGTACCATATTGGTCCATGAGCGGCTGGAGGTCGTCGCGGATCTTGGAGGCAGCCTGGGTGTCGGACAAGTCGCTCAGGGCACCGCGTTGCACAAAGCGGGACGTTTCCATGTTGTAGTTCGCCAGCGCGATGTCCGGCGGATTGCCACGGACAAAGCTCGCGGACACGACGTCGACGCCGGAAGTGTCCAGCACCACCTCGGTATCGTCCTGCGAGGCGTTGTAGTCGGCAACCAGCTTCGTCATGAAGCCAATGGCCTCCCGCTTGCTGAACGTGAAGCGGATTGTCTCTTTGCCCGAATCCCCGGCACAGCCCGAGAGTAGGCCGGCAAGCAAGGCCAGCCCCAGGCCCATGGCTGCCATGCGTTTCTTGCGCGTCAGTTTCCTAGACACCGTAGTCCTTTCATCTTGCGGACCCCAGCGCCGCATTGCCTTCGCGAGGTGGCGCGCGCGACCTCACCGGAAGTTTAGATAGGAGGTAAATTTATTACCTATCGCTAGTATTATGTGAGCAGCGCCACAGGGTCAAGCTCATCTCGGGAATGCGTCGCGAGTTAAATTTATGTACTAAATTTAGAGAGGCCGCTCTATCAATTCCGATGCACGGCCCAAGAGTTGGGAGCACCACATGCTGAGCGGGACCGCGCCGTCAACACAGCTGGTACGCAGGGTCAACGCCGGCGCCATGCTAAAGGCGATGCGCGGTGCCGGCGTTGTGACAGGCACCGAACTGATGGCCTCCACCGGGCTCTCTCGTGCCACCGTGATCTCCATCTGCGACGAACTGGTCCGACTCGGATGGCTCCGCGAACTCGAGAACCAACGCGGCACCGGCGACTACGTCAAGGGCAGGCCTGCTCGACGCTTTGTCTTCGACGACAGCGCCGCCAGCGTGTTGGGAATCGATATCGGAGCCAACAAGATCACCACGATTGTTGCCGACATGGCTGGAACGTCCTTGGCCCAGGTAACGATGCCTTTCCGGACGTACAACGTCTCTGCCGCCGAACGTGCAGATGTCCTGGACCGGATCGCCGCTGACGCCGTGGAAAAGGCCGGCGTATCGCCGGACTCCGTCCTCGCAGTGTCCGTTGGAGTGGCCGCCCCCGTAAGCCGGGGCGGGGAGGTTCTCACGGTCCAGGAGTTCTGGAAGTCCTTCGATGTCCTTCGCATCGTGTCTGAGCGCCACGGTTGGCACGTGCTCCTGGAAAACGACGCCAACCTCGCTGCCCTGGCAGAACGGTGGCAGGGCAAAGCCCAGGGAGTCGACAATCTCGTAGTCATGCTCGCCGGTGACCGCCTGGGTTCCGGCATCCTCGAATCCGGGCGACTCCTGCACGGCCAGCTTGGAGGCTTCGGCGAACTGGGCTACCTGGAAAACGTCGACGGCGTGGGCGACACCTACGGCATCGCCCACTACGCTGCACTATGGGGCAGGGAAGCACTTGAAAGCGGCGCTGACACCAATCTCCGCAAGCTCTGCGGGGGCGACCCTGAAGCCCTGACTGCGGAGATGGTCTTCAAGGCAGCCGCGGACGGGGACCACTCCGCCCTCAAAGCCCTGGACCTCATGGCGCTCCGCATGGCCAGGGTGATCGGGTCGATCAGCACGTTGGTCAACCCCGAGCTGGTGGTTATCGCCGGAGGCGTGGCCTCCTCTGCCGAAGCCTTGCTCCCGGGCATTGAGCAGCATTTGCCGGACTTCACCTTCACTCCGCCGCGGCTGGCAACCTCCGCGCTTGGAGATGGCATCGTGTCACTCGGTGCGATCCGGCACGCCCTGGACTACGTCGAGGAGCACGCCCTGGACCTCTCCCCCGCTTCCTTGCCCTAACAAGCTTTCCTGCCGGAACCAGCTTCCTGCCTGCCAGGCGCCGCGTCCTAAGCGAGCCCGCCCCTACTCGGGCATTGACATGGTGCGAAGATCCAGCTGCCGTAGCACTCGGTCTGCAACTTCGGGATCCATGCCCGGTTCATTGCGGGCTTCCACGACCTCCTGGCGTGCGGCGTCCAAGGCGATCGTCTGCACGGCAATGGCCAGTTCGCGTCCGCGCTTGCGCTTTTCCTCCACGGACTCGTTCCGCAGCGAACCATCCAGCAGCTCGGCGTGGAGGCGGTGCATCTTCTCCTTGACCAGGGCCACCTTGTCCGCGGGGAGTTCCTTCATGAGTTCGTGCTCCTTGAGCGCCGCCATGGCTGCCGTTTGGGCCCGTTTGGCAAGTTCCCGCGCAGCGTGCTGTTCGTGGGAACCGTCCTCCGTGGCGTTGAGGACCCGCATCAACCATGGCAGGGTCAGTCCGGGCAAGACCAGAGTCGCAAGAAGGACCGCGCAGGCAATCACCAGGATCTCGTGGCGTGCCGGGAAGTCGCTGCCATCGGGCAGTGTCAGAGGGAGTGCCAGCGCAAGGGCAAGTGTAGCCAGGCCCCGCATGCCGCACCACGTCAGGATGAGCACTTCCTTCGGCGATGTTGGTTGCAGGAGGTTCCTGCGCCTGTGGGCTGACAGCGCCAGCAAAGCCAGCCACAGGAAGCGAACGACGAACACCAGGATGCACATCACCACGGCCATTCCGATCATGCCGAAAATAGCCATTCCTTCGTCGCGGATCACGTGGCGGATTTCCAGGCCCACCAGGCCGAAAGCCAGGCCGGTCGCCAAGAGCTCGACGACATCCCAGAAGGCGGTGCGGGTAACGCGCTCGGCGGCGTCTTGGGGCCGTGCGTGGCGCTGCAGTTCCAAGGCAGTCACGACGACGGCCACCACACCTGAGGCGTGCAGCTCTTCAGCGAGGATGTAGGCAGCAAACGGGACCACGAGGGTGACGGCACTTCGTGCCACCATGGAGGTCACCAGTTTGGTGATGACCTTGGTCAGCCAGCCCATCGCGATGCCGATGACAACGGCCAGCGCAGCACCGATCACGAACTGGACGATGACGCCGGGGCCAACCTCGCTGCCGGAGAGTGTTGCGGCTACCGCAGCCTGAAAGATGACGATGGCAGCCGCATCGTTGAAAAGTCCTTCGCTCTGAAGGACGGTGATGAGCCGGCGGGGCATGTGGACGCGTCCGGCGACGGACTCGACCGCAACGGGATCCGGAGGCGCAACCATGGCCCCGAGCGCAATGGCTGCAGGGATGCCGATGCCGGGGATCATGAGCCAGGCTGCACCGGCAACGACGGCGGTGGACACCACCACCAACGCCACGGCCATCAGGAGCAGTGTGCGCCAGCGAACCCGGAAGACGGCCCACGAGCTCTTCTGCGCAGTGGCGAAGAGCAGCGGCGGAAGGAAGATCGGCAGGATCAGTTCAGGCGAAATCTCGAACTCAGGGAAGCCCGGGATGAAGGTCAGCGCCACGGCCAGGAGCAACATGATCACCGGGTAGGGAAGGCGGAGCCGGTCCCCCAAGCCCACGGCCGCCACCGTGGCAAGCAGCAATCCGACAATGAGCGCCAGCTGATCCATAGTCCCGCTTCCCCAAATGTTGTTATCAAGCGCCGCGGGCCTTGCCGCGGAAGCTCCTACCAACATATCCCGGGGCGGGCTGTCACTCGGTTGTCAGTGCGTCAACGACGTCTACAGTCCCGTCCGTGAAAGTGATGGTCCGGTGGATGGTCTCGGGGAGTTCCAGGACGGCAGCCGTGACCAGCGCAACGTTTGCCCGCGATGTCCTGGTACCGTTGCCCGGATTGCCAGGATCCGTTTGGATGTGGCCGGTAGGCGGCTCTTCCGTGAGCGTCCCCGGTCCAAGCACAGTCCAGTCCAGAGTGGTGTTCCGCAGGTACTCGTCCGCTGCGGCTTTTGCCTCCGCGTAGGGAAAGAACGGGTGGTCCGCGGGCACTCCGTGGTCTTTCGCGGCGCCGATGTAGGACACCATGACGTACCGCTTCACGCCCGCTTCTTCCGCGGCGTCCATGGAGCGGATGGCGGCATCACGGTCCACAGCGTAGGTCCTGGCCGGATTACCCCCACCGGCACCTGCGGACCAGACCACTGCGTCGTGGCCCTTCAGCGCCTGGGCGAGTTCCGCCGTCGTCGAGTTTTCCACGTCCAGCACCTCCGCAGCGGCCCCGGTCCCCGTGACATCTGCCACATGGTCGGGATTTCGGACGAAGGACGTGACATCGTGACCTTCGCCACTGAGAATCCGGGACAGATGCAGGGCCACTTTCCCGTGGCCGCCTATGATTGCGATTCGGCTCATGCACCCATTCTGTCCCACGTGGGATGCAGTGCAGGCAGAATGACAAAAGACCCCGCAGATTGGAACCTGCGGGGTCTTGCTCTGTAGCGGTGGGGAGGCTCGATCTCCCGACCTCACGATTATGAGTCGTGCGCTCTAACCAACTGAGCTACACCGCCACGAATGAGAAAAACCTGTGTCAAGCCGGTCAAACCGCCTTGACACAGGCCCTCATCCAGAGCCCCCCACCGGAATCGATCCGGTGACCTCGTTCTTACCAAGAACGCGCTCTACCACTGAGCTAGGGGGGCAACGAGTAAATACTCTACCGGAGGTTTTCAGAAGCTACAAATCGGCGCCGCGACGGGAGAAAACGGCGTCGACACAATTTGCGAAGACGGGGAATCGTTGATCCAAGAACGTCGATTTCAGGGCAGTCGCAGCACCTGTCCGGGATGGATCAGATCAGGATTCGGAACCGTGTCCGTGTTGGCCGCGATCAAGGCAGCGAGATCCACACGGAACTGCTCAGCGATGCTTTTCATGGTGTCGCCGGCTTCCACCACCACCTGCTCCACGCGCGGCGCTACGGGACCCGGTTGGCCCGACCCGGCAGCAGCCTCTGATGCGGCATCCTGGCTTGCCTGCCGGACCTCCGGATCGTCAGGGTTCAGCCCCAGCCGTGCGGCCTCCTGCGCGGCCGCAGCGTTCGCAGCTTCCTGCTGCGCGGCTGCCTGCGCAGCAGCTGATCGGGCCGCCGCCGTATCCGTGGAAGAAACCCCGACGGCGGCAGCGTCGTCGGCTGCCTGGCGGGCGGCACTCTGGTCTGCTGTGGCCTCGTCGTCCTGTCCCATGGCTCGATGGTACGGCGGTGCGGTTAAACAACAAAGGGGTCGGCTCGAAAGCCGACCCCTCTGTAGGGATGTCTACTTAGTGGTTGTTACCACTTGCCCTTGCGGTTGAAGTCACGGTGGCCGCCTTCGCCGCCACCGCGGGGCTTGCGTGCACCGTCGCCGTGGCCGCCGAAGCGCGAGCCGCTGGACTGGCCGCGGTCGCGGTCACCATAACTGCCGGAAGTGCGCTCTGCCCGGTCGCTGTACGAGCGTCCGCCGCGATCCGCGGAAGAGCGTTCGCCGTCATTGCGACGGAACTCCTTCTTGAAGCCACCGTTGCCCTTGAAGTTTCCACCGCCACGGTTGTCGCGGTCTCCATAGCCGCCCCGGCCACCTTCGCGGTTGGGCTTGCGGCCGCTGTCCAGTTCGAGGTGGATCAGCTCGCCGCCGATGCGGGTGCGGGACAGTGCGCGCAACTGCTCGGGGCTCAGGTCCGCAGGGAGCTCCACAAGGGAGTGGTCCGAACGGATGTCAATGCCACCAATCTGCGCCGAGGAGATGCCGCCCTCGTTCGCAATGGCACCCACGATCGATCCGGGCATGACGCGCTGGCGCCGACCGACTGCGATGCGGTAGGTGGCGTTGCCCTCGGTGAGCGCACGTGACGGACCACGGGAGCCGAAGCCGTCCTTGGAGCGTTCGCGCTTCTGGAACTCGGGAGCTGCAGGCAGGTCCTTGACCAGGAGCGGTTGCCCACCCTGGGCCATCACGGCGAGGGCAGCAGCGATCTCCGCAGCCGGAACCTTGTGCTCTTCCTCGTAGGAAGCAATGAGGTCGCGGAACAGCGAGACATCCTCGGACTCGAGAGTCTCAGTAATGCGCTCGGCGAACTTGCCCAAGCGCAGCGAGTTGACGGTTTCAGCCGTGGGCAGGTGCATCTGCTCGACGGACTGGCGGGTGGCCTTCTCGATGGCGCGCAGCAGGTACTTCTCGCGCGGGGTCATGAACAGGATGGCGTCACCGCTGCGGCCCGCGCGGCCCGTACGGCCAATGCGGTGCACGTAGGACTCGGTGTCATGCGGAATGTCGTAGTTCACCACGTGGCTGATGCGTTCCACGTCAAGGCCACGGGCGGCGACGTCGGTGGCCACGAGGATGTCGATGCGGCCCTCGCGCAGGGCATCGACCGTCCGCTCGCGCTGCTGCTGCGGAATGTCACCGTTGATGGCTGCAGCCTGGAAGCCACGGGCTTTCAGTTTGTCTGCAAGGTCCTCGGTGGCCATCTTGGTGCGCACGAAGGCGATGACGCCGTCGAACTCTTCAACCTCGAGGATGCGGGTCATGGCGTCGAGCTTGTGCGGGCCCATGACCTGGAGGTACCGCTGGCGGATGTTTGAACCCGTGGAGGTCTTGGACTTCACGGAGATTTCGGCCGGGTTGTTCAAGTACTGCTTGGACATGCGGCGGATCTGGCCGGGCATGGTAGCCGAGAACAGTGCCACCTGGCGGGTTTCAGGGGTCTCTTGGAAAATCTGCTCCACGTCATCGGCGAAGCCCATGCGCAGCATCTCGTCGGCTTCGTCGAGCACCAGGTACTGGAGCTCGGAGAGGTCCAGGGAACCCTTGGCGATGTGGTCGATCACACGGCCGGGCGTTCCGACGACAACCTGCGCACCACGGCGAAGGCCGGCGAGCTGCGGGCCGTAAGCCGAGCCGCCGTACACGGGAAGGACGGTGAAGTCGTCCATGTGCTTGGCGTAGGACGTGAAGGCCTCAGCAACCTGGAGGGCAAGCTCACGCGTCGGAGCAAGGACCAGTGCCTGGGTCTTCCGGGACGGGCCATTGAGGTCGTGCAGCTCGGCGAGGCGGGACAACGCGGGAACAGCAAAGGCCGCCGTCTTACCGGTACCGGTCTGGGCGAGGCCCACGACGTCGCGGCCTTCAAGGAGCAGCGGGATGGTGGCTGCCTGGATGGGAGACGGCTTCTCGTAGCCAACGTCCTGAAGGGCAGCGAGCACCCGGCCATCAAGGCCAAGATCTGTGAAGCGAACGCCTTCTTCTTCACCTGCGTTGTCGGCAGCAGCGGCTGCGGTTTCTTCTGCGGGGGTCTCGACGGCGGCAGGTGCGGTTGCCGGGGCTTCGGCACCTTCGGTTACGGTCTCTGCTGCTTCGGCAGACTCAGCGTCCGGGGCGTCGAAGTTCTTGGCGTCGAGGTTCTCGTTAAGAGTTTCGGGCATTGGGGGGAATTCCTCATCCATAGGGCGTCGGCGCGGCCCGGTTGGGCTTGGCCGCAGTACAGGCGAGAGAAAGGCTGGGTTGCCCTGCTATCGCAGAAGTCCGGCGCTGTCGCAATCCCATGGCAGGACTTCGCGCTGCATCTCTTGGCTGCTATCCCAGCAGTCTGTACAGCGTTTTCTTTAGCCGGCGCTCCCTATGAAAATCCCCGCACACAGTTTGCGGGGCCCAACACTTACCAGTCCTGCCTCAAAAATTGGGCAGGATAAAGGGAATTCCGGAGTGGGGGATGTATCCAGTGTAGGGCACGGAGCAGCCGCATCGCGACTTTTACCCTGACGGCGGCGGTGAGAGCTTGCGCACACCTGTTTGCTGAGGTTCGTTTCAGAGGCCGTTGCGGCGCAGCACCTTCTCGAACTTATCGTGATACTCGTCCTGAAGCCGGATCTCACCATCGGCCTCTGCGTCCAGCAGCGTCTGAACGATATCCGGCGTGGGTTCGCTGAACCACTGGCCCACCGTGATGCCGTGCTTGGGTACGAACAGCCGGTGGATGTGGTCCCCCGCTGAAACAGTACCCGTCTTGATCACCCGCAAATACGTGCCTACCCGACCCTCTGCCGTGAAGCGTTTGACCCACTGCGGCTCCCCCAGCACACGCTGGAACGTGGCGCACGGAACGCGGGGAGAAGTCACTTCGACTTCCAGGTCCATCCCGATCTTCCATCGCTCACCGATGACAGCCCCCGTGGCGTCGATGCCTGCAACGCGCAGGTTTTCGCCAAAGATCCCCGGAGGCAGGTCCCGCTGCAGTTCGGCGGACCAAAAGTCGGCGTCCTCCTGCGAATACACATAGAGGGCCTGGTCCTCTCCCCCATGGTCCTTCCGGCTGGCCTGAACGTCCCCATGGACGCCAAGCTTGTGGATCTTCACGGGTCCTTCCACGGGCCTCTTGTCGATGGCCGTGACTCCCACGCTTCCTTCCGGGTCCGGCAGCAGCTGATGGACCCGGCAGACAGCAACAAGGGATGCGGTTTTCATGGATACCAGTCTACGGACGGAAGCCCGCGGCCCTAGGGATCGAAACGGTAGCCCATTCCCGCCTCCGTGTGCAGGTGCCGTGGCGCCGCCGGATCCCTTTCCAGCTTCCGCCGCAACTGGGCAATGTACACCCGCAGATACTGCGTCTCCTTGGCGTAAGCCTGCCCCCACACTTGGGTCAGGAGCTGTTGCTGGCTCACGAGCTTTCCTTTGTTCCGCACGAGCAACTCCAGGATGTTCCACTCGGTGGGGGTAAGCCGCACCTCCGCGCCGTCCTTCACGATCTTCTTCCCCGCCAGGTCCACCACAAAGTCCGACGTCGCCAACGTTGGGGCCTCCGGTTCGTTGACCAACCGGCGTGCGGCGACCCGCAGCCGCGCAAGCAGCTCATCCAAACCGAAAGGCTTGGTCACGTAGTCGTCCGCACCGGCGTCGAGCGCTTCCACTTTGTCCTCCGAGGCATGGCGGGCGGACAACACGACAACCGGCATGCTGCTCCAGCCGCGGATGCGGCGGATGATCTCCACGCCGTCCATGTCCGGCAGCCCGAGATCCAGGACCACGATGTCGACGTTGCGTTGGGCCACTGCGGCGAGGGCGTCAGCGCCGTTTCCTACTGTCAAAGCCTGGTACCCGTGTGCCTGCAGGGTGATCTGCATGGCCCGCGCAATCCGGACTTCGTCCTCGACAATGAGCACCCGCGTCATGCCCCGCCTCCCCGATGTCCCGTCCACAACGGCAACGTGACCACCATGGTCAATCCGCCCCCGGGAGTAGGTTCCGCCACGAGCGTCCCGCCCATGGCCTCCGTGAAGCCCTTCGCCACCGCGAGCCCCAAGCCGATACCTGAACCGCTCGCGGATGCAGGCGAATCGCCAAGCCGCTGGAACGGCTGGAACATCTCCAGCACCTCGGCATGGCCAACACCGCGGCCAAAGTCCACTACGCGGAGCTCGCTGGCAGGCTGATCCCGCACCGTGATGCCGGCGCCCGCGTGCGAAGTCAGGACGACATCGGAATCGGGGGCATACTTCACAGCATTTTCCACGATGTTCGCCACCACGCGTTCCAGCATCCCCGCATCGGCCTGAACGGGAGGGAGGTTGGGCTGCAGTTCGTTGCGGACGCGATCCCGGGGAATGCCACGGAGGGCATCCGGAAGCACATCGGACCACGACATCCCCGTCAGGAGCGGGTTGACGGCGTCAGCCGTAATTCGAGACATGTCCAGGAGGTTGTCAACCAAGTGGTCCAGGCGGTCGGCGTAGTTCTCGATCGTCTCCAGCAACTCCCGCTCCACGTCCGGTGGAAACTGGACATCCTCCTGCCGCAGGCTGCTGACGGCCAGCTTGATCCCGGCCAACGGCGTTCGCAGGTCATGCGAGACCGCCCGCAGGATCGATGTGCGCATCTTGTTGCCCTCCGCCAGCCGGAGGTTGTCGCGCCGGCTCTTGGCCAACTGCTGCCGCTCCCGCACCGCCACCACGAACGCACCGAACGCAGCCAGCAACCGCTGGTGTTGCGCCGACAACGCACCGCCGCGCAGCAACAGCGTGTAGTGGGGATCGACGACGGCGGCATGGTCGGCCGCGGCATGGGTCACCGGCGGGTTCGGGCCGGCGCTCGCAAGGACCCGCCAGTTGGTTGATACCCCCGGCCGGGCCGGCTCCGCGGATCCCAGCAACGTCGCCGCGTCCATCCCCAGGGTGACGCGAACCTTGTCCAGGAAAGATTCCAGGCTGCCGTCAGTGCTGAGGATCCGCAAAGCCAATTCACTCAAGGCTGTTGCCTCCGCGCCGGACCGCGCCGCTTCCTGTGCCCGGCGACTGGCCAGACCCACTGCGAGCGCCACGCCGCAGGCCACCGCCAGGAAGACCACCAGCGTGAAGAGCGTCGTGGGATCGGCGATGGAGAGGGAACCAACAGGCTCGGCAGAGAAGTAGTTCAGCAGGAGGCTTCCCAGCACGGCAGCAACCACAGCGGGCCACAAGCCGCCGATCGCTGCGATGGCAACTGCTACCGCCAACTGAAGGAGCATGGTCATCGCGAAATTACGGAAGCCCACCACTGTCACCAGGAGTTCGACGCCGGGCGGCAGCAACAGGGCCAGCACCAGGCCCGTGACCACTCGCCCACGGCCAATTCCGCGCACCACGGGAAGCCGCAACTGTACCTCGCCGACGTCGCTCGGGTTCGCTTCCGGACGTGCCATGGCTACATCCTTGCACGTCCACAAGGTGGGCAGTTCTACCCACCTTGCTGCGTCACCAGTGCCTGCACCGCGGTCTAGGACTAGGCTTGCTTTCAGCATTCTGATCCGGCTCGGCGCCGGATACTCCAACGGTCTATCCAGGGGGATACACATGGACCCGAAAGATGGCCCTGAGGGCACCGGCAACAATGCCGGCGGCCGGGGCAACAACGGCGACTCGAACGCGGGCACCAACCCGCCCAAGCCTCCGCCATGGCAAGTTCCCAAGCCTGAGCTCCATCCCGGCCTGACGCCGCCGGCAGACGGCGGCAACCAGCCCGGGCCTCAGCGTCAGGGAAAGAACGCAGGCGGACCACAGCCACAGCCCGGCGCTCCGGGACAGCCACTCCCCGTGCTGGATCCTTTTGCCAAGGAACGCGAGCGCGAAGCAGCCCACGCGGAGGCGCGCAAGAAGCGCTCCAGGCGCCGCACCGTCGTCGTGGGCCTTGGCGTTACTGCCCTGCTGGCCGGGACCATCACTGCGGTGGTGGCCAGCAACGAGGCAGAGGCCGACTACGCGCAGGTCTGCTTCAACGAGGAAACCGGCGAGCGCGTTGACGATTCGCAGTGCAACAACAGCAGTTCGGCCGGCCGCAGCTCAGCGGTCTATGCCTGGTACTTCTACTCCCGCGGGGCAAGTGTGCCCGCAGTCGGGCAGAACCGCAGCGCCTACCCGAGCTACACCAAGACCGTACCCACGGGCGCCAAGACCGCTACGGGTTACAGCACCAAGGGCGGCACCGTGAGCCGCGGCGGGTTCGGCAGCAGCTCGAAAAGCGGCGGAAGCTCGGGAGGCTAGGCGTGCGTCGATTGACCTCCGCGCCCAGGCCGGATTGGAAAAAGAAGATCGAAGAACAGGGCCTGGTATTTTCCACCACCACCATGCCCGACGGCCGGAAAATCGAATACTGGAACGAATCGGCGTACTACGAATTCACCATGGACGAGGTGGAAACCCTCGAGAAAACCGCCGAGGACATGCACGTCATGTGTTTGGAGGCCGCCAAATACCTTGCCACCGGCGCCATGGGCGATATCGGCATCGGGCACCAGGCGTTGGAACTCGCCGGCGAGTCGCTGCAGGCCGGTGACATGGACATCTACGGCCGCTTCGATTTCATCTATGACGGCAAGGGCGGGCCGGCCAAGATGCTCGAATACAACGCCGATACCCCCACCGGACTGATCGAGGCGTCCGTTGCCCAGTGGTTCTGGCTCCAGGATGTCTTCCCCGAAAAGGACCAGTGGAACGGCATCCACGAGGCACTGATCCGGCAGTGGAAGAAGCTGCAGTTCCGGACCGGGATGAGCACGTTGCACGTGGCCCATTCGGAAGCGGAGGAATCCGGCGAGGACTGGATGACCGCGGCCTACATGCGCGACGTCGCAAGCCAGGGCGGGTGGACCACCATCGGCATCAACATGTCCGATATTGGCTGGGACCCCAACCTGAACCGCTTTGTGGACCTGGACAACTTCATGATCAGCACCATGTTCAAGCTGTATCCATGGGAACTCATGATGAAGGAACCATTCGGCCACAGGCTCCTCACGCGGGCGCATAACCCGCGCTGGGTTGAACCTGCCTGGAAGATGCTGCTCTCCAACAAGGCGCTCCTGGCCGCGCTCTGGCACCTGTACCCGGGCCACGAGAACCTCTTACCGGCCTATCTCGGCGACCCCGGCCCGCTCAAGGAGTGGGTGGCCAAACCACTCCACGGCCGCGAAGGCGACAACATCCGCATCCACGCTCCCGGCATTGAAATCGAGCAGCCGGGCGGCTACGGCAGGGAAGGCTGGTGCTTCCAGCAGTACCACTCCCTCCCCGATTTCGACGGAAACCATCCCGTACTGGGCCTGTGGGTGGTCGATGGCGAGTCCGTAGGCTGCGGCATCCGTGAATCGGACGGTCCCATCACGGACTACTTCTGCCGCTTCGTGCCCAACACCATCGACGCCCCCGCACCCGAACTCCCCACTTCGACCTCACCTTATGGAGTCGCACTATGAGCACTGAAATTTCGACGCCGGGTGGTTCCCCGGGCGGCGACCGTACCGCCGTCGTACCTTCCAAAGGCCTCCACGCCGGAATCCTGGACCTTGGCGACTCCGTCATGCTGGGCCTCGCGTCCACGGCTCCGGTCTATTCGCTCGCCGCGACGCTGGGACTCATTGTTGCCGTCAACGGCAACTACACTCCCCTGATCCTTGTCCTCGGGTTCATCCCGGTCCTGTTCATCGCCTACGCGTTCCGCGAACTCAACAGCGCCCTGCCCGACTGCGGAACCACGTTCATGTGGGCGCGGAAGGCCTTCGGCCCGTGGGCGGGCTGGCTGGGTGGCTGGGGTGTGGCCCTCGCGGGAATCGTGGTGCTCGCCAACCTGGCGCAAGTGGCCGGCAAGTATCTTTGGCTGCTGATCGGTGACGGGTCGCTGGCGGAGAACACGTGGCTTGTCACGGCAACGGGTGTTTTGTTCATCGTATTCATGACGTACGTGAACCACCGCGGCATCCGGTTGGGCGAGCACGTCCAGCGAACACTGACCTACATCCAGTACATCTCCCTGGGGATCTTCGCCGTAGCGATTATCGTCCGGATTGCCGGCGGTGCCCCGGAAGGCCAGGCATTCGACTTTGAGTGGTTCAATCCGGTGGGCGCTTTCGCGGATCCGAGTGCCGTGGTCCATGGCGTCCTGCTCGCGTTGTTCATCTACTGGGGCTGGGACACCTGCCTGGCGCTTAATGAGGAGACCGAGAACCCCGCCAAGACGCCGGGCCGTGGAGCAGTCATCTCCGCGTTTGTCCTGGTGGCCATCTACGTCTCTGTGGCCTTGCTCGTCATGATGTACGCAACGATCGGAACAGAGGGCATTGGTTTGGGCAACGAGGCCAACCAGGACGACGTTTTCCTGGCAATGAAAGACGTTGTGCTGGGCCCGTGGGGCTGGCTGATTGTGGTGGCCGTTCTGGCATCCGTTCTTTCCTCGACGCAGACCACCATCCTGCCGACGGCCCGAGGAACGCTGTCCATGGGGGTCCATGGAGCCTTGCCTCCGCGATTCGGCAAGGTCCATGAGCGGTACATGACCCCGGGTTTCTCAACGCAGGTCATGGGCGCGGTCGCGGTGGTGTACTACGTGGCCATGAGCTTCCTGAGCGAGAACCTTCTCGCGGATTCCATCAGTGCCATCAGCCTGTTCATCGCGTTCTACTACGCCCTCACCGGCTTCTCCTGCGCCTGGTTCTTCCGCTCCACACTGCGCCAGTCCGCGCGAAACCTGTGGTTCCGTGGAATCCTGCCGCTGCTGGGAGCCGTCTCCCTGACTGTGGCGTTCTTCATCTCGGCAGTGGAGATGTGGGATCCGGCGTACGGGGACACGCAGATCTTCGGAATCGGCGGGGCGTTCGTGAGTGGCGTCCTTCTTCTGGCCTTGGGCGTGGTGCTGGCCATCGTGTGCCGCTTCGCACCCTCAACCCGGGGGTACTTCACCGGGGAACGCGTTGACGCGGGAGTCGTGCGCGGCGAGTAATCAGTGTGCGGGGAGTAACTAGGAAGGAGCCTGGAGTTTTCGCAGCGCCACAAGCCAGCTGACCAGAATGCCAACGGCGCAGAACACGCCCGCACTGGACGCCATGATCCACAGACCGGGCGTCTGGACGTCCAGGTTCGCAGCGCCAAGCGCCGTGCCGATGGTCTTGGGCGAGTAGAAGAACACGAGCGTTGAGACAGCCAGCACTGCACCCATCACTACCCTGTGGGCTTTGTACCGGCGGGGCGTTTCCTTGATGGACCAGGCGAAGGCCGGCAGGACCACGGCCATCCAGACCCAGTGATGGGACCACGAGACCGGACTGATCAGCAGCATGGTGAGTGCCGTCGTCGACATTGCGACGACCCTGGCGCCCTGGGCGCTGGCGGCGCGGATCAGGAAGGCAGCGAGGACCACAACGGCCAGGCTGAGGGCGAGCCATGGAACGGTCACCGAGTCGTGCGGGACACCGAAGTGCAGCAGCGCGCCTTTGATGGAGAGGTTGTCGACGTAGCCCGCGCCGCCGATCCGGGACGTATCCGGCAGGATTTGCAACCAGAACCGCAGGGACTCGGCCGGTCGCAACAACCAACCCAACAGCATTGTCCCGGCGAACCCGAGGGACATGTTGGCGAGTCCGCGCCAGTCCTTGCGCATGAGGAAATACAGGCCAAAGACGAGGGGCGTCAGCTTGATGCCGGCGGCTATTCCCACCAGGAAACCGCTGCCGCGGAACCCTCGACGCTTGGCTGCGCCACCCAGCAGATCGATGGCCATCAGGCCCATCAGGAGGATGTTGATCTGGCCGAATGCGAGGGTTTCCCGCCAGGGACCCAGGAGGAGGACCGCCAGGAACAGCGCGGCGGCGATCCAGCGGCTCTGGCCGGAGGCAAGGGCGCTTCCCAAATGGGATTTCGCGGTCCAGTACCTCACGATGGTGGCCGCAACCCAGGCGCCGATGGCCACTCCCGCCACGTTGAACAGCATGAGCGCGGCAGGCTGGGGTAAACGCGCCAAGAGGGAGAAGACCAAGGCCGCAAAGGGCGGATAGGTGAAGGGGAGTTGCGGCCCACCGGCAAAAGCGACAGTGGGGCCGTACAGATCCGACGGCAAGGATCCGGCACTGTTCAGGATGGCCCCGCCGAACCAATAAACGCTGAAGTCGAGGCCTTGCTTCCCCCAGTTGGCCAGCATGACCCAAACGGGCAACACCACCACAACCAGCGGTAGCCAACGACGTATGGTTGCCGTTCCGGAAGCGGTTTTCTGCGGTGCCCCGGCAGCAGCCTTGGCCTGTAATTCGACGTCAGGCAGTGCCATCCGTATCCCCCAATATTCGCTGTTTCGCAGTTGAGGGAAACCAGTGACCCCCCGAATACATACTACTTAAACGACTCCCGGGGAGGTCCGGCCTCCTCATCCGGCCCGTCCGCCTAGGATGCTGGCATGACCGATTCAGATGTCCTGGCGCTCGACTCCCTGCTGACTTCCGACGAACTGGACCTTCGCGAAAAGGTGCGGGACTACACGGCGCAACGGATCAGGCCGAACATCGCCCGCTGGTACGAAGACGCCGTGTTTCCCCGGGAAATTGTCCCGGAACTGGGCGAGCTTGGCGTTCTGGGCATGCACCTGGAGGGCTATGGCTGTCCGGGCCGGTCAGCGGTGGAGTATGGCCTCGCTGCCATGGAATTGGAAGCCGGCGATTCAGGAATCCGCACCTTCGTTTCCGTCCAGGGTTCCCTCGCCATGACGGCCATCCACAAGTGGGGCTCGGAGGAACAGAAGGAGCGGTGGTTGCCGCGCATGGCTGCCGGTGAGCTGATCGGCTGCTTCGCGCTGACCGAACCTACGGCCGGTTCGGACCCGTCATCGATGACCACCACGGCACGGCAGTCGGACGACGGGTGGATACTCGACGGCGCGAAGCGCTGGATCGGTTTGGCCTCGATCGCCGACGTCATGGTGGTCTGGGCCAGGACCGATGAGGGCATCCAAGGCTTCTTGGTTCCCGCTGAAACTCCGGGCGTCACGGCCACCCCCATCGAGCCGAAGCTCTCCATGCGTGCATCCATCCAATGTGATGTGACGTTCGACGACGTCAGGCTGGGTCCCGAGGCCCTCCTCCCGGGTGCCATAGGACTTCGCGGGCCGTTCTCCTGCCTCAACGAGGCCCGTTACGGCATCGCGTGGGGAGCCATGGGAGCGGCACGGGACTCCTACGAGGCCGCCCTTGGGTATGCGGGCACACGGCTTCAATTCGGCCGGCCCTTGGCGGGCTACCAATTGACCCAGGAAAAGCTCGTCAACATGCTGGTGGAGATCCAGAAAGGCACCATGCTTGCCCTGCACCTGGGCAGGCTGAAGGATGCGGGGCACTTGCAGCCCCAGCAGATCTCTTTGGGCAAGCTGAACAACGTCCGAGAGGCCATCAAGATCGCCCGCGAAGCGCGCACCATCCTTGGAGGCAACGGCGTCACCATGGACTACTCGCCGCTGCGGCACGCCAATAACCTGGAGTCCGTGCGGACGTACGAAGGAACCGATGAGGTCCACACCCTGATTCTGGGCAACCACATCACGGGCATTGCAGCTTTCCGCGGCTGATCTCCCCAACTAGGTCGCATTCGTGCGCGTTATGAGCCCTCAAAACGCGCTTAACTGCGACCTAGTTGGGTCTGCGCGCTCCCTAGCAGTAATGGCGCGCAGAACAGGCCCCATTCCTCCATCAGGCCACGGGCACGGGCTCCTTCCTGGCGGCGTCCTTCCGGATGGTGGCACTGATCACGGCGGCCACGGTGCACATGGCAGCCGCACCTAGCCAGGCGTAGTTGTAGTGGCCGGTGGCGTCGCGAATGAGTCCGGCCAGAAGCGCGGCGACGGCGGCTCCAAGCTGGTGTGCGGCAAACACCCAGCCGAACACCACGGAGCCGTCAGCCCCGAACACCGAACGGCAGATGGCGGCCGTCGGGGGTACTGTGGCCACCCAATCGAGCCCGTAAACGACGACGAAAATGATCATGCTCGGTTCCACGGACGAACCCAACAACAGCGGCAGGACCAGCAGCCCGATCCCACGGAACTGGTAGTACACGGCGAGCAGGACTTTGGGGTTGAAGCGGTCCGTCAGCCACCCCGAAGCAATGGTGCCCACGATGTCGAAAATCCCGACGACGGCCAGCAAGCCTGCCGCTGTGGTTTCCGGCATGCCATGATCGTGCGCCGACGGAATGAAGTGTGTTCCAATCAGGCCGTTGGTGGTAGCGCCACAGATCGCGAAACCAGCAGCCAGTGCCCAGAACGTGCGGACTTTGCTTGCCCTCTTCAGGACTTGGAGGGCACGCACGGCCGCGTTGGGAGAATCTGCCTTCAGTGCCCCTGCACCGGTGGGTGACGACACAACCGGGGCCTCCGCCGTCGTGGTTTTTGCAGCGGCGGAAGCGTCAGGTTCTGCCGCACCGTACGGCAAGACCCCGACGTCGGCGGGCGAGTTGCGTAGCCAGCGCAGTACCAGCGGAACCACGGCCAGCGCCCCAGCGGCGATCAGCAGGGATGCACCGCGCCAGCCCGGGTTCTCCGCGAGCGCAGCAATAAAGGGCAGGAACACCAACTGTCCTGCAGCGCTTCCAGCGGTGAGCACGCCGATCACCAAGCCCCGGCTCTTTGCGAACCAGGTGTTGGCGATGGTTGCGGCGAAGACGAGGGCCGTGGATCCCGTGCCCAAGCCAATGAGCAGTCCCCATGTGAACAGGATCTGCCAGGATTGGTTCACGAACACAGTCAGCGCCGAGCCCAAGCCGATGAGGCAGAGCGCAAACGCCGTCACAGTTCGGATGCCGAAGCGCTCCATCAGGGCTGCCGCGAACGGCGCAGTCAGTCCGAACAACACCAGGTTGATGCTGACAGCCAGTGACAACACCGTGGTGGACCAGCCGAATTCTTCCTGCAGCGGGACCATGAGTACGCCCGGGGCGGCCCGGAAGCCGGCTGCGCCAACCAGGGCGAGAAAGGCGACCGCCGCCACGATCCACGCCGGGTGGAGCCGGCGCTTTGGCTGCTTGCCTGTGGGGACCTCGGTGACGTCGGGAGCGGTCATGCGGGCATCTCCGTTTCAGAAGCGTGGAAGGTTTCGGTGGGCGCAACGGCGAGAGGGAGTGGCTGGTCGCTGCGCTTGAAGCTGTGCCAACTCGTGTTGGACGCGGTCAGGCGGGTACCGCAGTGGGTGCAGGTATCTGCCGAGGACGTGGCCTGTCCGCAGTCAGTGTGGATGACGCGCATATGGGACACCTCGTTGGGTGCGTCCAAGTGCTTCTCTGCCCAGATGATGATCGCGTTGAGGACGGGCAGGGCATCCTCGCCTTTGGGTGTGAGCACGTACTCCTGGCGGGTGCGAGTGCCGTCCTTGTATGGACGTTGTGCCAGTAGTCCTGCTTCAAGCAACCAGCCGAGCCGTTTACTGAGCACGTTGTCGGCGACTTCGAGGCGTTGCTTTATGGCGTCGAAACGGCCGTTGCCGAAAAAGATCTCACGCAGCACCAAACTCCCCCATGGGTCGCCAAGGACGTCCAGGCCCCGGGCAAGGCTGCAGGTGCGGGCGGACCAGTCAGATCGCAATGGCATGAAGTCAACGTACATGACTTTTCTAAAGAAAGCTAAGGGCGTGTTCAGAATTGTGTGATCCCGGTGACATGCCCCCTGGGTTTGCCGTAGTTTCATCACTGGTTCACCGGCGCTCCCTAGGCTGGCGGCGTCACCTCTGACCACGAAAGGCACCCCATATGTCTCCGAAAACCCCTGACATGGTTAATCGTTCAACCTTGCCTCTTGATCTAGCCAAAGGAGTTTCCCGTCGCGGCTTCCTTGGCACGGCTGCTGCTGCCACGGCGCTTGCGGCAACAGGTTCGCTGCTGCCTCCGTCCGTACAGGCAGCCATGGCAAGGCCCGTGCCGCCGGGAAGCCTGCAGTCCATCAAGCACGTCATCATCCTCATGCAGGAAAACCGGTCCTTCGACCACTACTTCGGCGCGCTCCGCGGTGTTCGCGGCTACGCTGACAAGTCCGTGACGCGGCTCCCCGGCGGCTCGTCCATGTTCGAACAGCCCCGTGCGACGGGCGAAACCGTCCTGCCGTTTTCCCTCCGCAAGGCAGCCGAACTCGCAGGCCGTCCGGGGTCGGATATCCAATACCTGGGCGATCTGGACCACTCGTTCGCCGGGACCACACGGGCCTGGAACAACGGTTGGTGCGACAAGTGGATTCCGGCCAAGAGTGCCTCCACCATGACCTTCTATGAGCGTGCGGACATTCCACTGCAGTACGAACTCGCGGACACCTTCACCATTTGCGACGCCTACCACTGCTCCGTCAACGGCTCCACCAACCCCAACCGCAACTACCTCTGGTCCGGCACCACGGGCAACGAGCCGGGCGGCACAAAGCGGGCCGTCACCAACGCCGCTTACGGCTATGACCACGGGGGCTACGACTGGACCACCTACCCGGAGCGCCTTGAACAGTCAGGGGTTTCCTGGAAGATCTACCAGGATTGGGACAACTTCACCGACAACGCCGTGGAGTACTTCCAAACCTTCAAAGCGATCGGCCGCAAGATGTTGGCCTCCGTGGAGGGCAACCTCCGGACCACCGAGGAGTTCTACGACAAATTGGCCGGCAAGACCCCTGCAGAACAGGACCGGCTCCTGGCCCAACTGGAGCAGGGCCGAGCGTCCCTCAACGAGTCGGAGAAGGCCCTCTTTGACAAAGCCATGTGGCGTGGACGCCCGAACACGCTCCTTGAGCGCCTCAGTGCGGACATCAGCGACGGCACTCTTCCCCAGGTCAGCTGGTTGGTTCCCTCAGCCGCCGACTCAGAACACCCCGGCGCCTCCACCCCGGTGGGCAGCGCGAACTTCGTCTACCGTCTCCTGGACACCGTGGCCAGCAATCCGGACACCTGGGACAGCACCGCGATCTTCCTGAACTTCGACGAGAACGACGGTTACTTCGATCACGTTCCCCCACCCGTCCAGCCGAGGCCTGCGTCCGGGGAATCGACCGACTGGACTACAGCACAACCCATTGGCCTGGGCCCCCGCGTCCCCATGACTGTCGTCTCGCCGTGGACCATCGGCGGATACGTCAGCTCCGAGGTTTTCGACCACACGTCCGTGCTCCGTTTCCTTGAGCGCTGGACAGGCATCGAGGAACCGAACATTTCCCCGTGGCGCCGTGAAGTCTGCGGTGACCTCACCGGAGTCTTCAACTTCCAGTCGCCGGGCACTCCTCCGTCCCTGGACCATCCGGGTCCCGTTCCGGCAAAGATCAGCCGTTGGCGTCCCAACCCTCCGGCCGTCCAGGTTGCTCCGATCCAGGAACCGGGAAGCCGCCCCGCGCGCCCGCTTCCCTACCGGCCCAAAGTGTCGGCGACGGTGCTGTCCGGAAAGATCACGCTGGCATTGGCCAACAGTGGCGACCGTTCCACGCACTTCACCATCTACGGCTACGCCGGCGAAGTCACGGAGCCACGCCACGTGGACGTGCTCGGCCAACAGAATGTGGAACTGCCGGTTCCTTCGGCCGTCTTCGACGTCGTCGTCACCGGCCCCAACCGGTACCAGTACGAGCTGAAAGGTTCGACGGCGGGTGCTGCTGCCGGCGTCGACGTTTCCGTTAAGGGTCGGCGCGGCAAAAAGGACGTGGAATTCGAAGTCCGCAACAACGGCACAGAAGCAGTGACGTTGCAGCTCCGGTCCCTGCAGTACGCGGACAACAAGGCATCCGTGAAGCTCAAGCCCGGCCACTCAAAGAAGATCGGTTGGGAGTCCCTGGAAGGCTGGTACGACGTCGAAGTGACTTCACCCGAGGACCCAACGTTCCGGCGACGCCTGACTGGCCGTGAAGAGGACGGGCAGGAGGGTATCTCGGGTTAGCCGGACAGCTAAGCCAGGGAATCGCGCGTGGCCTCGGGAGTGAATTCAGCGCTCCTGAGGCCCGCCCGCGATGGACGGTACGCCAGGGCCCAATAGACCAGAAGAGCCATGGCGCACACCACGCCCAGACTGGAGATCATCAGTTGCCCCTGCGTCTGCGGGTCCTTCCCCCACTCGGCGGCACCGGCCCACACGGCAAGGTTCTTGGGCGTCATGTAGAACGCGATGGTGGAACACACCACGATCACCCAGCCGGCCGTACGCATCTTCCCCGTGCGCGTGGGAACCCGGTGCATCGCAAAGGCCATGCTGGGCAGTGCTACGGCCACCCACACCCAGTGGTGGGACCAGGAAACGGGGCTGATCAGGAGCATCAGGATTGCGGTGGCAGAGACGGCGATGAAGTTCTCTTCAACATCCACGGCCCACTTGATGATGAGTGCCACCAACCCTGCCAATGCGAGCGAAAGGACCAACCACACCACATTGGTGAGCGAAGAATCGGGCATGCCGAAGTGGAGAAGCAACCCTTTCACGGAAAGGTTGTCCACGTACCCCGGTCCGCCGATGCGGCCCGTGTCCGGGAGGATTTTCGTCCAAAAGGCCAGCGACGCCTGCGGCAGGACAGCCCATGCCACAGCAATCGAACCAAAGAAACCTGCAGCCATCCACGCCAAGGCTTTGAAGTCGCGACGCACCAGGAAGTACAGGCCGAAAGCCAAAGGGGTGAGCTTTACCCCGGCCGCCAAACCAATGAGGAGTCCGGCAGGCCACCGGATCAGCCCCGCCCGCGCTTTCGTGTACAGCAGGAAGTCGACCAGGATCACGCCCATCAGGATGATGTTGATCTGGCCGAACACGAACGTGTCCCGCCAAGGTCCAAGAAGCAGTATGGCTCCTGCCCCCACCAAGGCCGTAGTCCTGAACCGATAGTCAGCAAACGCCGCACGCCAGGTCTTCAAGCCAAAGTAGTGGCGCGCCAACCAAGCGGCCACCACAGCCGCGCCCACAAGTGCGGCAAAGATAAAGACCAGGCTCCCCGCGAAGAACCCCATGGCCGCCAAGCCGGTGAAAAGCAGGGCTGCAAAAGGCGGGTACGTGAAAGGGAGGCCTTCCCGGACGGCGTACAAGTCGCCGCCTTCCAGGACCTTGCCCCCGCCGTAGTAGTACACCTCAAAGTCGTTCAACGCTGGTTCGTAATCCGTGTACAGGAACCAGACTGCGACGGCGAGGGTCAACAAGCCGGCCACAGTCAGGATCCAGCCGCGTTTGGCAGAGGGGGCCACTTGGTGTGAAGGAGAAACCACCGTGCTAACCGTTGCTGATCCTGGCAAAAGCCTGTTCAAGGTCCGCGATCAAGTCTTCTGATTCTTCGATCCCGCAGGACAGGCGCAGAAGGTTCACGGGGACAGCCAGCTCCGTACCCTTGACGGAAGCGTGCGTCATCTCGGAGGGGTAGTTCATCAGCGACTCGATGCCGCCCAAGGACTCCGCGAGCGTGAAGATGGAGGTGGCCTCGGCAACTGTGCGGGCTGCCGCCTCGCCACCTTTGAACTGCACGGACACCATACCGCCGAACTTCTTCATCTGCTTCGCCGCCAGTTGGTGGCCGGGGTGGTCCGGAAGGCCCGGATACAGTACCGCTTCCACCTCCGGACGCTGCAGCAGCCACTCAGCCACTGCCTGGCCGTTCTCGCTGTGGCGGTCCATGCGAACGCCCAAGGTTTTGAGCCCGCGGGTAGTCAAAAACGCATCCATGGGACCGGACACCGCGCCAACGGCGAACTGGATGAAGCCGATCTTTTCCGCAAGTTCAGCATCCTTCACCACGATCGCCCCGCCGACGACGTCGGAATGGCCGCCGATGTATTTGGTGGTGGAGTGAACCACGACGTCGGCCCCCAGGTCCAGCGGTGTCTGCAAGTAGGGAGAAGCGAAGGTGTTGTCCACCACCAGGAGGGCCCCGGCGTCGTGGGCTACAGCGGCGAGCGCCGCGATGTCGGTGATCTTCATCAGCGGGTTGGACGGCGTCTCCACCCACACGATCCGTGTCTTGTTCGCGGCAACGGCGCGTGCCACGGCGTCGAGGTTGGACATATCCACGGGGGTGTTGCCGATGCCCCAATCACCGAGGACACGGTCGATGAGGCGGTAGGTGCCACCGTAGGCGTCGTTGCCCAGGACGATGTGGTCCCCCGGCCGGGCGGCTGCGCGGATCAACGAGTCCTCGGCTGCCAGGCCGGAGCCGAAGGAGAACGCCGCGCTGCCACCTTCAAGGGCGGCAAGTTGTTCCTGCAGGGCGTCGCGTGTGGGGTTGCCGCCGCGGCCATACTCGTAGCCGGACCGCAAACCCCCGATGCCGTCCTGGGCGTAGGTGGAGCTGAAGTGCAGGGGCGGCACCACAGCGCCGGTCACGGGCTCGAAGGCCTGGCCCGCATGGACGGCCCGCGTGTTGAACCCGGCGTTGGTGTTGGCAGACATGGAAGCTCCTTTTTTCAATGCAGTGGTCCGGCGCTTAGTTGCTCAGGTAGGCAAGAAGGTCATGGCGGGTCAGGATGCCAACGGGCGCGCCAACGAACGTCACCATGACGGTGTCGACGTCGGACAGCAGTTCCCGCGCTGCCGAGATGGTCTCCAGTGAGCCAATGACCGGCAATCGCTCCCCCATATGTTCGGCGATCTTGTCCGTGAGCTTCGCTTCGCCGCGGAACAGTTTGCTGGTGAGGCTGCGTTCGTCCACGGCGCCAAGGACTTCGCCCATCACGACGGGTGGCTCCTGGGAGAGGACAGGGATATGGGAAACGCCGAACTCGTTCATGATGTTGATGACGTCGCGAACGGTCTCGTTGGGGTGGATATGGACCAGGTCCGGCAGCTCACCCGTCTTCGATTTGAGCACCTCGCCCACCGACGATTCTTCGCCTCCGGACAGGAACCCGTAGGAGCGCATCCATTGGTCGCTGAAGATCTTGGCCAGGTAGCCGCGGCCGGAGTCCGGAAGGATCACCACCACAACGGCTGATTCATCCAGGTCCTTGGCGGCCGTCAACGCCGCCACCACGGCCATTCCTGACGAACCACCCACCAAGAGGCCTTCCTCCCGGGCAAGGCGGCGGGTCATGGCGAAGGAATCAGCGTCGGAGACAGCGATGACATCGTCCGGCACGGACGGATCGTAGTTGGCGGGCCACATGTCCTCGCCCACGCCCTCGACGAAATACGGACGACCGGTCCCGCCTGAGTAGACAGAGCCTTCCGGGTCTGCCCCGATGACCTTGACTGGACCGCCGCCGGACTCGGGACGGTCAGCGGAGACCTGCTTGAGATAGCGACCGGTGCCGGTGATGGTACCGCCGGTTCCGGCGCCGATGACCACGTGCGTGACGCGGCCATCAGTATCGCGCCAGATTTCCGGTCCCGTGGACTCGAAGTGGCTGCCGGGCGCGGCGGGGTTGGAGAACTGGTCCGGCTTAAAGGCGCCGGGAATCTCCTTGACCAGGCGGTCCGAGACGCCGTAGTAGCTTTGAGGGCTGTCCGGGGCGACGGCGGTGGGCGTCACCACTACTTCTGCACCATAGGCCTCAAGGACGGCGCGTTTGTCCTCGCCGACCTTGTCCGGCACCACGAAAACGCATTTGTAGCCTTTTTGCTGAGCTACGAGCGCCAGCCCCACCCCGGTGTTCCCCGAGGTCGGCTCGACGATGGTCCCTCCCGGCTGGAGCCGGCCGTCCTTCTCCGCGTCTTCGATCATCTTCACGGCGATCCGGTCCTTGATGGATCCCCCGGGATTGACGTACTCCAGCTTGACCAGGACGGTGGCCTTGATCCCGTCCGTTACATGGTTGAGCTTGATGAGCGGCGTATTGCCGATGAGGTCCAACACGGACTGGGCGTACTTCATAGGTACAAAGTTACCGCCTGCCCCTGACTGTTCTTACGCGCGCACGGCCTGTCCGCGTCAGTCCCGGCTCCTAGCTACCCGCAGACGTGTCGTTTTGCCACACGCCCAGAATGTTGCCTTCCGTGTCCTTGAAGTAGGCGTACCAGCCCATGCCGGGAACGGCGTCTTTGGGCTGCACAATGGACCCGCCAGCCGATTCCACTTGGCCGAGCGCGGCGTCCACATCCTCCACGTCGATGGTAAGGATGGGAGTCTTCAGGTTGTCGGTCCGGGGAAACAGTGCTCCGTTGATCGCTCCCGGCTGGCTGGGCATACCGGTCTGTTCATCGGACGGGGTGGTGATGGCGATCGTGTAGTCCATCTCCTGCATGGGGCTCAGGTTCCAGCCGAAGGCGCTCTGGTAGAACGAGTTTGCCCGGTCCTTGTCGTCCGCAGGGATCTCGAAATGCACAACTCCAGCCATGGTTCGCGCTCCTTGTTTTTTGGATTCCGGACGCAGCCCACCCGCGCCACATCAGGGAGTCTAGACCCGCGCCCAACGCTTGCGTAAGTACTTGCCGGACTACTTTGTCGGCAGGTCGTGGGACGATAAAACCATGACCATCGCAGAAGCCCCGCCCCTGGTTGCGGCCGCGGCGGACGCCTCTGTCCGATGGCATCCCGGCGGTCCCTATCGCCTGGATCAGACCATGTTTCCCCTCATGCGCGGCAACGGCGACCCTTCCTTCGCAGCACACTCCAACGGCTTCTGGATGGCTTTCACTGCGGCTTCAGGCCCCGTCACGCTGCGCCTTTCGGCGGGCGGCGTGGGTAAGGACTCTTTTGTGGACGCGCAGGCGTGGGGCCCGGGTGCCGACGATGCCATGGCCGGCGTCCCGCGGCTGCTGGGGGCCGACGACGACTGGTCGGCTTTCGATGAACCCTCTTTCCACGCGACGCTCCCCCGTCTGGTAACTGAAACACGACGCCGGAACCTGGCGGTGCGGCTGCCTTCCACCGGGCGGGTGGTTGACTCCCTTGTGCCCACCATTTTGGAGCAAAAGGTCACCACCCTGGAGGCCCGGCGCGGCTACCGGTACTTGATGTACAGGTACGGAACCAAGGCTCCAGGAAACGTGGCTCCGCGAGGTCTGCTGGTTCCGCCCACGGCCCGGCAGTGGCTGGCCATCCCGTCGTGGGAATGGCATAGAGCGGGAGTTGGCCCGCAGCGTTCCGCCACAGTGATGCGGGCGCTGCAGTCCGCCGTCGCACTTGAAAGGCTGGGCGGGCTGAGCGCAATTCAAGCGGGCACCAAGCTGCAGACCATTCCGGGTATCGGCGTCTGGACCGCGGCGGAAGTAGTGCAACGAACCCATGGCTGCCCTGATTCAATCTCCGTGGGCGACTACCATTTGGCGTCGTACGTGGGGTACGCGCTCACCGGCCGGAAAACGGACGATGCCGGGATGCTGGAACTTCTGGAGCCGTGGCGTGGGCAGCGGCAGCGCTTGGTGCGGATGCTGTATCTGAGTGGCTTCCGCAAGCCAACGTTCGGGCCGCGCATGACGGTGCAGGACCACCGCGGTCATTGATCTTCCAGATGCGGACGGGAACTGTCCGCAGGAGCGTGGACCGGCCTGCCCCACGGGTATAGCGTGGCGCCTAGGAGCCGGCAAAGCCATACGAGCCGGCAAAGCCACCCTGGAGTGACCGTGATCCACACGCAAAAGCTCACCAAGACCTTCACCGTGAAGAAGGAAACCGTCGAGGCCGTGAAGGGCGTGGACATCGACGTTGCCCCCGGCGAGCTCGTCGCTTTCCTCGGCCCGAACGGCGCAGGAAAATCCACCACCCTGCGCATGCTGACCACCCTTCTGAAACCAACGTCGGGCACCGCAAAAGTGGCCGGCGTGGATGTCAGCCAGGACCCGGCGGGCGTCAGGGCGCGGATCGGCTACATAGGGCAGGGCAACGGCGGCGGCCACAGCTATCGCGTGATCGACGAACTCATCATGCAGGGCCGCTTCTACGGGATGAACACCTCGGACGCCAAGGCCCGTGCCGAGTCGCTCATGGCTTCCCTGGATCTCAGCGACCTCGCCAAACGCACGGTCATCAAGCTCTCGGGCGGCCAGCGCAGGCGCATGGATGTGGCCCTGGGGTTGATGCACTCTCCGCAGTTGCTGTTCCTGGACGAGCCTTCCACCGGCATGGATCCGCAGAACCGCGCCAACTTGTGGGAACACATCATGCGGATGCGTGCCGAACACGGGACCACGATCGTCCTGACTACCCATTACATGGACGAGGCCGACTCGATGTCGGAGCGGGTCATCGTGATCGATCACGGCTCCATCATTGCCGACGACACCGCTTCGCGCCTTAAAGCCAACCTCGCCGGAGACCTGCTGGCCGTGGAGGTCGCCGCCGGTTCCGCCTCGGAGGTGCGTGGGCTGCTGGGCCGGGCGGCTGCGGAAGGCGACATCGAGGAAAACGCCTACGACGGCGTGGTCCGCTTCCGGTTGAGGCTCGCGCAGGGCGCACAGTTGGCGCCCGGGCTGCTAAAGGAAATGCACGACGCCGGCGCTCCCGCCCAGTCGCTGGAGCTCAAGCCGCCAACGCTGGACGACGTTTTCCTGGAACTGACGGGTCGCAGCTTGAGGGAAGGAGCTGAGGTTTGATGGCCGGGCATACCATATCAGTGGGGTCCGCTGTTCAAAAGCCGCGGATGGGAGGCATCCTCAGCGACACCTGGTTCGTGTTCTGGCGGGAGATGCTCCTTCCGTTGCGGGACCCCTTTTCGCTGATCTTTTCCCTCATCCAGCCCTTGGTGTTCCTGGGCCTCTTTGGGCCCTTGCTCGGTTCCGCGGTGGGCGCCCCGGCCTTCGGCGGGCAGTCCACCTTGCAGTGGTTCCTCCCGGGTGTCGTGGTCATGATTGCCCTCTTCGGCACCTCGATGACCGGCTCCAACCTGCAGTACGAACTCATGACCGGGTCCTACGAAAGGATCCTGGCCACTCCGCTCTCCCGTTCCTCACTCATGATCGGCCGGGCGTTGAAGGAGTGGGCACCGCTGGTGGTGCAAGGCCTGTTGATTTCCGTGGTGTGCATCCCGTTCGGCTTTGTCTTCCACCCCTTGCACGTGCTGTTGGGCCTGGTGATTTTGGGCATTTTCGGCATTGGACTCGGTGCGTTGTCGTACGCACTGGCTCTGGTGTCGCAGAACAAGGAGTGGATTTTCTGGGGCGTGCAGCAAACATTGTTGTTCCCGCTCATGATCCTCTCCGGCATCATGCTGCCCATCGAGTCCGGCCCCGATTGGATGAAGGTGGCCAGCTGGTTCAATCCCTTGACCTACCTGGTCAACGCCGAGCGTGAACTGTTCGCGGGCACCATTGGTTCCAACACGGTGTGGGGACTCGTCGCTGCCGTGGTGACTGCCGCCGTCGGGCTTGTTGTGGGAGTCCGGACCATAGCCCGCAACACCAATTAGCTACAGCTGGAGGCGGGCCACCGCCTCCAGGCGCATGTCCACTTTGCGGACCTTGCCGGAAACCGTCATGGGGAAGCTCTCCCTGACCTCCACATAGCGGGGAATCTTGAAGTGGGCGAGCTTGCCGCGACAGTATTCAGCAATGTCCTCGGCGGTGAGCGCCGGTGTTTCCGGCTTGAGAATGATGCAGGCCATGAGTTCCTCGCCGTACTTGGGGTCCGGGACGCCGATCACCTGGACGTCCTGGATGGCCGGGTGCTGGTAGAGAAACTCCTCGATTTCGCGGGGATAGATGTTTTCCCCTCCACGAATCACCATGTCCTTGATCCGGCCTTCGATGACGAGGTAACCATCCTGGTCCATGCGGGCGAGGTCGCCGGTGTGCATCCAGCCCTCGGCGTCGATCGCTTCGGCCGTCTTGTCCGGCTGGCCCCAATAGCCTTCCATCACGGCGTAGCCCCTGGTGCAGAGTTCGCCTATGACGCCTCGCTCCACAACGTCACCCGTGCCCGGGTCGATGATCCGGCTCTCCAGGTGCGGCATGGTCCTGCCCACAGTACTGGTGCGCTGTTCCAGCGTGTCCCCCATGCGGGTCATGGTGGAGACGGGCGAGGTCTCGGTCATGCCGTAGCAGATGGCCACATCCACCATGTGCATCTCATCGATCACCCGGCGCATCACCTCGATGGGACAGAGGGAGCCGGCCATGACACCGGTCCGCAGCGTTGTGAGGTCGTACGCGTCAAAATCAGGCAGGGCGAGCTCGGCAATGAACATGGTGGGCACACCGTAGAGGGATGTCCCGCCGAAGTCCTGCACCGCCTCCAACGCGGCCGATGCACTGAAGCCGCGGCCGGGAATGATGGTGGCCGCTCCGAAACTGAGGGCGTTGAGGTTCCCGATCACCATGCCGAAGCAGTGATAGAACGGCACCGGTATCACCACGCGGTCGTGCTCCGTGTAGCCGAGCAGCCGCCCGATCGAGTGGCCGTTGTTGAGGATGTTGTGATGGGTCAGCGTGGCACCTTTGGGGAAGCCCGTTGTGCCCGAGGTGTATTGCAGGTTGATGGGATCGTGCGGGTCAAGTTCCGCCATGCGATCCGGCACCGCGGAAGGCCCGACGCCGTCCGCCAGGGTCAGGAGCCCGGCATACGTCAGTTCGTGCCCGGCCTGCGGAACACCCGGGGTGAGCCCGAGGACAGGGTCACCCGGCAGGAAAACAATCTCCTTGAGTTCCGGGCAGGTTCCCGCCGCATCCCTTGCCATCCCGACGTAATCGCTGTTCTTGTCTGAGGGTGCCGCCACTAACATCCGCATCCCGTTTTGTTTGACGACGAATTCCAGTTCATGGCTGCGGTAGGCAGGATTGACGTTGACCATGACGGCGCCGATCTTGGCGGTGGCGTACTGCAGGATGGTCCATTCGGCGCAGTTCGGGCTCCAGATTCCAACCCGCTCGCCCTTTGCGACGCCCACGGCGAGCAGCGCGCGGGCGAGGTGATCGACGTCGTCGTTCAGCTTTTCGTAACTCCAGCGGCGGGCTTCGCCTCCCGGGTTACCTGACGCTTCAATGAGTGCATCGCGCAGGGGAAATTGCGCCGCGATGCGTTCAAAATTGGCGCCAATGGTCTCTTCAAGCAGCGGGACGTCAGTGTCTCCGGCGGTGTAGGACAACATGACGGAACGCTACCAAGCCGGTTCGCGCAACAGAACCGTAACCGCTGTAAATGCGGGCGTGTCCTCCCGGTAGTGTTGAGGCCATGAGTGAACCCATTGACCTGAAGGCCACGTTCATCCCCAACGAAGGCGAATTCTTCCGTGTGAAGCTCGCTTTGGAAATCGCGATCGATGAGGTGGTCAATGAGCCCGGCTGCATCCGCTATGAACTGACGGAAGCCACCGAGGAAAAGCTCGTGCTGACCGAGCGGTGGGAGTCCGAAGAACTCCTTGAGAAGCATTCCAAGGGCATCGCCGTCCAGGACCTGAACGAGTCCCTCAGCGCCCTGCTTGCCGAGCCCGTTCAGCTGGAACGGCTCTAGCCGGCAGCAATTTGAAGCAGCATATGGCTGCAAAAGCATCGAGGCCGCCGGAGTGTTCCGGCGGCCTCGAGGTTTTCCTGCGGTTTCAGGAACCGCAGAGCAGCTTAGTTTTCTTCGGCCTGGGCGGCGCGCTGCTTGGCGACGTGGGCGTGGACCTCTTCCATGTCCAGGCCCTTCACGGCCTCGATGACCTGCTCAAGCTGCGGGCCGTTAAGGGCGCCGGGCTGCGAGAACACCAAGACCTTCTCACGGAAAGCCATGAGCGTGGGGATGGACGTGATCCCGGCTTCGGCGGCGAGCTGCTGCTCGGCCTCAGTGTCTACCTTGGCGAAGAAGACGTCGGAGTGTTTGCCCGATGCTGCCTCGTAGGTGGGGGCGAACTGGCGGCACGGAGCGCACCAGGCGGCCCAGAAATCCACCAGGACAATATCGTTGCCCTCGATGGTCGATGCGAACTGTTCTCCAGTGATGTCAACTGTAGCCATGCTTCCACCGTACGCGACCCCGTCCGCCAAGTCCCGTCCGGCAGGGGCTTGTTCGCTCCCCGCGTCAACGGGAATAACGGTGGAGTCCTGCCCGTTGCTTCACCGGCCCAGGACGTACTTCAGTGCTGATGCGTAGAGAGGTGCCACCTTGTTGTGGCCGGCCTGGTTGAGGTGCACGTCATCCAGGTAGTCGCCCGCGGCCCCGGCAATGGTTGCCGTGCCGGACATCGAGATGCGGGGCCAGCCCCTAACGGCGGCTTCCCTGGTTACGAGCCCGTCCACCCATCGCCGCTGGGCATGGTTCGCGTCATACCGGGACAGAACTCCATTGACCAGAATGGTGCTGCGTGGGTATTTGCGGCGCAGCTCGTCCCAGAGCCGGTTGGCTTGGGACAGGATTGCAGCATCGGTGGCACCGATCCTGGCGTCGTTGCCACCGAGGTTCACCACCACCAGTCCGGGGTTGCCTTGCGGCAGGAGGATCCGGTCCAGCAGCAACGCATCCGTTGCGGAACCACCTCCGACGGCGGGACTTCCGGAAACGTAGCCGATCCCGCCGATGCTGCGGACTACTTGCCGCGGGTAGCCTGCAGCCTGGGCGCCTTGTTCCGCCCAGGAGTCCAGGTCCAGTTGCGAATCACCCAGGAAGACGACCGTGGAAGCGTCCACCGCTTCGGCCGAGTAGAGCTCCTGCGTGGCCTCGTTCCAAATGGTCTCAAGCTTCTGGAAGGCGACGTGCGCTCCCCTGGCATCCGTCCACGTATCGCGCACCGGCCAGCCAAACTCGCCGGGGTTGATGGACCACACCTTGTACGTCGGGTGGCCCACGATCCGGGCTCCAGTCTCCGGACCCCATACAAGCCAGCCGTTGACGAACTGCTGCACAAGCCCGCCGGCCCGCGGAAGCTTGTCGGTGAGCGGCAAGCCCAGCTGCCCGGCAGCACCGCCCAGGGATACGTAGCGGTTGTGGACGTCGCCGTGCGTGGTGGAGTGGGCGCCGGTTCCCGCCGACCAGTAGACAGTACCCCCTTGGAACAGCTGGTAGACGAAATCCTGTTGGCGGTACTCCTCGCTGACCGGGTAGCCCAAAGCGCCGTTCTGGCCGCCGGTGGCAGTCCAATAATTGCGAATAGCTCCCGTCAGGGCATGGGCACCGGTGGAAGGCGACCACACGATAGTGCCCCGCTGATACTGCTGCGCCGAGCCCCCGTTCCTTAGCCCCAGGGTTTCGTCGGTTGTGGGGTAACCGAATTCGCCGTTCTCCATTCCCGACTGGCGCCACCGCTCACGAATTGCGCCCATGGATGGATGCGCCCCGCTGGCAGGTGACCACACCACGAAGCCGCGTTCGAAGACCTGGTACACACCGCCGTCGCGTAATCCCGTGCGCTCACCGGTGACCGGATACCCCAGGAAACCACCCTCAAAACCCGCTCGGCCCCACGCCAAGTGGACGGATCCGCTAGTCCGTTGGGCGCCCGTAGCCGGCGAGAAGGTGATCGCGCCGCGCTCGAACAGTTGCTTCGATCCACCGTTCCGAAGCCCACTGGCAGTGTCTGTTGTTGGGTAGCCGTGGTAACCGGCCGGACCACCTGCGTCCCACCAGGACGTCCGGACAGGACCGTTCACCACAACACGGGCGCCTGTCCGGGAGGACCACGCGATGTCGCCGCCCACGAAATGTTGGACGCAACCGGTAGCCGTACATTCCTCGGCGGCCGTGGGCTTCAGCAGGACGCTGCGTGCCCACGTGCTGGTGGCGTAGAGGTGGCCGATCGCTCCGGTGAGGGGCGGTGCGGCGGTCTCCAGCGGTGTTGTCAGCGGGCCCGTCAGCGCAACTGTTTGGGGGGCCAAGGCCTGGGCCGGCGAAGCGGACCCCATTAATCCCGTCGCCAGAACAAGCGAGCCAACTGCCGCGGAAATCCTGCGCCTGACCTGTGTGGCGGTCGTCATTGCGCAACTCATACTGCTACCCCATAAAAAGTCGGGCGGAAGCCCTGCCTCTGCTCCCCCATCGGAAACAGTGAGGCAAGTATCTTCGACGCCGGCACCCTGCCGCCGTGCCGACGCGGGCTTTGGTGCCACATCGTTATGTTCCCGGCATCTTGTAGGCACCCGCGCTCCCGCCTAGCCTGTGAAGCATGCGTTCAAGGGAGCTTTCTCCGTGACCGAGGCCATCGTCGTGGAGGGTTTGCGCAAGACGTTCGGCCACCGTGAAGTCCTCCATGGGCTGGACTTCGCAGTACCGCGCGGCACGGTTTTTGGTGTCATCGGGCCGAACGGGGCGGGCAAGACAACCACCATGCGCTGCCTGCTGGACATTATCCGCCCAAGCGCCGGGTCCATCTCGGTCTTGGGTGAGGATCCCCGGCGTTCCGGGACGGCCCTGCGGCGGCGCATCGGTTACCTTCCCGGCGAGCTCCACCTTGAAAACCGGGCCACGGGACGGCGCATGCTGGAGCACTTGGCAGCCATCAGCGGCCCGGTGGATCACCGCTACGTGGACCAACTGGCGGAGCGGCTGGACCTGGACCTCGACCGGCAGACCCGCAAGCTATCCAAGGGCAACAAACAGAAGCTTGGGCTTCTGCAGGCTTTCATGCACCGTCCCGAACTCCTGGTCCTTGACGAGCCCACCAGCGGCCTCGACCCCCTTGTCCAGCAGGAGTTCCACGGCCTGGTCCGCGAAGTAGTGGCGGGCGGCGCCACCGTTTTTCTCAGCTCGCACGTCCTCAGCGAGGTTCAACAGGCCGCCGACGCCGTGGCAATCCTCCGGGACGGTGACATCGTCACCATCTCAACCGTGGAAGCCCTCCGAACGGCTGCGGTCCGACAGCTCCGGTTCACCGCTTCAGGGACAAAAGCGGACGACGTCGGCGCGCTGCTTGCCCGGGTGCCGGGAGTCGCCAACGTCGAGGTGCGGGAAATCCCGGCCGACGGCCACGTCGGCGGCTCGGTGGCGGCGACCGCGACGCTTGCGGGCAACGTCCAGCCGCTGGTCCGGGAACTTGCACGGCTGACCCTGGACGACCTTGTCCTTGAAGAACCGGACCTCGAGGAGGCAGTCCTGACGCTCTACACGGGGAACGCCCCAAACACCACCGGCGCCAACCACAAGGGGAACAATGCCTAAGGTCCTTCCGCTTCTGACCAAGGCCCTCACGGATTCGTGGCGGTCCACGATCGCGTGGGGCATGGGACTGGCAGCCGCGGCCATGCTCTACCTGCCGTTGTACCCGTCCATCGGAGGCAGCGCACAAATGCAGCAGATGATCGACGCCCTCCCCCAGGAGATGACCCGGGCATTGAACTACGACCAAATTGCCACCGGCCCCGGCTACACACAGGCCACGTTGTTCGGGTTGATCGGTTTCCTCCTCATGTCCATCGCATCCGTTGGCTGGGGCGCGTCAGTAGTGGGCGGTGATGAGGAGTCCGGCTTGCTCGAACTGACTCTGGCACACAGTGTCACCCGCGTCCAGGTTGTCTTGGAGCGCGCGCTGGCACTGGTGGTACGTGTCGCAGCGTTGTCTCTTCTTGTCTTCCTTTTGGTGCTGGTACTGAACGGGCCCGCGAAACTCGATATCGACGTCGGGCATCTCGCCGGAGCCGTGGTGCTGTTCGCTGCGCTGGCACTGCTCAGCGGAACCGCTGCCCTCTGCGCGGGCGCGCTGACGGGACGGAAGGTGTACGGGATAGTGGCCGGCGCCGCGGTTGCGGTGCTCGGTTACGTTTTCAACGCGGTCGGCAGGCAGAGTCCCGACGTCGAATGGCTGCTGAATCTCTCGCCCTACCATTGGGCCTACGGAAATTCGCCCGTGGCCAACGGCGCCGACTGGGGTGCCGCAGGGGGTTTGCTCGCCATCTCTGCAGCGCTGATCGCCGGGGCCGCTCTGGCGTTGCAGCGACGGGATGTGGGCGTTTAGCTCCATACGTGCGGGGCTGCCCTTCGGGCCCCGGGCAGGGCGTTGTTTTCCCGCCACTCGTGGATCCAGCCAGGAAGTTCCAGGTCAGCCGGCGGGGCCCCGAACTCAGCAATGATCTCCTCCTGCGACACGGGCCTGCCCTTGGTGAGCAGTCGCGTGGCGATGTGGGCCCGGGCGTAGATTTCACCGTCCACCACCATCCGCTGCTCAAAATAGATGGCCTTGGTATCGAGGCCGATGATCCGGGTTTCGATGGTATAGCGTTGCCAGAGTTGCAGGGATTTGCGGAACGCAATGGTTTCGCCGGCGGCCACAGGGCTCCAACCGCGCCTGCGCATCTTCCGCCAGATCCCGCTGCGAACCATGAGGTCGAACCGGCCGAGGTCCATCAAGGAAAAGTACATTCCGTTGTTGACGTGCATCGCGATGTCGATGTCTGTGGGAAGCACCCGCAGCGGCAGCGACGACGTATCCCACGCTCCCAACGGCGAGCGTTTGGACGAGGTGAAAAGCAACATGAGGGTGCGAAGAAGCAGATGCATGCCAACATGTTACCTGCGAGTAACTTTTGCCGGAACAGGCGTGCCTGGGCGGGACGCATGCGTTAGTACATCCGGTGCTTTATGTCCAACGATTGCACAAACGTTTACCGCCGGTTCATGAAACCCGTGCACAATATCTGGAACCCGTGAACACCGGAAACAATCCAGGGAGAACGTTTTGAGCGCACTGCAAACTGCCGCACCGCACGGCGATGTCTGGCCGGACCTTGCCCGCCACCAGGTGGTTGTTCTCCAGGATGCGCGCGGAAACCGCATCGAAGGAACCATCGATGGCATGACGGATGACCGCAGCACCCTGTGGGTCCAACTCAAAGGTGGCCTGGGCCGGCAACTCGTCCACCACATGGACGGCTACTGGCTGGAAACACCGGCCGCATAGTTTTCGCGCCGTGTCGAAGGAGTTCGCGGTGGCTAGTATTCCCCTATGACTCAAGCGCGATACCGGGACCTGGTCGAGTGGCCCCTCATGGCCACGGCACTCATCTTCCTCACCGCGTACGCATGGCAGGTCATCGGCCGCGTCGATGGCGCTGCCGCCCTGCCCTTTGAAATCGTCCTCTGGATCACGTGGGGCATCTTCGCCCTGGACTACTTCGCCAATTTATGGCTTGCCGAAGACCGGGGACGATGGTTCATCTGGAACCTCCACGAACTCCTCATCGTGGTCCTTCCCTTCTTCCGTCCCCTCCGCCTGCTCAGACTGGTCACGCTCCTGTCCGTCCTGCAACGGACTGTGGGAGAAACCCTCCGGGGCCGCGTTGCCACCTACGTTGCCGGGTCCGCCGCGATGCTCGTGCTCGTCGGGGCATTGGCCGTCCTGGACGTCGAACAGAATGCCCCCGACGCCAAGATCGTGAACTTCGGCGACGCCGCGTGGTGGGCCATCACCACCATCACAACTGTTGGCTACGGGGACCTGTACCCCGTAACACCCATCGGGAGGATCGTCGCTGCGGCCCTCATGATGAGCGGCATCGCAGTTCTGGGTATCGTCACGGCGTCCATTGCCTCCTGGCTAGTGCAGCGGATCGAAGAGAACGCCGAAGGGGTCGCGGCCGCCGCGGAAGACAAGGCAATGGCGGCCGAGGAGCCGGTACGGGCCGAGTTGGCCGGTCTCGTCGAGGAGATCGCAGCCCTGCGGCGGGAAATCGCTGAACTGCGCGGGCATGCGGGCAGGCCCCGTGCAGGGCAGTAGCGCCGCTGACGGGGCACGGTTCAGCCCGGGCCGTCACCACCTTCTTTGAACACTCGCTCCCCCGTGACGCGCCGTGGTTTGCGGCGTGTCACCGGGCTTACAGACTCAAAGTGGGTCGTGGCCGCACACCCCCGACCGTGAGCTGCAGGTACGGGGTCCTCAGCGCGGGGCGACCAAAACCCTCCGGCACACGAAAAATCCCCGGAACCAGGTGGTTCCGGGGATTTCCCGTTTGGGTGGCAGATGAGGGATTCGAACCCCCGTAGGCAGTGCCAGCTGATTTACAGTCAGCCCCCTTTGGCCGCTCGGGTAATCTGCCGAACTTCAAAAGAAGATCACTTCCGGAAACCGTTTCTTTTCGATCCGGTAACCGAAGGCAGAGACAACCTTACAGAACTTCGGCCCAAGAATCTAATCGAGGGTGGATGACCCGGTTTCGCCCGGAATATCAGGCTTCTCCGAGGATCCGGCCAGCCAGTTTCGCTTCGAACTTCTCTGCCTGCTCGGCCGTGATTTGGTTAAGCTCAACCGCCCGCTGGAGGTCCGCGTGGATGCCGTCCATCCGTGAAGCCGCATCCGGAACCGGGCTCAGGACAATCGAGGCCGCTACTGCCGCTGCTGCAACGGCACTGGCGGCAGCAGCTGCGGCTGTACCTATGGAACCCGCCGCCGTGCCGATGGAACCCGCGGCCGCCGATGCGGACTTACTGACGTACTGGGCGGCCTTGCTGCTCATGCTTACCTCCGAAGGTGGGCTCTTCCAACAGGTACAACTCTGGAACGGCTGCCTCCGTTCCAACCATGCGTGTGCTGTGAGCGAACTGTGAAAGAAATCGACGGCCCCACGCGTCTGCTTCCGTACTAGGCTGGATGGCAGACAAACCGCCCTTACCGGGCCCCCAACCTAAGGAGAGTCATGGCAGGCGAATCCACATTCGACGTCGTCAGCAAGGTAGACAAGCAAGAGGTAGCCAACGCGCTTAACCAGTCCCAGAAGGAAATCGCACAGCGGTACGACTTCAAGGGTGTTGGCGCGGAGATCGACTTCAGCGGCGAAAAGATCCTTATGAAGGCCAACTCCGAGGACCGTGTGCTGGCCATCCTGGACGTCTTCCAGTCCAAGCTCATCAAGCGCGGCATTTCACTGAAGTCCCTGGACCAAGGCGAGCCCTACCCCTCCGGCAAGGAATTCCGCCTGGAGTGCACCATCAAGGAAGGTATCGCCCAGGACATCGCCAAGAAGATCAACAAGATCATCCGCGACGAAGCCCCCAAGTCCGTCAAGTCCCAGATCCAGGGCGACGAACTCCGCGTGACCTCCAAGTCCCGTGACGACCTTCAGGAGACCATGGCCATCCTCAAGAACTTCGAGGAAGCCGACCTCCAGTTCGTCAACTTCCGCAGCTAACACTGCAACAGGAACAGCCGGGGTTCGACCCCGGCTGTTCCTGTTTAAGGCGAGCGTCGGCTAAAAAGGCATCATTTAGAGCGGCCGTCCGGCCATCCGTTCCAGCCTGCTGATCCGCTCCCCCATGGGTGGGTGAGTGGAGAACAACCGCCGCATGCCACCGCCGCGGAACGGATTGGCGATCATGAGGTGGGAGGCGTTGACGAGCCTCTGGTCCTGCGGAAGCGGCAATTGGGACACGCCCGACTCGATCTTCCGCAGGGCCGATGCCAGGGCAAGGGGATCGCCTGTCAGTTCGGCACCGTCCTCGTCGGCGTCGTACTCACGTGTCCGGGAGATGGCCATTTGGATCAGCGAGGCGGCAAACGGCGCCAACAAGGCCATGGCAATCATGGCGAGCGGGTTGGCGTTGCGACGATCCCCGCCACCGAAGAACAGCAACATCTGGCCGACGGAAGTGATGACACCTGCCACGGCCGCAGCAACGGAGGACGTCAGGATGTCCCGGTTGTAGACGTGCATGAGTTCGTGGCCCAGGACGCCGCGGAGTTCGCGGGCGTTAAGGAGATGCAGGATCCCCTCGGTGCAACAGACTGCGGCGTTCTTGGGGTTGCGGCCGGTTGCGAAAGCATTGGGAGTCATGGTGGGTGAGAGATAGATCCGCGGCATGGGCTTGTTGGCGCGAACGGACAGTTCACGAACGATCTGGTAGAGCTGGGGCGCCTGCGCTTCCGTCACCGGATATGCCTGCATGGACCGGATGGCGATCTTGTCGCTGTTCCAGTAGCCGTACGCCGTGGTGGCGACACCGATCAACGCCATAATCCAGATGGGTGCTGAACTCCGTGTTCCTGCACCGATGATGGCACCCAAACCCAACAGCACCGCCCACAGCACACCAAACAGTGCCGCAGTTTTAAGTCCATTGTTGTGTTTGTGCACGGTTGCTCTTTCTCTTTCCTCAGTTTTGCAGGTTTGGTTCCTGCGGGGTTCTGTTCTGTACGGATTAACGCCGACGGCGGCCGCCATGTTCCGTTGGCTGCGCACCTGAGGCTGTGACTCGCTAAGGCCGCAGCTACGGCACGGGATGCTTGGCATCGTAGGCAACGAATCCGGGCTGCAGCCGTGAAGCCGCCCAGGCCAGCACGATACACAGGAGCCCGCCGAGAAGGAGCACCCCTCCTTCGCTGAGGAACTGCGTCACTCCGCCCGCCAGCATGTCACCAACACGGGGCCCGCCGGCAACCACCACGATGAACACGCCCTGCAAACGGCCCCGCAAGTGGTCGGGCGTGGCGGACTGGAGGATGGTGGTGCGGAAGACAGCGCTGACGGAGTCCGAAATTCCTGCGAGCGCGCAGCAGACAGCGGCGGGGATGAGCCAGAAGGTCACTCCATCGCGTCCGGAGTCCCCTGCCATCAGGACAACCAGGCCGAAGGCCGCGATGGATCCTCCCCATCCCATCACGGACCACACAACAGCACTGCCTTGGCGTCGCACCCGGCCCAACGGGCCGGAGAAGAGTCCTGCAAGGAACGCCCCTACAGCAGTGGCGGCGAGCAGGACACCGACCGTGGTTTCACCGCCGCCGATCATGACCGCTCCGATGGCCGGCATCAGGGCCCGGGGTTGGGCGGAAATCATCGCTATGAGGTCGATGATGAACGTCATCCGTACGTTGGGCCTCGTCCCCAAAAACCGGAACCCCTCCACCACGGAGCGCAGGCCCGGACGCACTGCGTCTCCCGACGGGGGCAGGGGAGGCAGTTTGACCAGGCTCCAGAGGGCGAAGGTGAAGCTGATGACATCAATGGTGTAGGTCCAGCCGAAACCGATGGTCGCCACGAGCACTCCGGCCAGGAGCGGTCCTGCGGTCATGGACAACCCGAAGGTCAGCATGCTCAAGGCGTTGGCCGCCGGAAGCAGATCTTTGCGGACCAGCAGCGGAATAATGGCACTGCGGGCAGGACCGTTGATCCCTTGGGCGCCGCTTTGGATGGCCACGAGTACGTAGAGCAGCCAAACGTTTCCCACCTCCAGCCACGCTTGCAGGGCCAGTCCCGCGGTGGTTGCCCACAGCACCAGCGAGGCAATGAGGGCAACCTTGCGGCGATCATAGGCGTCAGAGACGGAGCCTCCATACAGCCCTGCCACTACCAAGGGGACCAAGGCAAAAATGCCCAGGAGGCCAACGTAGAAGCTCTCCTGGGTCAACCGGTAGACCTCCAGGCTGACGGCTACGAGCGTGAGCTGGGTACCGATGGCGGCGACCGAGCCTCCCAGCCACAGCCGACGAAAGGCCGGACTCTCCTTCAGCGGGGTGATGTCTGCCAGTAGTTTCGCCACCTTGCAACCCTAACGACTTGCACGGACAAACCCTGCGTCGACGCCTCCCGGGACAACCATGGGGTTGGTAGGCTCACCCCCGGGGGTAAAGGAGGTGACACGGCCTTGTATCGACGATTGCTGTTCCGCTCGGACATGTGGGAGATAGCCCGTCCCCGCCATCCCCTGACCGCCGGGCACCTCCTCATCCGCTTATCGGACCCGTCCACGGAATTCGCAGAGCCCTCGGCCGCGGACTGGTTGTTGTGCCACAGCCTGGCACGGGTTGCCCTGCGCGATGTTCTTGGCGCCCATCGCGCGGCCCTGATGTTTGCGCATAACTGGCATCCGCTGGGTTCGGCCGTCGGCGAGCCCGTTGCCGAGTCCTCGACGCCCACGTTCCACCTTTTCGGGCGGTGGAAAGGAGAAAGCACGACGCCGGGACTCCAGCTTTCGCTGCCGGCCCACCGCCGCGTGGCGGAACCTGAAGCCGACCTGGACGTCGTCGATGCCCGGATCAGGGATTCGCTCCGGCTCACTGCATCAAGGGCGCCCGCGGAACCAGGCACGGAGGCGGGCTGGGCACCCCAGCCGGGTGCCGGCGTCGTGCCCTTGCCGCCGCCCGTTCCCCTCCCCCCGCCCGTTCCCCTCGTGGCGACGGTGGATCACGCGCGCCATCACAGTGTGATCGAGCCGGCCAGTGGCGCGGTTTCGATTGGGGACGTCCACCCCGGAGAGCTTGTCTCCGTGGCGGCGGCGTTGGCGACATTGTCGCTGTCGAGCGGCCTGAGCGGTTTCAGTTGCGTGGTGGTGGAGTCCGGGGAACCGGGCGCACCGCTCCGTGTGCATGCGGTAGGGCGATCGGGGGCGGAAGATTCGAATCCGATGCTGGAGCTGTTTCGTTTGCCTGAAGTTAGCCTAGCCTTATTGTGAACTCCTCATAATAAGTGTTTCAATGAATGCATGACCGATCACACACCTGACCAGGAAGCATGGGCCGCAGCCCTGCATGCCCACGGCAGGCGTGTGACCAAACAGCGGCTGGCAGTGCTTGCCGCGGTCCAGCATCACCCGCATTCCCCGGCCGAGGGCATCCTTGCCGCTGCCCGCAAAGAGCTTCCTGAACTGACGGCTCAGTCCGTTTACGTGGTGCTCAGCGACCTCACGGACCTGCAAATGCTGCGCCGCTTCGAACCCCCGCACTCCCCGGCTCTCTACGAAACCCGGGTGGGCGACAACCACCACCACGCCGTCTGCATCAGTTGCGGCCGGGTGGAGGACGTGGATTGCGCCGTGGGACATGCCCCCTGCCTCACTCCGCACTGGGATGAAAGTTCCAAGCCGATGACCATCCAGATCGCAGACGTCCTGTACCAAGGCATCTGCCAGGACTGCCAGTCCAAACAACAGCTTCCCGTACAACCTTCCGTAACTCAGAAATAAGAAAAAGGAGAATGATGACCGCGAACATCTCGACCACACAGTCGGGTGCCCCTGTCACTTCCGACGCGCACTCCAAGTCCGTCGGCGCTGACGGTGCCATCATCCTGACCGACCACTACTTGGTGGAAAAGCTCGCCCAGTTCAACCGTGAGCGGGTCCCGGAGCGTGTTGTGCACGCCAAGGGCGGCGGCGCATTCGGTACGTTCAAGACCACCTCGGACGTCTCCAAGTACACCAAGGCCGCTTTCCTGCAGCCGGGTGTCGAGACGGACATGCTGATCCGTTTCTCCTCCGTCGCAGGCGAAAACGGTTCCCCGGACACCTGGCGCGATCCCCGCGGTTTCGCAGTAAAGTTCTACACCTCCGAGGGCAACTACGACCTCGTCGGCAACAACACCCCGGTCTTCTTCATCCGCGACGGCATCAAGTTCCCGGACTTCATCCACTCCCAGAAGCGCCTCCCGGGCACCCACCTGCGTGACGCTGACATGCAGTGGGACTTCTGGACCCTCTCCCCCGAGTCCGCACACCAGGTCACCTGGCTCATGGGTGACCGTGGCCTCCCGGCCTCCTGGCGTGAAATGCAGGGCTACGGCTCGCACACCTACCAGTGGATCAACGCTGCCGGTGAGCGCTTCTGGGTCAAGTACCACTTCAAGTCCAACCAGGGCGTCAACTCCATCACCGGCGAACAGGCTGAAGCCCTGGCCGGTTCGGACGCTGACTTCTACATCCGCGACCTCCACGAGAACATCGAAGCCGGCAACTTCCCGTCCTGGGAGCTGCACGTCCAGGTCATGCCTTACGAGGACGCCAAGACGTACCGCTTCAACCCGTTCGACCTCACCAAGGTGTGGCCGCACGCGGACTACCCGCTGATCCACGTGGGCACGATGGAGCTGAACAAGAACCCGGAGAACTACTTCGCGCAGATCGAGCAGGCCACCTTCGCGCCGTCGAACTTCGTTCCGGGCATTGCCGCTTCCCCGGACAAGATGCTGCAGGCACGCATCTTCTCCTACGCCGACGCCCACCGCTACCGTGTAGGCACCAACCACGCCCAGATCCCGGTGAACCAGCCCAAGAGCCCGGTTCACAACTACAGCCAGGACGGTCAGGGGCGTTACCTCTTCAACTCCCCGTCCACTCCGGTCTACGCACCGAACACCGTTGGTGGCCCGGCTGCGGTTGAGCCGGCTTCCCCGGCAGGTGGCTGGGAGAACGACGGTGAGCTCACCCTCTCCGCACACTCCTTGCACGCCGAGGACGACGACTTCGGCCAGGCCGGCACCTTGTACCGCGAGGTTTACGACGAAGCTGCCAAGGCACGCTTCCTCGAGACCATCACCGGTGCTGTTGGCGGCGTGAAGAGCGCCGACATCAAGGAACGCGCCATCCAGTACTGGACCAACGTTGACGCCGAGCTCGGCGCCAAGCTGCGCGCCAACCTCGGCGCCGGCCAGGGTTCTTCCGACGCAGAAGCAGCCAACAAGCTCTAAGCGTCAGTAGCTGAAAGAACACCCCACCACGGATCTCCGTGGCGGGGTGTTCTTTTTGTTTTCCACAGACGCTTTTGGGGCTATGGCTGTGCCGGTGCCATGCTTCATAGGATCCTTGCATGAGCACATTCGAAGGTATTCCCCCTGCCGCTTTCCGCTTCTACGCAGACTTGGAAGAGAACAACAACCGTGAGTGGTGGTTGGAGAACAAGAGAACGTACGACGACGACGTCCGGGCGCCGCTGACGAATCTCCTTTCAGAACTGGAGCCGGAGTTCGGGCCCGCCAAGATTTTCCGGCCGAACAGGGATATCCGGTTCTCCCAAGACAAATCTCCGTACAAGACCGCCCAAGGGGCGTTCGCCGCCCGCCAGGAGGGCGTCGGGTTCTACGTCCAGATCAGTGCGGACGGCCTCCTGATCGGAGGTGGCTACCACTCGCATACACCTGCGCAGTTGGCCCGCTTCCGGGCGAGCGTGGACGCTCCCGGCAGTGGCGAAGAGCTGCAGCGAATCGTGGATGCAGTTGCCGCCGCCGGCTTCTCCATTGAGGGCGAAAAACTCAAGACCGTACCCCGGGGTTTCGACAAGGATCATCCGCGGGCGGAACTGCTCAAGCACAAGTCGTTGTCTGCCGCAGTTGACGTGGGCCGGCCTGCTTGGCTCGGTACGCCATCCGCCCGGCAGGAGATCGCTTCGCGATGGGAGGCCCTGAGGCCACTGGTTGATTGGGTTGCGGAGCATGCGGCGCCCTAAGGGCAAAGCAAAGGCGCCCGGAAACATCTGTTTCCGGGCGCCGAGGTCGTGTACCCAGCCCGAGGGCGTGGTGCAGCCTATCGGTTGATTTAGACCTTGGTGAACGTGTCCTCGTCCTCGTCACCCTTAGCCCGGGTGGTGCCGGTTCCATCCACGGCAGCCTTGGCCGATGCGAACTTCTCATTGAGCCGGGAGTGGGTTCGACCATAGGCAAAGTAAATGACCATGCCGACGATCAGCCAAATGGCGAAGAAGATCCAGGTTTCGACGGCAAGGTTGGTCATCAGGTACAGGCACAGGATCGCCGAAATGATAGGGAGAACCTTGCCGAACGGCACTCGGAAGGCCGGCTTGAGGTCCGGGCGTTTCTTACGCAGCACCAGGATGCCCAGGCTGACCATGACGAAGGCGGACAACGTCCCGATGTTGATCATTTCCTCGAGGAGGTCCACGTTCGTCAAGCCTGCTACGAGGGCCACTGCCGCACCGCAAATGATCTGCAAACGCACCGGGGTGGAACGCTTCTCACTCGTCTTGGACAGGGAGCGCGGGAGCAGGCCATCGCGGCTCATGGCCAGGACCACACGGGACAAGCCCATGAGCAGCACCATGATCACGGTGGTCAGGCCCACCAAGGACCCGAAGGCGATAACCTTGGCGGCATCGGTATTGCCTACTGCTTCAAAAGCGGTGGTCAGGGTCGGGCTCTTCTCCTCGGCCAGGGTGGTGTAGGAAACCATGCCCGTGAGTGCCAGGGACACCAGGATGTACAGCAGGGTGACCAATGCCAGGCCACCGAAGATACCGCGGGGCAGGGTCTTCTGCGGGTTCTTGACCTCCTCGGCCGAGGTGGCAACGACGTCAAAGCCGATGAAGGCAAAGAACACCAGCGCAGCGCCCGCAAAAATGCCCAGCGTTCCGTACTGGGCCGGGGCAGCACCGGTAAGGAAGCCGAAGAAGGACTGCTTCATGACGTCTGCGGCGCCGGTTGCGGCAGTCGGCTCGGACGCGGGGACGAACGGCGTGTAGTTGGAGAACTTGACGTAGCTGAAGCCAACAACAATCACGAACAGCACTACGCCGATCTTGATCAGGGTGAAGATGTTGCCAACGCGGGCGGACAGCTTCGTCCCCAGCACCAGCAGCACGGTGAAGATGGCGACGATCAGGAACGCTCCCCAGTAGAGGTCCACGCCGCCCAGGCTGATGGCCGCGGGCATGTCCACGCCCATGAGGCCGAAGACCTTACTGAGGTAGATTCCCCAGTATTTGGCAATCACAGCTGCAGCCGTGAACAGTTCAAGGATGAGGTTCCAGCCGATGATCCACGCCAGCACCTCGCCCATGGTGGCGTAGGTGAAGACGTAAGCCGATCCCGCAACCGGAATTGCTGTGGCAAATTCCGCGTAGCACATGATGGCCAGGGCACACGTGATCGCAGCAATGGCGAAGGAGATGGTGACCGCCGGCCCGGCAAAGTTTGCAGCAGCCTTGGCGCCTACTGAGAAGATCCCGGCGCCGACAGCAACGGCGACACCCATGATCATCAGGTCCCAGGTACTGAGGCTGCGCTTGAGCTTGCGGCCGGGTTCGTCGGCGTCGGCGATCGACTGCTCGATCGACTTGGTCCTGAAAATGTTCATAAATATGCCACATTCTGGATGGGGGTGGTATAGGACTCATCAAGAATAGTGTCCGGTTGATGGACAGCCATATTCATCCCAGATAGTGAGACAAACCACGAAAACCTGTTGCTGATGTGTCTGCTGTGACTGGTTGGACCTCGATCGAATGGCCCCGCAACGGCCCTCTTGACCGCTGCGGAGCCACCCGCGCGTTCGCTGGCACCCAGCAGGCTTAATACCTCCGGTTGGCGCTGTCTGACACCTACAGGTGTGGCATACGTCACTGAACCTGTCGGACATGGCTGATCCTAGGAGGCGCCCGTGTCCCAATCCATGATCGTGGAGCGGATCAGGAAGCGCTTGCCCTCGGGAGACTCCACCGAGAATCCACTGCCGCGGCCCTGCACCACATCCACCGTGAGGTGGGTGTGGGACCAGTAGCTGAACTGCTCGCGGGACATCCAGAACTCCAGGGGCTGTGGCCGGCCCGGCTGGCCGATGTCGAACCGCCCCAGGAGGACGTCTGAATCACCCGTCATGAAGTCCCCTGCGGGGTAGCACATGGGCGAAGACCCGTCGCAACACCCTCCGGATTGATGGAACATCAGCGGTCCGTGCTGATCCCAGAGTTTTCGCAACAGATCCACGGACGCCCCGGTGAGCGCCACCCGGGAATAGTCTTCCCCGGGCAGCGTCACAGAGGCCTCCAGTACATCCTGGGGCTTGGTTGCGTCCATCAGAACTTTAAGACCACGCGGCCGTCGATCTTGGCGTGCTTCATCTCGTCAAAGACCGCGTTTACCTCGGAGAGTCCGCGTGTGGAAACCGTCGGCTTGATCTTGCCCTGCGCGTAGAACTCGAGTGCTTCTTCAAGATCCTGGCGTGTGCCCACGATGGAACCCCGCACTGTGAGTCCTTTGAGCACGATCTCGAAGATCGGCGCTGGAAAGTCGCCCGGAGGAAGCCCGTTGAAGACGATGGTCCCGCCCCGCCGTGCCATGCCGATCGCCTGCCCGAACGCGGAGGGGTGCACGGCGGTCACCAGAACTCCATGGCAACCACCGGTCTCCCGCTGGATGACCTCCGCCGGGTCCTCGTTCAATGCGTTCACCGTCAATTCCGCGCCATGCTCGCGGGCCAGGGCAAGCTTGTCGTCGGCGATGTCCACGGCAACGACGCGCAAGCCCATGGCTACGGCGTACTGGACCGCGATGTGCCCAAGGCCGCCGATGCCCGAGATGGTCACCCATTGTCCAGGCTTTGTCTCCGTCATCTTCAAGCCCTTATAGACAGTCACTCCCGCGCAGAGCACCGGGGCTACTTCCACGGGGTCTGAACCCTCCGGGATGCGGGCGGCAAACCGCGTGTCCACCAGCATGTACTCGCCAAAGGACCCGTCGACGCTGTAGCCCCCGTTTTTCTGCGACTCGCACAGTGTTTCCCAGCCGGTCCGGCAATACTGGCAATCTCCGCAGGCGGACCAGAGCCAGGCATTGCCAACCAGGTCCCCGACGGCAACGTCGGTGACACCTTCACCCAGGGCGACGACTTCGCCAACACCCTCATGGCCCGGGACAAACGGCGGTGTCGGCTTGACCGGCCAGTCGCCTTCGGCGGCGTGCAGATCCGTGTGACAGACGCCCGTCGTCAGGAGACGGGCCAGCGCTTGGCCGGGACCCGGCGTCGGTCTTTCCACCTCCATCACCTTGAGGTCGGTTCCGAACTCCGTAACTACTGCTGCTTGCATGGTCGTCGACATTGACGAACTCCTTTGCTGTTTGAATGGGACGGGTTGGTACCCGGCTGCTGCCGTCGGGTTCCCCACAAAGGCAGCAGCCGGGCAAGCTCCTAGAAGAAGCCGAGCTTGTTCTCGTTGTAGCTGACCAGCAGGTTCTTGGTTTGCTGGTAGTGGTCCAGCATCATGGCGTGGTTTTCACGGCCGATGCCCGAGGACTTGTAGCCACCGAAGGCGGCACCTGCCGGGTAGGCGTGGTAGTTGTTGACCCATACGCGGCCGGCCTGGATTTCCCGGCCTGCACGGTAGGCGACATTGCCGTTGCGGGACCAGACGCCGGCACCGAGTCCGTAGAGGGTGTCGTTGGCGATGCCGATCGCGTCGTTGTAATCGCTGAAGCGGGTCACCGAGACCACCGGACCGAAGATCTCTTCCTGGAAGATCCGCATCCGGTTGTGTCCTTCAAAGATGGTCGGCTGGACGTAGTAGCCGCCAGCCAGGTCACCTGACAGTTCGGCGCGGGCACCGCCGGTGAGGACCTTGGCGCCTTCCTGCTTTCCGATGTCGATGTAGGACAGGATCTTCTCCAGCTGGTCGTTGGAAGCCTGCGCACCGATTTGGGTCTCTGTATCCAGTGGGTTGCCCTGGATGATTTTCTGCGTACGGGCCACGACGTCGGCCATGAAGGAGTCGTAGATGCCCTCCTGGACCAGGGCCCGCGACGGGCAGGTGCACACTTCGCCCTGGTTGAAAGCGAAGAGCGTGAAGCCTTCCTGGGCTTTGTCGTAGAAAGCGTCGTTCTGCGCTGCGACGTCGTCGAAGAAGATGTTGGGGCTCTTGCCGCCGAGTTCCAGGGTGACCGGGATGAGGTTGTTGGAGGCGTACTGGCTGATGAGCCGGCCAGTGGTGGTCTCGCCGGTAAACGCGATCTTCCGGATCCTGGAGCTGGACGCGAGCGGCTTACCCGCCTCCACGCCGAAGCCGTTGACCACATTCACCACGCCTGCGGGCAGCAGGTCGCCGATGAGTTCCATCAGAACGAGGATCGAGGTGGGCGTCTGCTCGGCAGGCTTCAGGACAACAGCGTTTCCGGCCGCGAGCGCCGGGGCTAGCTTCCACACGGCCATGAGGATCGGGAAGTTCCACGGAATGATCTGGCCCACCACGCCGAGGGGCTCCTTGAAGTGGTAGGCGGTGGTGTCGTCGTCGAGCTGGGAGAGGTGGCCTTCCTGGGCGCGGATGGCGGAGGCGAAGTAGCGGAAATGGTCGGCGGCCAAGGGGATGTCGGCGTTGAGTGTCTCGCGGATGGGCTTGCCGTTGTCCCAGGTCTCGGCGACGGCCAGGGTTTCGAGGTTTTCCTCGATGCGGTCTGCGATCTTGTTCAGGATGGCGGCGCGCTCGGCAGCGGAGGTCTTGCCCCACGACGGCGCAACCTTGTGCGCAGCATCGAGCGCCAGTTCGATGTCCTCGGACGTGCCGCGGGCAACCTCGCAGAAAGCCTTGCCGGTGACGGGAGTGATGTTCTCGAAGTACGCGCCCTTGACGGGTGCAACCCATTCCCCGCCGATCCAGTTCTCGTACCGGTCCTTGAAGGTGACCTTCGAACCCTCGGCACCTGGCTGTGCATAAACGGTCATTGCTAGCTCCTTTGCTGCGAATCACGGTGGCTGTCGCCGTTGATCCGAGCCTAGGAGCGCGAAGGTTGCAGCTACGTTGCAACCATGTGAGTCAGCTCACGTTTAGGCCGTCAGTTCCGTTTCAAGCCGCTCAAGGTCAGCCACGACGGCCGCCCGCTTGGGCGAGCGCGGCGGCAGGAGTTTGAGCACGGCAAGGCGGAGGTCGACGTCGTACCTCGCCTCAGGCAGCTGCGCATACTGAAGGAGCGAATCGGCGCTGCCGTCGCTGAGCAGCGCCTCGCGCAGCAGGTGCGAAACCCTCTCGCGCAACTGCACGACGCCGGGCGCCTCCGAGCGCGGCAAAACGGCGCCTTTGTAGATTTCCAGGGCAATGCGGTGGGCGCCTCTTTGAAGACAGCTCAGCACCTGGCCCGAGTCGGGCAGCAGCTCGACAGGAAGACGGTAGGGGCGGGACTCAGGAACCGCGTCCGGGCTGAGCTCGTGGATGACCTTGCGCAGCCGAACCATTTCCGCGCGCAGCGTCACGGCCGAGCCTTCACCCGGGTAGAGCTGCGCGCAGAGGTCGTCAGCGCTGAGCCCGGCCGGATGGTTGCCAAGGATCGCCAGGATCTCGCTGTGCCGCGCCGACAGGGCGACCGTACGCCCGTCGATGCTCAGCAGTGCCTGGTCACGGCCCAGGAGCTGCAGGCTGTTCCGGTACAGGGCACCCTTGTGGGCAGCGGCGCTGCTCCTGCCCCCGGAAGATGAGGTCCGGCGTCGTGGTTTTTCCCGGACAGCGGCAGCGAGCTGGAGCCGTTCGATCCTCAGCTGCGCCTGGGCGGCAGCGACCGTTGCCTCCACGAGCGAAAGCGTATGCGGCGCCACAGCTGTTTCCGTCCCGGTGATGTCCACAACCCCGAGCACGGCGCCGGAATCGGGATCGTGGAAGGGAACGGCCGTGCAACTCCACGGGTGGACCGAGCGTTTGAAGTGCTCGGCACCGGAGATCTGGATGCTTTGACCCAATGCGAGCGCCGTACCTGGTGCACTGGTTCCAACTGACGCCTCGGACCAATCCGCCCCTGCCACGAACATCATGCTTTCGGCCCGTCGCTGCATCACGGGGTCTCCGTCCACCCACAAGAGCCGCCCGACGTCGTCGCCCACCGCTACGAGCAGCCCACTGTCGTGGCTGGGCTGGACCAACAGCTTCTTGATAACGGGCATGATCGCGGCCAAGGGGTGCTGGCGTCGGTATTCCTCAAGTTCGTCCCCATCCATAGCGAGCGGCGCCTCGGGGACATCGGGATTCGCTTGGAAGCTAGCCGAACGCTGCCATGATTCCCGCACCAGGCGGCGGAGTCCCGTGACGTCTTCCGCGCCTGACAACAGGCTGTCCAGGTTCAGCGACTCATGGCTGGCGAGGGCGCGCTTCTGCAGCAGCTCCGCAGCATCGCTGCCGGGAACCGGCGGATGGACTTTCCTCATCGAACTCCCCTGGCTGGTCCGCAGTAACGCGTGGGCTGCGTCTGCGGTGGGCGGGACAGTATCCGAAAGTCTAGTTCGGCCGAGAGCGTTTGTGTACAGCGATCCCTGAACAGCGGGCTTACGGCGCCGCGCACCTTGCGTTAGCCGCGGGAGGGCTAGCCACGGGAAATACGGATCATCTCTTCACGCGGAACAACCTTGATGCGCTCGCGGACCACGCCGTTGCCCGCAGCCTCCGCCTCGCCATCGCCATTGCTTCCTTCGACGCCGGCCGCGGACTCGGACCATGCGGTGCCGAGTGCGATCTCGTGTGCGTCCAAGCGGTTCCACCCTTCCCAGGTGGTGTATTCGATGCCGCGTTCTTCCAGAAGGTCGATGATCGCCTGCGGATCCGGGTTTTCAGCGGGCGGCAGGTTAAGGCGGTCCTCCAGGAGGCAGCCGATGGTTTCCAAAGCATCCCCCTTGGTGTGGCCGATCAGACCGACGGGGCCGCGCTTGATCCATCCGGTCGCATAGATGCCCGGCACGTGCTTGCCGTCGGCGTCCAGGACGCGTCCGCCGTCGTTGGGGATGACGCCGCGGCGGGCATCGTACGGAAGTTCTTCCAGCGGCGAGCCGTGGTATCCGATAGCCCGGTAGACCGACTGCACGGGGTACTCCAGGAACTCCCCTGTGCCCTTAACGTTGCCGGTACCGTCCAGTTCCATCCGCTCAAACTTGATGGCGGAGACTTTGCCGGGGTTCTGGGGAGAATCGAGGATTTCCACCGGGCTGTGCAGGAAGTGCAGGTGCAGGCGCCGGGAGGACGGCTCCTCAGCTTCGGCGTGCTCCTCCACCAGCCAGTTGGTCAGCGTGTTGACCATGGTCTTGATCTGGTTGTTGCTCCGGATGGCTTCGTCGGAAGCTTCGTCGAACTCGAAGTCCTCCGGGTACAGCACGATGTCCACGTCATCGCAGTGCGACAATTCGCGAAGTTCCAAGGGCGTGAACTTTACCTGGGCGGGGCCGCGGCGCCCGAAGACGTGCACGTCGGTGACGGGAGACTTCTTGAGGCCTTCGTAGACGTTCGCCGGAATTTCGGTGACGAGCAGTTCTTCGGGGTGCTTTACCAGCATCCGGGCCACGTCCAGAGCCACATTTCCGTTTCCGATGACGGCGATTTCCTTGGCGTCGAGGGGCCAGTCACGGGGAACGTCGGGGTGTCCGTCGTACCAGGACACGAAGTCGGCGCCACCGAACGAGCCCTCAAGTTCAATGCCGGGGATGTTCAGGTCCGCGTCCTTGATGGCTCCGGTGGAAAAAATCACGGCGTCATAGAAGGAACGGAAATCGTGGAGCGTCAGGTCGCGGCCGTAGGTCACATTGCCCAGGAAGCGGATGTCGCCGCGGTCCAGCACCTTGTGCAACGCATTGACGATGCCCTTGATGCGCGGGTGGTCAGGAGCAACGCCGTAGCGGATCAGACCATAGGGCGCCGGGTAGGCCTCAAAAAGGTCAATGCTGACCTCGACGTCTCCACCTTTGACTTCGTTGGATTTGGTCAGGATGTCCGCGGCGTACACGCCGGCGGGCCCTGCGCCGACGATGGCAACGCGAAGCGGACGTTTGGGGGTGGTGGCTGAGTTGGACACCGTGAGCCCTTCCGAAGCAGTGAGCCACGCCGCTGGTTGGGGCGCGCAGATTCCAATTCTAGAGGCCGACCCTACGCCCGGCGGCTCATATGGCAGGAGTCACAAGATTTCCTAAAATTGAGTTCAACATTGCGGAATATTGCGCCTTTGAGCGGTGTTGCCGATTTTGTGTCGACACCCGAGCAAATCACCGCAACCTCATCGTCTCCAGCACAGCCAACGACGGCGGCTCATGGGAGCGGCGGTGAAGACGCCGGCGGCGTCAAGTCCGTGAGGAGCGAGTCGACGGCGGGAATCCTGTTCGGCATCGGCGCTTACGGACTGTGGGGGCTGCTTCCCCTGTATTTCTTCGTGTTGATGCCGGCCGGTGCGATCGAGATCGTTGCGAACCGGATTGTCTGGTCGTTGCTTTTCTGCGCGCTGCTGATCACCATCACCCGGGCATGGAGAGTCCTCGGGAGGGCGTTGAAGGATCGCGCCGTGTTTGGCTCACTGGCCTTGGCTGCCGGCCTCATCGCGGTCAACTGGCTGACATATACCTTCGGTGTCACCACGGGCCATGCCGTGGAAACGTCGCTTGGTTACTTCATCAACCCGCTGGTCTCGGTGCTTTTGGGCGTCTTTGTCCTGAAGGAGAAACTCCGGCCCCTGCAATGGACGGCAGTGGGAATCGGCTTCGTGGCAGTGGGAGTCCTGACCTTCTCCTACGGCCAGCTCCCGTGGATCGCCTTGATCCTCGCCTTCAGCTTCGGCCTCTACGGATTCGTCAAGAAAAAGGTGGGCCCCAGGGTTGATGCGCTCACGAGCCTGACGGTCGAAACCGTCGTCCTGGCGCCCTTTGCCGCCATCACTATGGTTGTCCTTGGAGTAACAGGCGCAGCCACTCTGACCACCCTTGGTGCGGGGCACTTCTGGCTGATCGTGGCCTCCGGCGTCATCACAGCCGTCCCTCTGCTGTTCTTCGGCGCCTCTGCCCGGCGCTTGCCCATGACCACCATCGGCTTGCTCCAATACTTCGCCCCGGTCCTGCAGTTCATTGTTGCCCTCACCGTGTTCAACGAGGCCATGACCTCAGCCCGCTGGATCGGATTCTGCGTGGTGTGGCTGGCCCTGGTGCTGCTGACCATCGACATGTTCCGCACTGCCCGGAAGAACTCGGCGTTGAAGAAGCAGGCGCGGCTCGAAGCTGCATAGGCCTGAGCACTTTTGTTCAATTCTGTTGAGGTGCCCCTGAAGCGGACATATTGTTGCGGAAACTTCCCCAACAACAGTCTTGAACGGAGCAGTTTTGAACGTTATTGGAACCCCCATGAGCCGCAGGACCCTCTTCAGAACCGCCGGGGCCGCAGCACTTGCCGGCCTCCTGCTATCCCAAGCAAACGCTTCCCATGCAACATCCGTACCGGGGTTGCAGGAACTCATCGACCGCCGGCGCCTCGTCCTTGTTGGAGGCCGGAGCGCCGCAGGAATACCTGAACTCGCGGCGCAGCTTGAGGGCATGGGCCAGACTGCCGGTAAGTGGTGGGCAGCCATGGACAAAGCCCCCGTCAGGACCTCACTGTGGAGCGATATACCCCTCACGGGCATCGGGCAGTCTGCCGCTGCGACCGGCAACATGGGCCTGCACTTCAACCGCCTTTATGACATGGCATTGGGCTACGCCGTCCCGGGTAATCCGTACGCCGGCAACCCCGAACTGGCCGCAGACGTGGTGGCTGGCCTGCAACTCCTCAACGACACTGCGTACAACCCCACAATCCGCGCGGCGGGCAACTGGTGGTTCTGGGAAATCGGTGTTCCCCGGAGGACCGTGGACATCCTCACCCTCCTGCACGCCGAAGTCCCCGAAGCCCTGCGGACCTCCCTCTTGGCGGCGGTGCGGTGGTTCGCGCCCAACCCGAATTGGCGCGGTCGTGCTACGACGCTGGCCGAGACCGGCGCCAACCGCGTGGACAAGTCCCTTGCCTGCTGCATGCGCGGGATCCTGGACAACAATACGGATGAGATTGCCTTGGGACGGGATGCCCTGAGCGACGCGGCCGGTGCCGGGAAGAACAGTGTTTTCACCTACGTGAGCAGTGGGGACGGCTTCTACACGGACGGTTCCTTCGTGCAGCACTCGTACCTGCCTTACGCGGGTACCTATGGCGTGGTGGCCTTGGCCGGCATCGCCGAGATCATCGCGATGCTCGGTGGAAGCGCGTGGTCCGTGAGCGATCCCAAACGCTCGATCCTGCTGGACGCTGTGGAAGCCACGTACGCGCCGTTCGTCTGGGACGGCCGCATCATGGACACCATTCGTGGGCGTGCAGTCTCCCGGCAGCGCGAACCGGATTATGTGAGCGGCTTCGCACTGATCTCCGCTGTGTTGTTGCTGGCACCCGGCTGCGACGAGCCGTACAGGTCGCGTTTCCTGGCTTTGGCCAAAGGGTGGCTCGAGCGCTGTGCGGACCAGAAGCTCGTGGGTCACCCCACGCAAAGCCTGGCGAAGTCATTGCTGTCCTTCGGTGTCCTATCCAACAACGCGGTGGTCTCCGCGCCCGCACCCGTTTACAGCCGGATGTTCGCGGACCAGGACAGGTTGGTCCACCATCGGCCTGCCTGGGGCTGTACTGTCAACCTTTCCTCCAAACGGATCGGCCGCTACGAGTGGGGCAACAGCGAGAACAACCTGGGGTGGTACCAGGGCGATGGAATGACTTTCCTGTACACGCGCCAGGACCCGTCGCAATTCAGTGCGGACTTCTGGCCGACCGTGGATCCCTATGCACTGCCCGGCACCACCGTCAACAATCAAGTCCGCGCGAGCGGAGCGGGAAGCGCAGGTACCGGCATCCCCCGGGCCTTCCAGGCTTTCGCCGGAGGCCTCGCAGTGAACGGGCGATGGGGTGTCATCGGTATGGATCACCTCAACCACAACATGACCCTGTCCGGCCGGAAGTCCTGGTTTTTCCTGGATGATGCGTTGGTTTGCCTCGGCGCGGGCATTACCGGCACAGGCGGCGCCGAAGTTCACACCACCATCGAGAACAGGTCTTTCGCCGCCGGCTCTGTTCCCGTCGTGCGGGCCGACTCCCGGATCCGGAGCCTGGCCCGGGGGATTCACCGGTACCCGTCAAACGCTCCGCGCACTTTGACGGGCACGGTGGCTACGTTTTCCTGGATGCGCCGGGAGTCTCGGGAGAGCTGGAACTTGAAATCGTGCGCAGGACCGGTAGTTGGTATGACATCAACTCGGGGGCCGATACCGGTGGCAGCAAGGATCCCGTTTCCCGTGATTACGTGACCATCACCCACCGCCACGGCAAAGACCCTGCAGGTTCCGGCTACGCATACATGGTGCTGCCTGCCGCAAACCACGACGCCACGTTCTACCAGTCCGCTTATCCCGATGTGAAGGTCCGGGCAAACTCGCCCGAAGTGCAGATGCTGGAGGTTTCCAAGGACAAGCTCGTCCTGGCCAACTTCTTCGCGGCCGGTTCCGGTGCCGGGTATGCGGCATCGGGCCCTTGCGCCATAGCCGCCCACCAGGTGGGAGGCAGACTCTCCGTCTCGGTTGCCGATCCGTCACGTACACAGGGCAGTGTCCGCCTGACTCTGCCGGGGTCATGGGCAAGGGTGGTCCAGGCGGACGAAGGTGCAACGCTCGTTGCCGGCAACACCATTGAAGTCCAACTCAACGGACATGGCCACCAGAAGAACCTGACGCTGGGCACCTAGGCGGGAGTCCGCCGTCGAGCGCGAACCCACTGCAAATACGCGAAAGGAGGGCCGGGATGGAACCCGGCCCTCCTCATGCGCAAGAGAGCTTAAGCGTTGGCCTTGATGGCCTTCGCGAGGACGTCGAGGCCATCCAACAGCAGTTCGTCGCTGATGACCAGCGGCGGGAGCAGGCGGATCACGTTGCCGTAGGTGCCGCAGGTCAGGATGACCACGCCTTCCTGAAGGCAAGCGGCCGCCACGGCCTTGGTGAGCTCGGGGTTCGGTTCCTTGGAACCGGGCTGAACGAGTTCGATGGCGAGCATTGCACCGCGGCCGCGGACGTCGCCAACCACGGAAACTTCAGCAGCCAGTTCACGGAGCTTGCCCAGGGCGAGTTCCTCGATGTGGCGTGCGCGGCCGTTGAGGTCGTGCTGTTCCATGGTCTCAATCGCGGCGAGTGCTGCTGCGCAGGCAACCGGGTTGCCACCGTAGGTACCGCCGAGGCCGCCGGGGTGGACAGCGTCGAGGAGGTCGGCGCGGCCCGTGATGGCGGACAGCGGCAGGCCTCCTGCGATGCCCTTGGCCATGGTGATGATGTCCGGGACAACACCTTCATGGTCAACGGCGAACCATTCGCCGGTGCGGCAGAAGCCGGACTGGACCTCGTCGGCGATGAAGACGATTCCCTTTTCCTTGGCCCATGCGGACAGTGCCGGGAGGAAGCCCTCGGCCGGCACGATGAAGCCGCCTTCGCCCTGGATCGGTTCGATGATGATCGCGGCAACCTGGTCGCCACCGATCTGCTTCTCGATCATGGTGATGGCACGCTTGGCGGCCTCGGCACCGGTGATTTCCGGGTTCTCTTCGCGGAACGGGTAGCTCATGGGCATGCGGTAGACCTCGGGCGCGAACGGGCCGAAGTTGGTCTTGTACGGCATGGCCTTGGCGGTGAGGGCCATGGTCAGGTTGGTGCGGCCGTGGTAGGCGTGATCGAAAGCAACCACGGCGTCGCGGCCGGTTGCCAGGCGTGCAACCTTGACGGCGTTCTCCACGGCTTCGGCACCGGAGTTGAACAGCACGGTGCGCTTTGCGTGGTCACCCGGGGTGAGGCGGTTGAGCTGCTCGGCCACTGCGACGTAGCCCTCGTACGGGGTCACCATGAAGCACGTGTGGGTGAAGTGCGTGGCAGCTTCCTGGACGGCGGCGACGACGGCGGGATCGGAGGCGCCGACGCTGGTCACTGCGATGCCGGAGCCGAGGTCGATGAAGGAGTTGCCGTCAACGTCGCGGATGATGCCGCCGTCGGCGTCCTCAACGTAGACGGGGACGCCCGAGGCGACGCCGGCAGCGACGACGGCCGAGCGGCGCTCGTTCAGTGCCTGCGACTTGGGGCCGGGGAAAGCGCCGTTGATGTTGCGCTTCTGCTCGATCCGGTACGAGAGTTCGTTCGCGGTGGTGGTCATGGAAATAGGCCTTTCGTAAGAACGGGGAGAACTAGGCGAAGAAGTCAGGCATCGAGTGCAGACATCACGTGCTTGATGCGCGTGTAGTCCTCGACGCCGTACATGGAGAGGTCCTTGCCGTAGCCGGACTGCTTGAAGCCGCCGTGCGGCATCTCTGCCGTGAGGAGGATGTGCGTGTTGATCCAGACCGCACCGAAGTCCAGGTCGCGGCTCATGCGCATGGCCGTGCCGTGGTCCGTGGTCCAGACGCTGGAGGCCAGGGCGTATTCGACGTCATTCGCCAACTCAAGCGCTTCGGCTTCGGTGCTGAACTTCTGGACAGTGATGACCGGACCGAAGGTTTCCTTCTGCACGATGTCGTCCGTCTGCTTGGCTCCGGAGATGATGGTGGGCTCGAAGAAGAAGCCCTTCTCGCCTGCACGGTGGCCGCCGGTCTCGATCTTGCAGTTCTCCGGGAGGTTCTCCACCACGGAGGTCACCGCGTTGAAGTGGTTCACGTTGTTGAGCGGGCCGAAGTAGTTGTCTTCGTCGTTCTGCGAACCGGTCTGCAGGGTCTTGGTGTGTTCCACCATGGCTGCAACCATGTCGTCGTGGATCTCGTCCTCGATCAGGACGCGGGTGATCGCGGTGCAGTCCTGGCCGGCGTTGAAGAACGCGAACTCGGCAATGGCCGCGGCGCTCTTCTTGATGTCGGCATCCTTGAAGACGATGGCCGGAGCCTTGCCGCCAAGTTCCAGGTGGGCGCGCTTGAGGCCCTTCGCCGCACCGCTGGCAACGGCGATGCCGGCACGGACGGAGCCGGTAATGGAGACGAGCCCGGGAACCTTGTGGTCCACCATCATGGCGCCGGTTTCGCCGGTGCCGAGGACGACGTTGAGGACACCGGCGGGGAAGATTTCGCCAGCCAGGCGTGCCAAAACCAAGGTTGATTCCGGGGTGGTGTCCGAGGGCTTCAGGACAACGGTGTTGCCGGCAGCCAACGCGGGACCGATCTTCCAGATGGCCATCAGGAACGGGTAGTTCCACGGTGCAACCTGGGCTACGACGCCGATCGGTTCGCGGCGAACGTACGAGGTGTGGCCCTCGAAGTACTCGCCTGCCGACTTGCCTTCCATGATGCGTGCAGCGCCGGCGAAGAAGCGGAGCTGGTCGGCACCGGCTGCGACTTCCTCGGAAGCAATGAGGGAACGGACCTGGCCCGTGTTGCGGTGCTGGGCGTCAACCAGTTCGTCACTGTTGGCCTCGACCGCGTCGGCGAGCTTGAGGAGCATCAGCTGGCGCTGGCCCGGGGTGACGTGCTTCCACGTCTTGAAGGCTTCCTTGGCTGCGGACATCGCAGCGTCCACGTCGGCCTGCACCGAAATGGGCGACTTGGCCACGATCTCCCCGTTGGTGGGGTTCACGATGTCCAGGAGACCCGTACCTGCCGGCGTAACGAATTCGCCGTTGATGAAGTTCTGCAAGGTTTGAACCACGGTGTGCAACCCTCTTTCGGTGTTTGGGCATGGGTTTTTGCTGATCAGAGCCTATGCCAGGGGAGGGTGGCAAGGAATAGTCAGCTGCACACTCAGGCACCCTCCCCTTAGTGCGCTTGACCAGCGCCGGGTTACGCTTGTAACCATGGCAATGTCCCTCGCTTCGCTCGTCGCTGTCCCCTCACTGAAACTCCGCAAGACCGGCCTGGCCGAGACCACGTGGAACCAGGACATCAGCTGGGTGGCCGTGACGGAACTCGAGGATCCGCAACGTTTCCTCAGCGGTGGCGAGCTTGTCCTGACCACTGGACTTCGACTCAAGAGCGCGGCCGACCAGCGCCGCTTTGTCCGCCAGGTTCAGCGCGCCGGCGCCGTGGGCATTGGCTTCGGCATCGGGCTGACGCACGAATCGGTTCCCGAGGCCCTCATTGCAGAAGCCAACCGCTGGGGCTTGCCCTTGGTGGAAGTCCCTTATGAGATCCCCTTTATCGCGATCGGAAAGCTCGTTGCCGAGTCCCACTCCGCCGATCACTACTCCAACCTCGAACGGCTCCTGGCGGGGCACCAGATCCTGGCCCGTTCGCTCCTCACCGGCGGCGGGCTCGGCGAACTGCTCAAGCAGTTGGGCAGCATGTTGCGTACGGACGTGGTGCTCACCCAGTTCAGCGCGCAGCTCTACAACAGCGTCCCCGGAAAACCGGCCCCGACGGCGGATGGTTGGGCTTCGTACCCGATTCCCACCGGCCGCAGGGACGCCTGCACCCTGTGGCTGCGGCAGCCGTTCGTCGACTCCGGGATCGTGAGCTACGCGCAGAACCTCATCAGCGTGGAGCTCAACAACATGGTGAAGCAGCGCCAGGCCCAGCGGGCCATGGCCGGCCAGGTGCTGGACGACGTCATCCACGGCACCCTGGAAACCATCGAAGCCGCTCGCCGACTGGCTGGCGTGGGCATCAACAGCACCAGGAAGAACGTGGTGCTGGTTGCAGAGTCCACGGCCCACCACAAACAACTGGTCAGCATTTCGCTGCCGCAATCGCTGGAAGCGGGCGTCAGCGCCGTCGTCGGAAAGGACCTGGTGACGGTCATCGCTGACGACGGCAGCTCGGCGACCGCCCTCGCCAAGAGCCTCAGCGACCATCTGCAGGAGGCCGGAATCCACGCGGTGATCGGGATCGGCGGTGCCTACACCAAGCCGAACGGCCTGCGGTGGAGCTACTTCGAAGCGCGGGACGCTGTGGCCCACGGCTTGCCCGTCAATGAGCCGGAACGTTTGAGCCTGACCTCCCTGCTGCTCGCGAGCGAGGACGTTCCGCTGGCCGACATGGCCAGCGAGTCGCTGACCCCGCTGCGGAAATTTGATGCCGCCCACGGGGCGGAATTGGTGGCCACGCTGGAAAGCTACCTGAACCACAATGGCTCCGTTGCCGCCGTCGCCGAGGCCCTCACCCTGCACCGCAACACGGTTCGGTACCGCTTGGCACAGATCACGGAACTCACGGGATACGACCCTTCGCAAACGCAGGATCGCGTCCAGTTGTGGCTGGCTTTGGCGGTCCAGAGACTGGGCTCGCGCAACCCGCGGTAGAGCGTTCGACGACGGCGGCCGCGCCGCCTTCGGAGATGGCGTGGAGAGGTTCGCCACAAAGTTCTAGACATTAGACGTCAAACGTCTAACCTTTAACCATGGCTGCGACGACCCCTCTGACTCCCTCGACAGGAAACATCCCCACGATCCCCCCCGCCAGCGTGGCGCATGCCGTACCGGCCGCCCAGGCACCCAAGACGCGCGTCGTCGCCGTCGTTGGCATCATCGCCGTAGTGCTCATCGGCTTGAACCTGCGCGCAGGCATTACCAGCGCAGCAGCGCTGTTCCACGAGTTGCAGCAGGTCCTGGGCTACGGCGCCGTGGTGGCGTCCGTCCTGCCTTCCATTCCGTTGCTCTGCTTCGCGGTGGCCGGGATGGCGACGTCGTGGTTGACCCGGCGTGTGGGGGTCGAAAAAGCCATCTTCATTGCCTTGGCGCTCCTTGCCGGCGGCCTGTTGGTGCGCGGCGTTCCGGTGACAGGTGCGCTGTTGGGCGGCACGGTCCTGGCCATGTCCGGCCTTGCCGTCTGCAACGTGGCCATGCCGTCTTTCATCCGTGAACACTATGCGGACCGCACGTCCATGATGACCGGGCTCTACACCTTCACGATGTCCGGCGGCGCAACCTTCGCCGCAGCCGTCAGCGTTCCCCTGGCCCAGCAGCTCGGTTCGCCCTCCATGGGCTTGGCCGCGTGGGGACTCCTGGGTGTCGCTGCCCTCCTTGGCTTCCTGCCCGTGGTGCTGCACTCACACCGGAACGCACCCAAGGCGGAGCGGGCGATGGTGTCCATGTGGCCGCTCCTGCGCACCAGGCTCGGCATCCTTATCACCGCCATCTTCACGTTCCAAGCCTTCCTTGCCTACGCGGTGATGAGCTGGTTCGCGTACATCCTGACCTCGCAGGGCTTGAGCGCATCGGAGAGCGGCCTGCAATTCGGTGTCATGCAGTTGGTTTCCGTGGCCGCAGGAATGATCCTGCTCGCTTTCGGTTCGCGGCCCGGCATGCTCCGGCCGGCGTTGTACCTTGCCAGCAGCTCCACCTTGCTGGCAATCGCCGCGATGGTGTGGCTCCCCACGTCCCTTGCCGTCATCCCGGCCGTCCTCTTCGGCTTCGGCTTGGGCATTTTCCCGCTCGTCCTGGTGATCATCAGCCGCAGTGGAAAGTCGACGGCGGAAACCACCGCACTGTCCACCATCGCCCAATCGCTGGGATACTTGATTGCGGCAATCGGGCCCTTTGGCATGGGGCTCCTCCACAGCGCCACGGGCGGGTGGGTGCTGCCGTTGAGCCTGCTGTCGATCGTGGCCGTGGCCCTCATGATCACCTGCCACCTGCTCACCAGCAAACGCACTGCATCAAAGACCGGACCGAGGACAGCATGACCCTGACCCCTTCACATCGCCCGGCCCTCGCCGAGGAGATCACCGCAAAGTTGCGGGACATGATCAAGTCCGGTGAATGGCCACTGCAGGAACGCATCCCTGCGGAGCCTGAGTTGATGAGCACGCTTGGCGTCTCGCGGGGAACGCTGCGCGAGGCCATCAAGGCCTTGGCGCATTCCGGAATGCTGGAAGTCCGGCGCGGCGACGGCACGTATGTCCGGGCGAACAGCGAGATGTCCGGCGCAGCCCAGCGCATGTACCAGGAGCACACGCAGGAGCACATCGTGGAGGTGCGGCTCGGCCTGGACACCCAGGCTGCCCGCCTCGCCACCAAGCACGCCACGGTAGAGGACATCGCCGAAATGCGACGCCTCCTGGCGCTCAGGCATGACTCTTGGCAGGCGGAGGACTACCCCACGTGGGCGCGTGCCGATTGGGATTTCCACGAACGCGTTGCCTTGGCGTCCGGAAACCCGCTGCTGCATCAGTTGTACGTCTCCTTCGGCGGTGTCTTCCACAACGACCTCCTCCGCCAGCAGCGCAAGGGTGGCTTCAACGGAATCCCCCGCGAAGGGCACGACGAACTGGTGGACGCCCTTGAGGCACACGATCCCGATGCCGCCGTTTCGAGCGTCTACAGGAACCTGGACTTCTGCGCGGACAAGAGCCCGCTGAACCCCTGACCCCATGCAGGCCACTGTTCTCCGTCGTTGCCCCGGCCGCGCAGGCGACGTGGTTATGACGTCACGGTGATCCCGGCTCCGGCTGCGTCCTTGTACCGCGCGTTGATCAACACGACCTTCCGGCCGGCCCGGTCCAGCAAACTTGCGGCGACGCTTGCCCGGTAACCTGTGGCGCAATGAACCCAGATGCGGCATTGGGGAAGCTCCGTGATGCGCTGCAACAGGCCATACACGGGGACGTTCAGGGCATCCTTGATGTGGGAAACTTCAAATTCGTCCGGCCGACGCACGTCCAGCACCACATCCTCCGGCCGCCTATCTTTCAAAAGGGTTCCCCAGTCCCCGTGCGGATACCTGGAATGCGGAGAGCCGGGTGCCAAGGCCCCCACCCCGCCGTCGCCTTCTTGTCCTCCAGGTCCATGCACGACGGCGGCTTCCGGCCTTTCGATGCCAATCCTCGCCAGGTCCCGGATCGCCTTCCCGACTTCTTCCTCCGGGCCCAGCAACGTCAGGGGTTGCTGCCACGGAATCACCCAACCGATGTAGCTGGTGAAATTGCTGCCGGAGCCGTATTCGAAACTCACGCTGCCGTGAAGATGGTTGTTCGCGAAGGCCACCCGGTGTCGCAGATCCACCACCCACTCCCCTGCGTTCAGCCGGCGAGAGAGTTCGGCGGGATCTACGGAGTCAGGAAGTGCCAGCTGCACCGGTCCGGGACCAGCGGCATTGAGGGGGCTCATGTGAGCGTAATAGGCAGGGTACTCCGTGATGTTGGCCAGCAACTCGGCCACAAAATGGTCTTCGCTCGGGTCCGTCAGCGCGTGGTTTTGTGCGGCCTGCTCGCCGATCGTCGACTTGCCCAGCCGGCTGGCTGGACCGATCGAACAGAAGGACCCGAAGCCGTGGGTCGGATACAGCGCAGCATTCGGCGATGCAGAGGAAGCAAGCCTGCGGACGGACGAATACTGCTCATGGGCGAGTTTCGCTGTGTCATTGGGTGAGACGAGGTCAGTCCGCCCGACTGAACCGTAAAGCAAACTGCCGCCGGAAAACACGGCCTCCGTGCCGCCGTCGTGCGTGTCATCGCGCACCACGTACGAAAGGTGCGTGTGGGTGTGGCCTGGTGTCGCGACCACGCGTACCTGCAGGCGCCCAACGGACAGGACCTGTCCGTCACTCACGGGAAGCCGGTTGAAGGACACGGCGTCCGCGGCGTTCACCAGGTACGTAGCGCCGTGTTTTTGCGCCAGGACCAGGCCACCCGTGACGTAGTCGTTGTGGAGGTGGGTTTCGGCGACGTGGGTGATCCGCAGACCGGCCTCTGCAGCCGCCGACTCGATCCTGTCGATGTCCCGTTGGGGGTCGATAACCAAGGCCACTGAACCGTCGTGCACCAAGTAGCTGCGGTCCCCCAAAGCGGTTGTTTCAATGACGACGACGTCCATGATTCAGGGTACCGCTGAAGGTTAAACCACAGCGGGGCCACCCACCTCATATGGATGACCCCGCTGTTGCAGGAACTAGACTTGGGCGGCTACGCCGTCGCGGGAGATGTTCACCATGTCCTCGCGGGGCACAACCTTGATGCGTTCACGGGCGACCTCCACGCCATGGGAGGTGCCGGCTTCGGTGGCTGCGGCGCCGAGCGCGAGTTCGTGGGCGTCAAGGGCCAGCCAGCCTTCCCAGCTGGTGAACTGCACGCCACGGGAATCCAGGAGCTCCACTACGGCATCTGCCGCGGGAACCTCGGCGAACGGCAGGTTTTCGCGGTCCTCCAGGAGGTAGGTAACGGTCTCGAGTGCGTCACCCTTGGTGTGGCCGATGAGGCCCACGGGACCACGCTTGATCCAGCCCGTTGCGTAAAGGCCCGGCACGTGCCGGCCGTCGGCGTCCAGGACGCGACCGCCGTCGTTGGTCACGACGCCCTTCTTGTGGTCGAACTCGACGTCCGGCAGGGCAGAACCGAAGTAGCCGATGGCGCGGTACACGGCCTGGACCGGGTAGTCGATGAACTCGCCGGTGCCGCGGGCGTTGCCCGTGCCGTCCAGCTCCGTGCGCTCGAACTTGATGCCTGCAACCTTGCCCGGGGTCTCCGGGGAGTCGACGATCTCCACCGGGCTGTGCAGGAAGTGCAGGTGGAGGCGGCGCGAAGCCTTGAGCTCGGAGAGGTCTTCCGGCTGCTCCGCGATCCAGTTGGTCAGCGTGCCCACCATGGTCTTGGTCTGGTTGTTGGTCTGGACCTGGCGGTCGGACTCTTCATCGAACTCGAAGTCCTCGGCGTAGAGGATGATGTCAACGTCCTTGGAGTGCGAGAGTTCGCGGAGTTCCAGCGGCGTGAACTTCACCTGGGCCGGGCCACGGCGGCCGAACACGTGGACGTCGGTGACCGGGGAGTTCTTGAGGCCGGCGTAGACGTTGTCCGGGATTTCGGTAACCAGCAGGTCATCGGCGTGCTTGGACAGGACGCGGGCAACGTCCAAGGCCACGTTGCCGTTGCCGAGGACTGCGATCTCCTTGGCGTCCAGCGGCCATTCGCGGGGAACGTCGGGGTGGCCGTCGTACCAGGAGACGAAGTCGGCGCCGCCGTAGGAACCCTCGAGCTCGATGCCGGGGATGTTCAGGTCCGCGTCCTTGATGGCGCCGGTGGCGAAGATGACGGCGTCGTAGTGCTTGCGGAGGTCCTCGATGGACAGGTCCGTGCCGTAGTCCACGTTGCCGAAGAAGCGGATGTCGCCGCGGTCCAGGACCTTGTGCAGGGCGTTCACGATGCCCTTGATGCGGGGGTGGTCCGGGGCAACGCCGTAGCGGATCAGGCCGTACGGTGCCGGGTAGCGGTCAAAGAGGTCGATGCTGACGTTGAGCTCACCGCTCTTGACGGCTTCGCTCTTGGTCAGGATGTCAGCTGCGTACACGCCGGCAGGGCCGGAGCCAATGACGGCGACGCGAAGCGGACGGTCCGCAGAACCTACGGGGGTGCTAATTGACACGGCTGTGTTCCTTCTTCTGTTCAGGCCTCCCAACTGAGTCGCAATAGTGCGCGTTTTGAGGGCTCAAAACGTGCTCTACTGCTACTTAGTTGGGCCGGGGGCTAGTTGGTGCGGACGCGTGGACGGTTGGGGGTAATGGTGCTGTAGTCAGCGGTCTTGAAATGCTGTGGGGCGAACGGGCTGACGCGGACAACATCGCCGATCACGATGACTGCCGGATTGGCCACGCCAACGGCGTCCGCCTGGTCCGCTATGGTCCCCAACGTGCCGATCGTGACGCGCTGGTCCGGCAAATACCCGTTCTCCACGATACCTACTGGAGTGTCCAAAGGCAGACCCGAGCCCGCCAGCGCCGCCGCGGACTCCCGCAATTGCGCCACTCCCATGAGCAACACCACAGTGTGATCCGGGCGGGCAGGGACTTCGGACAACTCTTCATGACCGGTGACAACGCTGAAGCCCTTGGCCAGACCGCGGTGCGTCACCGGGATGCCGGCGGCAGCGGGAACCGAAATCGCGGACGTCACACCGGACACAACTTCAACTTCGACGCCGTTCCGCCGGCAAAATTCTGCTTCCTCACCACCGCGTCCCAGGACGTAGGGGTCACCGCCTTTGAGGCGGACCACGCGGTTGCCCTTGAGGGCTTCCTCCACGAGGATGCGGTTGATCTCAAGCTGCGGGACAGGATGGTGGCCAGGCGTCTTACCCACCTCGATCACGCGGACGTCAGGCGCCAGTTCCTTGAGCAGCTCGCGAGGGCCAAGACGGTCTGCAACCACGACGTCGGCCTGGCCCAGCAAGCGGCGGCCGCGGACTGTGATGAGTCCCGAGTCGCCGGGACCGCCTCCGATGAGTGCTACCGAACCGGCACTTGATGGAAGACCCGGCTTGCGGTGGCGGCGAAGCGGAAGGTCGCCCGTTTCAAGCGCCGTAGCCACGGCATTGCGGAGTGCCATGGCCCGGCGCGGGTCTCCCCCGGCGTTGATGGCGATCTTGACGTCATCCACCACGGCAACGGCGGGAGTCCACGCAGCAGAAGCTTCATGGTCGGAGGCGTTGACGCACCAAAGCCGCTGCGCCTCGGCGTCGGCGGCTACCTGGGCGTCCACAGCGGAAGTGCCGGTAGCAGTCTGGACGAACCAAACGCCGTCGAGATCTTCCGTGCGGTACTCCCGCGGCTCCCAGGTGAGGAGGCCGGAGTCGGCGAGTCCGCGAAGGTTTTCAGTGGCAACCGGTGCGACCACGGTGACTTTTGCACCGGCGTCGAGCAGTCCCTTGGCGCGGCGCTCCGCGACGGGGCCGCCGCCCACAACCAGCACCGGGCGGCCGAGCAGCCGGAGTGCTGTGGGATAAATGTCCTGTATTGCCATGAAAAAACTGTAGGGCTGCGCCGTAACATGCTTCAAAGGCTCGGAAACACCCGGTAACGCTGGGTAATTTGGCGTCATATACGGGATTTCGGGTTTCCGTGCTGATCCGCGGAACTGCGGAGTCTCAGCGGTTCTTGAGCCCCAGGTAGTAGGCCCGCTGCTCTTTGCCCAGATGCTCGATCGCGTAACGAAGCGCCGTCCGCGGCATGGTGGCTGCATGCTCGTCGAGGAAGGCGAGGAGGCGCTCGCGGCTGCTGCGTCCGGCATCCCGGACCCAGCCGCCCACCGCTTTGTGGATGAGGTCCTCTTTGTCATGGAGCAGGATCCCGGCGATCGCGAAGGTATCGTCCAGCTGGCCCTCCCTGATGAAGGCCGATGTGGCAACGATGGCCGTGCGGCGCTCCCACATGTTCCGGGAACGCGCCAGCTGGTAGAGCGGATCGCGCGGCTTGTCCATGAGCCAGCCGCCCACAACCTGCCCCGCAGCCAGGTCCACGAGGTCCCAGTTGTTGATGCGGTCGTGCCGCCGCAGGTAGAGATCATAGAGTTCGTGGCGTCTTTGCTCGGGGGTCTTTTTCTTCTGGGCCTGCAGCGCCATGATTTTCACGGCCCCCGCCCTGGCCTCGTGGATATCTTCTTCCAGGAGCTTCTCGATGTCCTTCAGTTCCATGGCCACGAACTCTTTGCTCAGCGTGAATACCTCGCCCATGCGCACGCCCATGAAAAAATCACCCTCGGCATAGTCCCCCTTGCCTGTCTTGAAGTAACGCTGGTACTTGGCTTGCTCCACGTCCGACTGGCGGATTCTCAGGCGCTCCAAAAATGCGAGGGCGGTGGGCCGGGTTCCCGGCGCCGGTGCGGCGGGCTTCCTGGGGGCGTTTCCGTCTTTGGGCGCTTTTCCGTCCTTGAGGATCATGCCTCCATCATGCGCTTAAAACACGGACCATCCAGTGCGGGTGGTGAATTCGTCCAGGGCAGCAACCCCGGCAACGGAGTTGCCTGACTTGCCCAGGCCCGGGCTCCACACGCTGATGGAGCATTTGTTGGGGACCACGGCAACGATTCCGCCGCCGACTCCACTCTTTCCTGGAAGCCCCACCCGATAGGCGAACTCGCCGGCGGCGTCGTATGTTCCGCAGGTCAGCATGACGGCGTTGATCCGCTTGGTCTGGGCCGGAGAGAGCAACAACCTTCCATCGGCCCCCAGCCCGTTGGCAGCGAGGAACCGGGTTGCAAGTGCAAGGTCCTCACACGTCATGGCAACGGCGCACTGCCTGGCGTAGGAATCAAGGACGTCGTCCACGGGGTTCTCCAAGTTGCCGCAGCTTGCCAGGAAATGGGCCAAGGAGGCATTGCGATGTTTGTTGTCCAGCTCCGATTTCGCCACACGCAGGTCGGATTCGATTCCAAGGTTGCCCGTCTCCTGTCGCATCAGATCACGGACCGCCTCCGCGGCATTGCCTGTCAGACTGAGGAGCCTGTCCGTGACAACGATCGCGCCGGCGTTGATGAACGGGTTGCGGGGTATGCCGTCCTCGCTCTCCAACTGGACCAAGGAATTGAACGGGTTGCCCGAAGGCTCGCGGAACACGCGCTTCCATATACGGTCGCCCTCGGCAGCCAATGTCAGGGCCAAGGCAAAAACTTTGGAAATACTCTGAATGGAGAACTCCACATGGGCATCCCCGGCCGAGAACACTTCGCCTTCCCGTGTGACCAACGAGATCCCGAATTGATGTGGATCCACTGCACCGAGCTGTGGGATGTAATCGGCGACTTTTCCTTCGCCGACATGCGGCCGAACAGCTCCGACAATGTCCTCGAGAAGGTTCTGAATGTCCATGGTGCAACCTTTGCTTTCTGCGTCGCCCCTCGTCATTGAAGGGCGTTTCGGGCGCAACTGCGTTCGGGCGTATCCGGGTTTGCGCGCAGTTGCGCTCAGCCAGCAACAATACCGGCGTTTAGTGCGGGGTGATTCCAGGGACAAGAGTCGTACGAACCCAGCCGCATCTTGAGGCTCAGTGCCGGGTCCTCTCCCTCTTCGGATTCCAGCCGATAGCCGGCGCGATGTGCTTGGCGACGTTACCCAGGAGCTTTGCGTTGTAGTCCACCCCAAGCTGGTTGGGCACGGTCAGCAGGACAGTATCGGCAGCCCGGACTGCTGCGTCTTTCGCCAATTCTTCAGCCAACTCATCCGGCGCCCCGATGTAGCTCCTCCCGAAACGGGACAACGCGCCGTCGAGAATCCCCACCTGGTCCTGCCTGTCCGCCTGGGCGCGCAGGCCGAAGTAGTGGTTATCCTGCTCGTCGGCTATGGGAATCACGCTTCGGCTGACCGAGATCCTCGGTTCAAAATCGTGTCCGGCCGCTGCCCAGGCTTCGCGGAACAGGGCGATCTGTTCTGCCTGCAGTTCATCGAACGGGACGCCCGTATCCTCGGTCAGGAGGGTGGAACTCATCAGATTCATGCCCTGTTCCGCTGCCCAGATGGCCGTTTTCCTGGTACCGGCACCCCACCAAATTCGCCGCGAAAGTCCGGGTGACTGCGGCTGGATCGGCAGTAGTCCGGTTGCCCCGCCAGCGTAATGCGGATCCGCCTCCGCAACACCGTGTCCGGCAATGGCCCTGCGGAAGAGCGCTGTGTGGCGACGTGCCATGTCGCCGGCGTCCTCGCCCTCTGCCGGGAGGTACCCGAAACTCGCTGCACCGTTTTTAGCGGGCTCGGGTGAACCACGGCTCACACCGAGCTGCAGCCGGCCGTCGCTGATCAGGTCAGTGGCAGCGGCTTCCTCTGCCATGTAGAGAGGGTTTTCGTAGCGCATGTCGATCACGCCGGTTCCCATCTCGATCCGGGTGGTACGCGCAGCAATTGCACTAAGTAGCGGGAATGGCGACGCCTGCTGCCGGGCAAAGTGGTGGACGCGGAAGAATGCGCCATCGATACCCAGTTCTTCTGCGGCCACGGCGAGTTCAATACCTTGCTTGAGGGCCTCGCCGGCAGTGGGTACCAAAGAACCCGGGACCTTGGCCCAGTGACCGAAGGAGAGGAAGCCGATGCGTTTCATATGCACGTTGGGAACAACGCACTCCTGTGCCGGCTCATTCCTCACTCAGCACGGCGATAGTGCATGGAGACCGCGCCGTTTGTGAGCGGGGCGGCCGAGATCAGTTCGAGGCGTCGGGTTGCGGGCAGTCCGCCTTCGTACAGGGTGGGGCCGTGGCCGGAGATCCTGGGATGGACGAGGAACTTGTACTCGTCGATCAGGTCCAATCGGTCCAGCTCTGTTGCCAGTTTCCCGCTGCCCACAAGCAGCCCCTTGGGAGTCCTATCCTTGAGCTCCTGCACCGCAGCGCGCAGGTCTCCGACGACGTGGTGACTGTTGTTCCACGGGAAATCGTTCCGCGACGACGACACCACGTACTTGGGCTTGGCATCCAGCTTCAGTGCCCACTCGAGCAGCGCCGGCGGCACATCGACCTCACCGCGTGCCACCGCGGGCCAGTAGCTCTCCATCATTTCGTAGGTGGTGCGGCCCCAAAGCATAGCGCCACTCTCGTCCATGATGCGGGTGAAGTGGACGTGCGTCTCGTCGTCGGCAATACCCTCCCGGTGGTCGACGCAGCCATCCACAGTGACGTTGATACTGAACGTTAGAAGGCCCATTCGTCGATTCTAGGACCACGAGGGCCTGACCGGATCATACAGTTGCCCGGCGAAGCAAGCGCACGTGTACCCCTCCATGATGAAGCCAGTAGCCTTGAAGGAAACAGTGAGGAGGACAGCCATGGCAACACACCTTTACCGTCATGGTTCCTCCCTGCGCACGGTAACTCTCCTGGTTGCCGTAGTCGCCCTCATCACTGGGCTCTTGGGCATGCATGTCCTTATCGGAACGAATGCCGCCCACTCGATTGCGGCCGAGGCTGCTCCTGCGCCATCAACTGTTCATGACAGCCACCCCGATGCGGGTTGCTGCGGCAACTGCTCCGGTGGGCACTCCGTCACCACGAATTGCATTCCCCATCTTTCCGCCACAGGCCTTGCCGCGCCGGAACCGGGCGGGACTGTGAGCATCTCCACCCCATTGCCTGCTATCCCGGGCAGCATGTGGATCATGTCCGGCCATCACCCGGGCAGTCCTTCCCCGGGCGAGTTATCCATCAGCAGAACGTAGAACGCCGGCCACACGGACAGGCACCTGTCTGTATTCCAGTCGCCAAACACCTCTACCGGGCGCCTTTGCGCCCTCCACTGCTAAGGACTCGATCTCCATGAATACGAAGAAATACCTGCCCCTTGCCGCCACAGCCGTTGCCGGCGCCATTGCCCTTGCCGGCTGTGGCTCCTCCGGTAATTCCGGCACCTCGCCTTCCATGCCGGACATGCACCATGGCAGCTCCAGCGCCTCCTCCGCCCCGTCCTCCGGCAACACTGCCGGAGACCATAACAGCGCGGACACGATGTTCGCCCGGATGATGATTCCGCACCATGCACAGGCCGTGGAGATGTCCGACATCATGTTGGCCAAGCAAGACGTCCCCGCCGCGGTGATTGACCTGGCCGAACGGATCAAGGCCGCACAAGGTCCTGAGATCGAAAAGATGACCGGCTGGCTCCAGTCCTGGAACGAGTCGGCCACCATGTCCGCAGGCGGCCACGGTGGCCATGGCATGGAAGGCATGATGACCGACGCCGACCTTCAGAAGCTTCGCGATGCCCAGGGCACGGAAGCCGCCCGGTTGTTCCTGACCCAAATGATCGCGCACCACGAAGGCGCGGTCAGCATGGCCCGGGATGAGACAACCCATGGAACCAACCCCGAGGCCGTCCAGCTCAGCAAGGACATCGTGGCGTCGCAAGAGAAGGAAATCCAAGAGATGAAGGACCTCCTGGCCGGTCTGTAGCCCCCCTCCAACGCTCTCTCACCGATGACCCCCTTCAGGCGAACCGTCTCTCACCCGGTGATAGAGGGTTGCCCGAAAAGGGGCCATAGGTGAGCGAGCGTTGGTGGTTTAGGTAAGGCAAAAGCCCGACGGCGGGAGGTCGCCGTCGGGCTTTTGCATCGCGTTCGCGTGACGTCGGGTGGGTTAGCGGCTGCTTCCCGCGAGCAAACCGCGGCGCTGCAGAAGGCGCTTCTCGATCGGGCCGAACACGAGGAGCTCGATGAGGATGCCCACGAACAAAATCAGGAGAATCGCGGACATCACCACGGCCATGTCGGACAGGAGCCTGCCTTGGTCGAGCAGCGAACCGAGGCCGAAGCCGATAGTGCCGCCCACAGCGATAATTTCCGCGGCCATGAGGGAGCGCCACGAGAAAGCCCAGCCCTGCTTCAGGCCGCCGATGTAGCCGGGAAGGGCCGCGGGAAGCACAATCTGTAAGGCCATCTGCAACCGGTTGGCACCGAGGACCGTTCCCACACTGCGGTACTGCGGAGGGATCTGGTCCACGCCGGAAATCAGGCCGTTGATGATGGACGGGATCGCGCCCATGAAGACCACAAAGTAGACGGTGGCGTCCGTCAGGCCGAACCAGATGATGGCGGCCGGAACCCAGGCCACGGACGGCAGGACCTGCAAACCGGAAATGAGCGGGCCGAAGGCACGGCGCAACGGAGCAACCTGCGCCAGGATCAACCCGATCGGGGTGGCAATGACAACGGAGATGAGGAAGCCAACCACGCCGCGTTGCAGCGAGGTCCAAACCGCTTCCTGCAGCTTGCCCTCGCCCCACAAGGTGAGGAACTGGTTGAAGACATCCACGGGCCCGGGAACGAGGTCGCGCCGCTTGAACTCCAGCGACACATAGAACTGCCATGCGAGAACAAGGACAACCAGCGCCACCACGGGAAGCAGCACGCGCTTCCACTCGATGCCTCCCCGGCGCCCGGTGTCCAGTTGGAGGTTGTCCAAACCGGCTTCCAAGTCGCGGAGCTCGGAGGCGTTTCCCTTCAGCGACGGCGAGGTGATGTGGTTGGAGTCAGTCACGGGCTGGGTCCGCTCTTCGGTGGTAGTCGGGTTACTTGGCATGGCGGCGGATCTCCTCGCGAAGTCGGCGGGTAATGACGCCGGTCAGCTCCCCAGCGCGGCCAGCATCAGTACGGTGCTCCTCGGTGACGTCCCATTCGGCAACCACCCGGCCGGGGCGCGACGACAAAAGCAGCACGCGCTGGCCCAGTCGAACAGCTTCGCGCACATTGTGGGTGACGAACACAATGGTGCGGCCGGTTTCCTTCCAAATGCGCTCAAGCTCGTCATGCAAGAGGTCTCGGGTGATGGCGTCCAGGGCAGCGAACGGCTCGTCCATCAACAACAACTGCCGGTCCTGGGCGAGCGAACGCGCCAGGGCAACGCGCTGACGCATGCCTCCGGACAACTCGTGGGGACGCTTGTCGCCCGCGCCTCCCAGGTGGACGAGCTCCAACAGCTCAGTCGCACGGGCGCGTCGGCTCGCTTTGGTGCTGGACTTGTCCGCCAACTGCAGCGCGAGCTCGATGTTGCCGCGGGCGGTCAGCCATGGGAACAGCGCAGAGTCCTGGAACATGAAGGCCGCACCGTCGCTGGGCACCTCTAAAGCGCCCGACGTCGGGTGCTCAAGTCCCGCCATGATGTTCAGGAGGGTGGACTTGCCGCAGCCCGAGGCTCCGAGGAGGGCAACGAATTCGCCCTTCCCGATGGTGGCGTTGACGTTGTCCAGCACGGGGGCGCCGTCGCCGAAGCGCTTACCCAGGTTCTCCAGTACGACTGGCATGGTCCCGTCCTTCGTTTTGTTGATTCGTGTAGCTGCTTAGTCCTGGCCGAGGCCGGCGGCGGAGGTCTTTTTGCCTTCGACCTCGTTGAGGGTGCGGAGGTCGAAGATGCCGTTGATGTCGGCTTCCTTGGTGGTGCCGGCCTTGACGCCGTCCTCGAGGAGCTTCTTGTACGTCCCGGCCAGCGGGTCGGTGGTGAAGGTGATGTTCTGCAGGGCACGCTCGATCACGTTGCCCGGAAGCGGCTTGCCGGCGGTGTCCTTCAGCACGGCGTTGATGGTGCTGGCCTTGTCCGCCGGGGACGCGTTGTTCAGCCACTTCACGGACTCCACGTGGCCCTTCAACAGCGCCTTCACCGTCTCGGGGTGTTCGGCGGCGAACTTCTTGTTCACGATCAGGATCGTGGTGGTGAACTCACCCTTGTCCCACAAGTCCTTCTCGTCCACCAGGACCTTCGCCCCGGCCTCAAGCACCAAACGCGAGGCCCACGGCTCAGGCAACCACGCGCCGTCGAGCTTTCCATCCTGGAACAGCTTCAGCGCCTGGGCGTTTTCGGTCGGGTTGATGTTCACATCACCGCTGCCGTCCACGTTGGTCTTGTAACCCTGCTCCCCCAGCCAGGCCCGCAACGCCACATCCTGCGTCCCGCCAAGCTGCGGCGAGGCCAGGACCTTGCCCTTGAGGTCGGCCGCGGAGGTGATCTCCGGCTTCACCACCAACTGCGCACCACCTGCCGCCGCGCCGGCGATGATGCTGATGGACTCGCCGTTGCTCTTCACGAACGAGTTGATTGCCGGGTTCGGGCCAATATACGTGGCGTCGATCGCGCCGGCGTTCAGCGCCTCAATCGCGGCCGGGCCGGCGTTGAAAATCTGCGTGCTGAGCTTCGTATCGCCCAGTTCCTTCGCGATGATGCCCTGGCTGATACCCACCAGCGCCGGAGCATGGGTCACGTTGCTGAAATAGCCGAGCTTGAGCTCAACCGCGGGCGACGTCGCCGCAGCCGGTGCGGCCTCGCTGCTCCGGGAAACGGCTGACGCCACGGCTGCGCCGGCACCGATCAGCAGGACCAGGCCCACGGCCAGGGCGATCTCAAGGGTGCGGCGGCGCTTGGGCTTGGTGGTCTCACCGGCGACGATGCGGATGGTGCCGGGTTCGGGTTTTTGTGACTCGGGGGTGTTTGCCATGGGGAGGTCCTTAGTGAAGCCGGATGCGAAGAGGGCGAAGATCAGGCCCCGTGACATCGCCCGTTCAAGGCAAGGCAGGACCAATCCGAAGAGGTCATGCCTTCACAGTAGGGACTGTCATATTTCCGCTTCAATCCCACAGAAACCAAGCTTCACGCAGGGTCACGTGGCGTCATATTCGCTGCCAGGTCTTCAATGTCGTGCGGCGTTGTGCGGCAGCACCCGCCGATGAGCCGCGCCCCCAACTGACGCCAGTTCGCGGCGTTGCCGGCGAGGGTTGCTCCGCCTTGTCCCGCGGGCCCGGGTCCCGGGGCGGCTTGTCCCGCGGCGGCAGGTCCCCAGGTCTTGGTCACGGCATCGTACGTCTCCCCCGAATTCGGATACGCCACCAAGGCCGCGTCCGTGGCGTCCCGCAGGGCGCCCAGTGCGGGAGTCACCAGCTCCAGCGGAACGCAGTTAACCCCGACGGCGACCACGCGCGGTTCCGCGCGGAGCAGCGCCGCCACGTCCGCAAGGGGCGTTCCGTCGCTGATGTGCCCACTGTCGCGGAGCGTGAACGTAAACCAGGCATCGACGTCGAACTCCGTCACGAGCTGCAGCAGCGCCTCCGCCTCGGCGAACGACGGCAGTGTTTCGCACGCGAGAAAGTCCACTCCGGCGTCCACCAACGCAGCGATCCGTGGACGGTGGAAATCACGGAACTCCACCGCAGAAAGGGTGTAGTCGCCGCGGTATTCGGAGCCATCAGCAAGATATGCGCCGTACGGACCCACGGACCCGGCAATCAACAGAGGCCCCGAGGCAGGGTTCTCCGCGAGGTATTCCTGCCGGGCTTCGTCGGCCAGCCTGACGCTGCGGGCCACCAGTTCCAGGGACTCCTCCACGGAAAGCCCACGCTGCGCAAACCCCTGCGGAGTCGCCTGGTAGCTGGCCGTGATCGCTACGGAGGCACCGGCGTCGTAATAATCGCGGTGGACCTGCTTGATCAGGTGCGGCTGCTCCAGCAGCACCTTGGCCGACCACAGGGCGTCCTCAAGGTCACAGCCGTGGGCTTCCAATTCCGTGGCGAGGGCACCGTCGAGGACGAGGTCCTTACCGGCGTCCAAGAGTGTGCTGAGGGTGGTGTTGCGAGGCATGTCATGCTCCTGCTTCAGAGGGTCAAAGGAAAAACCGCAGCTTGTCCGGGACTCCCGGCGTACAACGCGGGGATTCGCGAACAAGCTGCGGTTTTGTGTCTGTCTATGACCTTAGATGACGTAACGTTCGTCTTCATGGTCGCCCGGGTGGTCCTTGACCAGACCGGCGGCGAGGGTGTTGCCGTCGATGGGGTCGATCACCAGGAAAGCGCCCGTGCGACGGTGATGCAGGTAGTTCTCCAAGGGCAGCGCCGCGGCAAGGCGAAGCTGCGCGTGCCCGATGTCGTTGAGCTCCAGCGTGGACGTGGGCTCAACGTTGAACGTGGCCAGGTCCAGCTTGCCGCTCACGGCCCGGACCAGCGCCTGGACCGTGCGCGTACCGTGCTTCACCAGCACCTTCTGGCCTTCACGCAACGGCTTCGGTGAGAGCCAGCACAGCGATGCGTACAGGTCGGCGGTGCTTTCGCGGACCGTTCCTGCGGCGGCGATGGTGTCGCCACGGGCGATGTCGATCTCGTCAGCCAAGCGGATGGCCACCGACTGCGGGGCTGCTGCTTCCTCAAGCGAACGGCCTGCAAAGTCGATCCCCACCACGGTGGTGATGCGAGGTTCGTGGCCTGGGCTCAGAACGGTGACTTCATCGCCGATTGTGACGGAACCTTCAGTGATTTGGCCTGCGTAGGCACGGTAGTCACGGTAAGCCTCGACGTCGAGCCCGCCAGCCACAGCGTCGGGAGCCAAAGCGCCCTGCGGGCGGATGACCAGCTGGACCGGGAAGCGGAAGCTCTCCAGCTCGGCTTCAAGCTCATCTGCGGCCGGGAGGGTTTCAAGGACTTCAAGCAGCGCCGGACCCGTGTACCAAGGGGTGCGTTCGGAGCGGTCCACCACGTTATCGCCATCAAGCGCGGACACGGGAACCACCAGCAGATCAGCAACGCCATCGGAACCAAGGCCCAGCTCACGCGCAACCTGCTGCACGTCCGCTTCAATGTCCCGGAACACCTGCTCGCTGAAGTCCACGAGGTCGATCTTGTTGACGGCCACAATCACGTGGGCCACGCGCAGCAGCTGCAGCACGGACAGGTGGCGGCGGGTCTGCTCCAGGACACCCTTTCGGGCGTCAATAAGCACGACGACGGCATCCGCAGTGGAGGCGCCCGTCACCGTGTTCTTGGTGTACTGAACGTGGCCGGGGCAGTCCGCCAGGATGAAGCTGCGGCGGTCCGTGGCGAAGTAGCGGTACGCCACGTCGATAGTGATGCCCTGCTCACGCTCGGCACGGAGGCCGTCGGTCAGGAGGGCGAGGTCGATCCCACCCTTTTCCCCACCAAAGCCGCGGTCGGCAGAAGTGCGGGCAACGGCGTCGAGCTGGTCAGCAAGAATCGCCTTGGAGTCGTGAAGGAGGCGGCCCACCAGAGTGGACTTGCCGTCGTCGACAGATCCGGCAGTTGCGAAGCGGAAGAGCGTGGACGGAAGCGGCGCAGACTCGAGTCCGTCTTCCAGAAATGCGGTTTCGGTGCTCATTAGAAGTAGCCGTCCTTCTTGCGGTCTTCCATGGCTGCCTCGGAGATGCGGTCATCTGCACGGGTGGCGCCACGTTCGGTCAGGGTGGAGGCCGCGACTTCAACTACGACGTCGGCCACAGTGTAGGCGTCGGACTCGACGGCACCGGTGCAGGACATATCGCCCACCGTCCGGTAGCGGACCGTCTTGGTAATGACGTCCTCATGCGGCAGCGGCTGGGAAACCTCGCCCACCGCACGCCACATGCCGTCACGGGCGAAGACCTCGCGCTCGTGGGCGTAGTAAAGGCCGGGGAGCTCGATGTTCTCACGCTCGATGTAGCGCCAGATGTCCAGCTCGGTCCAGTTGCTGATGGGGAACGCGCGGACGTGCTGGCCAACCGTGTGGCGGCCGTTGTACAGGTTCCACAGCTCGGGGCGCTGGTTGCGCGGATCCCACTGGCCGAATTCGTCACGGAGGCTCAGGATGCGCTCCTTGGCACGGGCCTTGTCCTCGTCACGACGGCCGCCACCGAACACGGCGTCGAACTTGTTCTTCTGGATGGCGTCCAGCAGCGGAACAGTCTGCAGCGGGTTACGGGTACCGTCGGCACGCTCGGCCAGTTCGCCGCGGTCAATGAACTCCTGCACGGAACCCACAACGAGCTTCAGGCCAAGACGCTCCACGGTGCGGTCACGGAAATCGATGACCTCCGGGAAGTTGTGGCCGGTATCGACGTGCAACACCGGGAAAGGAACCTTGCCCGGCCAGAAAGCCTTAGTGGCCAGGTGCAGCATGACCACGGAGTCCTTGCCGCCGGAGAACAACAGCGCGGGCTTCTCGAACTCGGCCACAACCTCACGAATGATGTGAATTGCTTCCGATTCCAAAGTGTCCAAAGAAGAGAGGCGAGCCGACTGCAGAGCCGTAGCAGCAGATGCCGCCCCGGGAGTGGGCGCAACGCCGAATGCCGCCCCCGCCCCTTCGCCGCGCGGCTGATCTTCGATCAGCCCGGCGCGCGGCTCCGACAGGCCCGATGCCACTCCCTGGGCGGCATCCGGCGTTGCGTTGGTTGTGTAAGTGCTCATGTGTGTAGTCCGCATTCTGTCTTGTCGGATCCTGACCAGCGGCCTGCCCGGGAGTCTTCGCCCGGGGCCACTTTGCGGGTGCAGGGCTGGCATCCGATGGACGGGTAGCCCTGGCTCAGGAGGGGGTTGACGGGGAGGATGTTGTCCTCGGAGTACTCCACCAGCTGGTCGAAGCTCCAGTCCACCATGGGGTTCACCTTGACCAGGCCGAAGCTCTCGTCCCAGGTGACCACGGGGGTGTTGGTGCGGGTGGGGCCTTCGTCGCGGCGCACGCCGGTGAACCAGACCTCGTAACCGGTCAGGGCACGGCGGAGAGGCGCGACTTTGCGGAGTGCGCAGCACTGGCCGGGGTCGCGGGCAAACAGATCCTTGCCGAGCAAGCTGTCCTGTTCAGCCACCGTGTGCTCCGGGAGGACGTCCACAACGTTGACGCGCAGGTTCGCCGCAACTTCGTCGCGGGTCTCATACGTTTCCTTGAAGTGGTAGCCCGTCTCCAGGAACAATACGTCGACGCCCGGCAACTGGTCGGCAACCAAAGCGGGCAGGACGGCGTCGGCCATTGAGCAGGCCACGGTAATCGCGGGCAACTCGAAGTTCCGGGCCACCCAGGCGATGGCTTCGCTCGCGGAGGCGTTCCAGCCGAGCTCAGCAGCTCCGGCTTCGGCCAGCGCCTTGAGCTCGTCGTTGGATCGCTTGAGGGCTGTGGTCACTGCAGGTCTCCTTCATCTGCGGAGTGTGCCCACTCTGCGAAGGTCTGGCCCTCGGCGCCGACTTCGACGAACTTACGGACCACACGCTCCACGTAATCGGGCAGGTCTTCCACCGTGACCTTGAGGCCGCGGACGGTACGTCCCAAGCCGGCTTCCTCGCGTTCGTTGTTGGCCAGCCCGCCACCGAGGTGGACCTGGAAACCCGGGGTGGGGTCGCCGTCGGGCGTTGGCAGCATCATGCCCTTAAGGCCGATGTCCGCGGTCTGGATACGGGCGCAGGAGTTCGGGCAGCCGTTGATGTGGAGGGACAGTGCCGTGGGCAACTGCTTGGTCTCCACGAGGTCGGCCAGGCGGCGTTCCAGTTCGGCGATGGCCGTGGCGGCGGTGACCTTGGTTTCCACAATCGCGAGCTTGCAGAACTCGATGCCCGTGCAGGCGATGGTGCCGCGGCGGAACACGGACGGGCGGGCGGAAAGGCCCAAGGTGTCCAGTTCGCTGATGAGCGGCTCCACCTGGTCCTTGGCGACGTCGAGGATGACAAGCTTCTGGTGCGGAGTGGTGCGCAGGCGGTACGTGCCGTGCTGCTCCAAAGTGTCGGCCAGCTTTACGAGGGATTCACCGGACATGCGGCCCACCGTGGGCGTGACGCCGATGAAGAAGTTGCCGTCCTTCTGCTCGTGGACGCCGATGTGGTCACCGGGGGCGTTCGGCTTGGGAGCAGCAGGACCGTCCGGAAGCTTGAAGCCAAGGTATTCGTCCTCGAGGATCTGACGGAACTTTGCCGGGCCCCAGTCATTCATGAGGAACTTCAAGCGGGCCTTGGTGCGCATGCGGCGGTAACCGTAGTCGCGGAAGATGCTGGTGACGCCGAGCCATACTTCGGCGGCGACATCCGGGGACACGAAGACACCCAGGCGTTCGGCGAGGCGCGGGTTGGTGGACAAGCCGCCGCCAACCCAGAGGTCGTAGCCTGCACCGAGTTCGGGGTGCACGACCCCAACCAGGGCGAAGTCGTTGATCTCGTGGACAACGTCCTGGGAGGGGTGGCCCGTAATCGCCGTCTTGTACTTGCGCGGCAAGTTGGCCAGCTCGGGGTCGCCGATAAAGCGCTCGGCGAGTTCGTGGATGAGCGGCGTGGGGTCGATGATCTCGTCTTTGGCGATACCTGCCACCGGCGAGCCGAGGATGACACGCGGAACGTCGCCGCAGGCTTCAGTCGTGGAGAGGCCAATGGACTCGAGGCGGCGCCAGATTTCCGGCACGTCCTCAACGCGAATCCAGTGGAGCTGGATGTTCTGGCGGTCCGTGAGGTCGGCCGAGCCGCGGGCGAAGTCCACGGAGATCTGGCCAATGACGCGGAGCTGCTCTGTGGTCAGCGCGCCGCCGTCGATGCGGACACGCAGCATGAAGTACTTGTCTTCGAGTTCGTGCGGTTCAAGCGTTGCCGTCTTGCCGCCGTCGATCCCGGGCTTGCGCTGGGTGTAAAGACCCCACCAGCGGAAGCGACCGTGCAGGTCCGTGCCGTCGATCGAGTCGAAGCCTTCTTTGGAGTAGACAGACTCAATGCGCTCACGGACGTTCAGCCCGTTGTCTTCCTGCTTCCAGGTTTCGTTGGCGTTGAGGGGCGTGGTGCCGTCAACCTTCCACTGACCGTGGGGCTTGGCGGCAGGGCGGGTGCGTGCTGGGCGCGAGGGGACTGCGGCGTCCGCGGGCGCACCGGCTACAGCTGTATCTGTCATACATCGAGGGTAGGTCTGGCCAGTTTTCGCCAGCAAAGGTCCGGAAACGCTAAGTCACCTAGGGAAACATTTCGTCACGAAGCACTTTTCGGCCTTGTCCCGCAGTCGCACCCATGCTGCGTGCAAAGGCGCGCCTGAAGGTGTGTTTTCGGGGTTTTTCCGGTTTTTGCAAGGGTCACATCACTTGACAAGGCGCGCTTGTCACAAGCGCGCCGACGCAGCTTGCTCCTCGCCTCGGGGCGCCGGAAACGTGCGACCTATGACGCTGCCGCAAGCACCGAGTCGTACCTTTCCAAGGCAATCTCCGCGAGGACACCTGACGGCAACAGCGGCGCCGTAACAACGTCCGCCCCGGCCGTGAACAACTGGTCGTGGAAGTACCCGGTAGCCAGGAGGTAGGAGGCTACGAAAACCCGGCCACCTCCCGAGCCGAGTTCCTCGCGCAAGGAGGCAACGCCGTCGGGCACTGTTGGCTGCGCGCTGGCACCATAGGCGACCCGCACCTTGTTCGGCAGCAGTTCGGCGAGCAGTCGCGCCTGTTCCTCGGAGTCCACCGAACCGTCCGGAAGTGACGATCCTGCGGCGGCCAGCAGCACGCCGTCGTTCTCGTTCAGTCCGGCTGCGCGCAATTGGGCGGCGAGCAGCTCCGCGAGCCGCGGATCCGGACCCAGCGGCCTGGCGGCCACTACCTCGGGCCGGCTTTTTATGGCCTTTGGCACGTCAACCTTGATGTGGAAGCCGGTGGAGAGCAAAAGCGGTACGACGACGGCGGCAGTCCCCTCAGGCAGGCCCTCCACCACACCCGACAACTCGGGTTCCTGTACGTCCACGTACGCCTCAAGCACCTGCAACCCGGGGCGGAGGGCTTCGATCTCGGCCATGACCTGGCGGATGGCGGCTTGGCCCTCGGCGTTGCGTGTTCCGTGGGCGCAGGCGATCAAGACGGGGCTGTTCATGGGAGCTAGCGTAACGTTGAGGCAGCATCTGTTGAGAACCGCAGTAAGAAAGAACCCGTCCATTTGATTTCCATTGACATTGTTCTTTTGTGGCTCGACTTGGCCGGCGTGTTCTTTTTCGCGGTCTCGGGGTCGCTGCTGGCTGCGCGGAAACAGTTCGACATTCTCGGCTCCGTTCTCCTCGCGTCGATCGTCGCCCTGGGCGGCGGCGTCATCCGCGACATCATCATCAACGACGCTCCCCCGGTCGCATTCACCAATCCGGTGTACCTGCTCCCGCCGGTGCTCGCCGCGCTGCTGGTCTACTTCCTGTTTTCTTCTGTCCAGCGCTTTACCTCGCTTTTGACCCTGTTCGACGCCGGCGGGCTGGCGCTGTTCTGCATCACCGGCACGCTCAAGGCCATCACCGCGGGAATGAACCCCGTGGCCGCGATCCTTCTGGGCGTCACCACAGCGGTGGGTGGCGGCTTGTTGCGCGACATCACGGCAAACGAGGTTCCTACGCTCTTCAACGCACGCGACCTTTACGCATTGCCGGCCTTTCTCGGAGCGGGGCTCACCACCCTTTTGTGGCATCTGGGACTGTTCAGCGGATTGACTGCTTCCGTTGTTGCCGGGGTGGTTTTTGTGTTCCGTGTGACCGCGTGGCGCAAGGGCTGGTACGTGCCCCTGGCCGTCCGCGGATGGCAGCGCACGGGGGTCGGGTCTACGGGAAATCCGGGCCCCCGCGATTAGCTAGGATAAGAGCATGACTGACATGTTCCTCGAGAAATTCCGCGCGCTGGTCCCTAAATATCTCGAGGATGAATGGCAGGAAGAGGACGGCCTCACGCCCGAAGAGTTGGACGACGCCCTCGCCGATCACTCCTTCACCATCCCGCTGGTCCTGCGCGAGTTCTACCTCGCACTCGGCGGTTGCGAGGACGTCATGGAGGCCTACCACTACTTCTGGGACCCCGAGGAACTTGAGGTGGATGACGAGGGCTTCCTCATGTTCCTTGAAGACGAGGAAGAACAGTTCACATGGGGCTTCCGTACCGGCGATCTCAGCATCCCGGACCCCATCGTCTGGCGCCGCAACAACGCCCGCGGCCAGTGGAAGAGTGAAGAAGGTACGTTCTCCGAGTTCGTCTTCGACATGTTCGAATGGGCCTTCAACGACGAAGACTAAGCTTTTCGCTCAGCAGCCCCCGCGCTTTTGGTAGCGCGGGGGCTGTTGTGTTTCACCTGCTGTTGGCGCCGTGGCTTGTACCGCCGCTACCTACTTCGAGCGAGGATCCGACGGAACACGCCGTAGTGGACGGCTTGGGGCCGCCTTTTTGGCCGCGAAGTCAGTCGTGGCGGTACAGTGCCTGGCTCAAATTACGACGGCGGCTGGCTGGCTATGTATCGGAAGGGGCCGTAGCGGCCAGCTTCCCTGTTGCGAAGCACGGTCAGAACTTCGTCCACCATTCGCTCCGGGTGATACACAACGTCTGCATAGTAGTAATGCAGGCTCATGAGGCCGCTGCGCAGGCCAGCATTGTTCCGGTAGTGGTCCTTCTTCACTTGTTTGGCCTCGAAGTGTGTGCCTCCGTCGAGTTCGACGATCAGACAGTCCTCAATGAGACAATCCACCTCCCCTACTCCTGGGACTTCCGCGTGCATCTCAACCTTGAGGCCAGCGGCAGTGAAGTGCCTGTGTGCCAACACCTCCAGGAGTGAGTCGGCCCGCGGCAACACCAGATTTAGGATGGCTCGGAGTTGTCCATTCCGGTTGCCAGTCATTTTTTCTCCCAGAAATTTGGTCGTCAGCAATGCTTGGCTCACTGCGCTTTGCACCATGACCAGTGCTTCCAGTTCCGGCAAACACCTCATGGCATGCAGCAAAACGTCTGCCACTCCAGCCACAGGCAAGTAAGGATGAGCCGGGTGCCGGCACTCGCCGTGGTGCACTACCCGCCGCCGAGCCAACCCCGTTCCGCAACTAAGATGCAGATCCTCGGCATCGTGAAGGGTCCACAGCTGGTAGAACCGGGCCGCCGAAACACATGTCAGCTTTCCGTTAGCCCGGAACGCGGCAACAACACCAGGATCGGCATCTTTGGAGACATATACGCCCCGGTGCAGTCTGGCGATCCGGGAGGACGTGACCGCATTCGCCAGTTCCCGGCGACTAAACCCTGCGGTGTAGAGGGATTTGGTGGTCGCTGCCCCGTGGCGCATCCGAAGAAACTGATCAATGTCCATGAGCCCATGCTGGGACTCCTGAGAATCAGGCGTCAGGGTCGAATGGCGCTATGTGGACAACCGGCCGGGCCTCCAGCACCCACTTTGAGGGCGCGATCGGATAGAACAGACCTTCATTCCGGCGTGTCATGGGGTTTCAGGAAGCAAAGTGGGTGGTGACGGCGCGGGGGATCTGTAAAATCGCAGCACTCGAATGAAAAACCTCATTGACCCACAAAGTTGCATATGTGACAGGTTTGTCATAAGCTATTCACGGATCCACTAAATGCCTCCGGTGGGTCTGATGCGAACGGAGATTGTGGTCCCGGTTCGGTGCAGCGTATGACTCGTAACGTTGCAGCGGACCGGGGCCATTCCGTTTTAAGCAAAGAAGATCCCCCACGCCAGGCGTACCGCCACGACCCACATTGCCGCCGAAAAAGTGGGACACGCCGCGGAACAGGGCTTTTTCACCGACCTACCCAACCAAAGTGGGTCGTGGCGGTACACGAAGCAACAAAAAGGCAGGCATCCGTGCCCCTAAATGGATCAGATGCCTGCCTTTTGAAAAAACCGGAGCTTAGCTGCTGCGGTCCACCACAGCGTGGGCGAAATTGGTTAGCGAGGCCTTTACAACGCCCTCGGGCAGCGGGGCCAAGGCCGCGATGGCTTCATCGGACCACTGGCGCGCGATCTTCCAGGACTCCGCAGTGACAGGGTGCTCGCGCAGGCCGGCGACAGCAGAAGCCAGAGCGGCGTCGGAGGACAAGTCGCCGTCAACGAGTTCCAGCAGGGAGCTAGCGGACGCATCCCCGGCAGCAGCATCGCGTCGCAGCAGGAGTACGGGCAACGTGGGCACGCCTTCGCGGAGGTCTGTCCCCGGGGACTTGCCGGATTTAACCTTGACGCCGGTGACATCGATGACGTCGTCGGCAAGCTGGAAGGCCACGCCAACCTTTTCGCCGTACTCCACCAGCACGTCCTCGTACTCGGGAGCGGCCCCGGCAAAGATCGCACCGAGCTGGCCGGAAGCGGCAACGAGGGAGCCGGTCTTGTCAGCGATGACGGACAGGTAGTGCTCCACGGCGTCTTCGTCCTCGCGCGGGCCCACGGTTTCGTGAAGCTGGCCGAGGCAGAGGCGCTCGAACGTCCTGGCCTGGATCCCCAATGCGCGGGAACCGAGCTCGGACACGAGGATGGACGCGCGGGCAAAGATGAGGTCGCCGGTAAGGATGGCCACGGAGTTGCCCCACACTTCGTGGGCAGTCGGAGCGCCGCGGCGGAAGGGGGCGGAGTCCATGACGTCGTCGTGGTACAGGGTGGCAAGGTGTGTCAGCTCAACCACCACGGCAGCCTGGACAACCTCGGGACGCGAGGCATCGCCAAGGTGGGCACACAGCAGGGTCAGCAGCGGACGGATGCGCTTGCCGCCGGCCTCCACCAAGTGACGCGACGTCGCATCAGCCAGTGGATCGGAGTTGGAGATGGCTTCACGGAGCTTCTTCTCCACGCGCGCAAGGTTGGTGGTAATGGCGGGGCCCAGTTCGGCATCCCCTGCGATGGCGGCAAAACCGGCGGGCAGCTGGAGCCCCGTAGCGATCGCGGTGGTGTTGGGGGCAGGCTCAACAGACTCCGGCAGGCCGTGTCCGGCATGCGTCCAGCTGTGTTCGGGAGAGTTGGTCACGGCTTAACCCTAACTAGTTGTTGCGGAAACCGCGGTGTCGGAGCCGGCCACCGAAACAGCACGGGCAGAGGAAGTGTTGGACGTGGCCGGCACGAGCATTTCGAGGACCCGGATGACCCTGTCCTCGAAGCCCTTCGCCGACGGGTCGGTGAGGTTGGCAAGCATCCGCACCACAAAGCGCATCAGCACCGGAATCGGCATGCCCGTGCGCAGTGCAAGCTTCATGACGGCGGGCTTCCCGATCAAGAAAGCAAAAGCACGGCCCAAGGTGAAGTGCGAACCCCACTGGTCCCGCACATAGTCCGCGTACCGCGAAAGGTGCGCATCGGCGTCGTGCGTGGTCCAACCGGCGGAGGCGGACCGCGAAGCGGCGTCCACAATAAACTCCGCCGCGAACCGTGCCGACTCCATGGCGTAGGAGATGCCTTCGCCGTTGAACGGGGACACCATACCGCCGGCGTCCCCCAGCAGGAGCAGCCCGGGCGAGTAGTGCGGCGTGCGGTTGAAGCCCATGGGCAGTGCGGCCCCGCGGATCTCCCCCACTTGGTTTTCGGGCGTGAATCCCCACTCGGAGGGCATGCCGGCGGTCCATTCGCGGAGGACCTGCTTGTAGTCGAGCTTGCCGAATTCCTTGGAGGAGTTGAGGATGCCGAGGCCGACGTTGGAGGTGCCGTCGCCAACACCGAATACCCAGCCGTAGCCGGGCAGGGGCTTGCCGGACTTGCCGGGGAGTTCCAGCCAGCCTTCCATCCACTCGTCCTCGTGACGAGGCGAGGTGAAGTACGTGCGGACGGCGACGCCCAGCGGACGATCGTCGCGTTTGTGCATGCCCAGCGACACGGCGGTTCGCGTTGAGTTGCCGTCCGCGGCGAGTACGACGTCGGCATGGAAGTCGCGCTGTTCGCCCGTCTTGCGTCCGGACTCGTCAAGGATGGCGGCGCGGGCGCCGATGACACGGCCGTCTTCGTCCTGCAGCGCGGTGGTGACGCTGTGGCGTTCAAGTACGACCGCACCGGCAGCCTGGGCGTGGCGGGCCAGGTCCTCATCGAAGCCAAGGCGGGTACGGATCAGTCCGTACGTTGGAAAGTCGGATACTTCGGGCCAGGGCAATTCGATGGTGCGCCCGCCGGCAATCAGGCGAAGGCCCTTGTTCCGGCGCCACCCCTCGTCAACAGCGTGGGGCAGTCCAAGCTTCTGGACCTCCCGGACCGCGCGAGGGGTGAGGCCGTCGCCGCACACCTTTTCGCGGGGAAAGGACGTCTTTTCCAGGACCGTGACGTCGATGCCTGCCTGGGCGAGGTAATACGCGGCGGTGGACCCGGCGGGGCCCGCGCCAACTATCAGTACTTTCACGTTGTCCTAAGTCAGCCCGACTGGGTGCCGGTCTGCCGGCGGGGTTTGATCTGGCGGCGCAGCTTGGCGACGGGAACACTTTCGCGGTGCTCGGCCGGTTTTTGGGCGCGGTGGACGGCAACGATTCCACCACTCAGGTTGCGGTATGTGATATCGGTCCAGCCGGCATCGGCCAGCCATTGGGCAAGGTGGTCCTGGTCCGGCCAGGCACGGATGGACTCCGCCAGGTACACGTAGGCGTCCGGGTTGGAGGAGACCTTGGTGGCGATGGCCGGCAGCGCACGCATCAGATATTCGGTGTAAAGGTTGCGCCACAACGGAACCACGGGCTGGGAGAACTCGGCGATGACCAGGCGACCGCCGGGCTTGGTGACGCGAAGCATCTCGGCCAGGGCTTTGTGGGGTTCGTTGACGTTGCGCAGGCCGAAGGAGATGGTGCTTGCATCAAAGCTGTTGTCCGCGAACGGCAGGTTGGTAGCGTCGCCGGCAATGAAGTCAATGTCCGGGCGGCGGCGCTTGCCCACTTTGAGCATCCCCAGGGAGAAATCGCACGCGACAACATCCACGCCTGCATCGGCATACGGCTCGCTGGAGGAACCCGTTCCCGCGGCGAGGTCCAGAACGCGCTGGCCCGCCTTCACATCCATGGCATCCACGACGATCCGGCGCCACCGCCGGGTCTGTCCCATTGAGAGAACGTCATTTACGACGTCGTATTTGGGGGCGACATCGTCAAACATCGTCGCAACTTCGTCCGGACGCTTTTCCAAGGATGCTCGGTTCACCCTGCAATTGTCGCAGACATTCCGCCAAGTTTGCTGCCTTGTAGAAGAAGGGGAGGGTTCTGCTTGCGCCCGGGAGTACTGTAGTTCCATCATGACCAGCACGCTCCGCACCTTGACAGTCCCCCTCGATGTTGAATCGTCCTCCGGGGGGCTGCCGTCGTTTCTGGTGCGGGATGACGTGCTTTGCTGGTCCCGTCGCGAAGCCGGACTCGTTGGCTACGGCGAGCTCACGCGCTTCAATGCCACAGGCCCGGACCGGTTCCTCGAAGCCGATATCTGGTGGCGGCACCTCATCCTTGAGGCCGGGATCACCGATCATGTTGAGCTGCCGGGCACCGGTCCCGTCGCGTTCGGTTCCTTCGCGTTCTCCAAGACCTCTCCGCACGTTTCACGGTTGATCCTTCCGGAATTGGTGGTCGGCATCCGCGATGGCCGCGGCTGGGCAACCCAGTTGACGTTCGACGACGCCGAACTCACCGAGGCGGGTGTCCTCGCCGCCGTTGACCGCTGGCTTTCCGGCGGGAACGGTGAGGAGCCCGCGGCAGGAGGTTCCGACGTCGGGCTGTCACCTGAGGCTGTTGCAGCGGACGGTTCAGCCGGCCACCTCAGCCGGGGTTCCCTTTCGGAGGCCGACTGGATGCAGGCTGTCTCCAACGGCGTGGAGGAAATCCGCGCCGGTAAGTTGGAGAAGCTTGTGTTGGCGCGCGACGTCGTCGCGAACCTTCCAGCCGGAGTCAACGCTGCGGAGGTGCTTCGCCAGCTCGCGGCGAGGTACCGGGAGTGCTGGACGTACGGCGTCGACGGCCTGGTGGGGGCGACACCCGAAATGCTGATCCAGGTGGAGGGCCGGACTGCGCAAGCACGCGTACTGGCAGGAACATTGGACCGCCGGGATGCGGAGGGCGTTGACGGCTCCCCCATGGCCTACGCGGAACGCGTGCTGGCCGGATCCGAGAAGCAGCGGCACGAGCATGAGATCGCGATCGATTCGCTGACCCGGCAACTGGCACCGTTCTCCGAGGCCATGAACTCCCACAGCGAGCCATTCATTCTTGAACTTCCCAACGTGTGGCATTTGGCGTCCGATGTGAAGGCCGAGCTGGCGGACATCGAGGGCCACGTGCCAACGTGCCTGGCGTTGATCAATGCCTTGCATCCAACGGCGGCCGTGTGCGGAACGCCTACCTTGGTGGCGGGCGCTTTGATCCGCAAACTTGAGCATCTGGACCGGGGACCGTATGCCGGCCCGGTGGGTTGGCTTGATGCTGCAGGCAACGGCGAATGGGGCATTGCCCTGCGCGGCGCCGTGATCGAGGACGCCAACACGGTGCGGCTTTACGCGGGTTGCGGGATCGTGGAGGGCTCGCAGCCTGAGGCCGAGCTTGCCGAGACATGGGCTAAGTTCAGGCCGATGCTTGAGGCGCTCGGCATTAGCCGTTGATTCCGGGATTCCAGACTCGGACTCTGTAAGTGCCCTTGCATCTTCGCTAAAGTAGTTATCCAATAGTGAAACTTCGTTTCCTGTGATGCACATCTCATGTTCGGCGCTACACTAAAACCGACTCAGTTCAGCATCCACTGCAACAAAAGGTAAAAAACATGCAGATCTCCCGTTCGGTTCTGTCCGGCACCAAGATGGCAGCAGTCCTCGCAGCAGGCGCCCTCGCCCTGACCGCTTGCGGTGGCTCCTCCACCCCGGCCGCCTCCCCGGGTTCGGGTCCCCAACTCATCAACGCCGGCAAGCTCACCGTTTGCTCGGACATCCCCTACGAGCCCTTCGAATTCCAGAAGGACGGCAAGAACGTCGGCTTCGACATGGACATCGCCGCAGAAGTTGCCAAGGACCTCAAGGCCGAACTCAACGTGGTGGACAGCTCCTTCGAAGCAATCGAGACCGGCACCGCACTGACCGGCTGCGACGTCTCCATCTCCTCGATCTCCATCACGGATGTCCGCAAGAACGTCATGGACTTCTCCACCCCGTACATGGACGACGACCTGACCCTCGTTGCCACTTCCTCGTCCGGCATCACCAACCTGGACGGCGCCAAGGGCAAGAAGGTGGGCGTCCAGCAGGCCACCACCGGTGCACAGTACGCCAAGGACAAGGGACTCGACGCCCAGCAGTTCGAGGACTCCGGACTCCTGGTCCAGGCCCTCAAGGCCGGCACCATCGACGCCGCCGTGGGCAACGGCTCCGTCCTGGGCTACGCCATCAAGGACGACTCGAACCTCAAGCGCGTTGAAGACTACGCAACGGGAGAGAAGCTGGGCATTGCCATCAAGAAGGGCAACACCGCCATGGCCGATGCCGTGAACGGCACCTTGAAGCGCATCACCGACGACGGCACCTTGGAAAAGTTCAAGACCACCTGGTTCGGCGAGTCCGGCAAGTAGTTTCGAGCCCCCGGCTCCCTGAATCCACGCAAGCGGGGCCCCGTAACGATATGTTCTGAAGGAACAGTTCGTACGGGGCCCCACCTGCGCAACACGAATGTGAGAACACCATGGCAATGACTGCACGTCAACGCGCCAAAGTCAGTCTGTACGTCCAGGCCGGGATCTTCGTTGTGGCCATGGCCGCAGTGATCCTCGCCGTGGATTGGAAGACCGTTGGAAACAGCGTCTTCAACTTCGCCAAAATCGGCCCGATGTTCCCGGATATTTTCCTGGTAGGCCTGAAGAACACCCTCATCTACACGGCCCTCGGCTTCATAGTGGGCTTGTCGGGCGGCCTCCTGCTTGCCCTGATGAAGCTTTCCTCCTTCCCGTTGTACCGCTGGATTGCCACCGGCTACATCGAGTTCTTCCGCGGCGTCCCCGCACTGCTCGTCTTTATCGCCTTTGGCTACGGTGTGCCGCTGGCCTTCGGAATCCAATGGGACGTCAACGTCATCGTGATGGTGTCGTTGGGTATGGTGGCCGCGGCTTACATCGCTGAAACGCTCCGCGCCGGCCTGCAGGCAGTTCCCAAGGGGCAGATGGAGGCAGCCCGCTCGCTCGGCATGCCGCACTGGAGGGCCATGGTTTCCATCGTCATCCCCCAGGCATTCAAGATCGTCCTGCCCCCGCTGACCAACGAGGTCATCCTGCTCACCAAGGACTCCTCGCTGATCTACGTCCTCGGCCTCACTGTCTCCCAGTACGAGCTGACCAAGTTCGGCCGTGATGGCATCTCCAGTCTCGGCGCCGGGTTGACCCCGCTGCTCGTGGCCGGCGCCTTCTATCTGGTGATCACCATCCCCTTGAGCCTCCTGGCACGGAAGTTCGAAAGCCGCTCCGCGCGGACGAAGCGATAGGCAGGACAGTCATGAGTAACCCCAACGGAAGCACCGCGACAGTTCGCGCAGCCGGCGTAGACATCAAGGACCTTCGGAAGTCCTACGGCAGCAACGAGGTCCTCAAAGGCATCTCGCTCTCCGTCGAACCGGGCCAAGTAGTGTGCCTGATCGGACCCTCCGGCTCTGGAAAGTCAACGCTCCTGCGCTGCGTCAACCTGCTCGAGCAGCCGAACGCGGGCACCATCAACGTGGGCAAGTTTGAGGCAACCGACCCCGACGTCGACCTCAACCGCATGCGCCAAAGCGTGGGAATGGTGTTCCAGCACTTCAACCTGTTCCCGCACCTGAGCGTCTTGGACAACTGCACCATCTCGCAGATGAAGGTGCTCAAGCGGTCCAAGTCCCAGGCCGGCGACGTCGCACGCCGCAACCTGGAACGCGTAGGCCTGGGACACCTTGCGGACCGTTTCCCGGACCAGCTCTCCGGTGGACAGCAGCAGCGCGTCGCGATCGCCCGCGCGCTGTCCATGGATCCGCAGTTGATGCTTTTCGACGAGCCCACATCCGCCTTGGACCCCGAGACCGTGGGGGACGTCCTTGCCGTCATGCGCAAGCTCGCTCAGGAAGGCATGACCATGCTCGTGGTGACGCACGAGATGGGCTTCGCCCGCGAAGTGGCGGACCGCGTGGTCTTCATGGACGGTGGCGTCGTGGTGGAGGAAGGTCCGGCGGAACGCGTCATCAGCGCCCCCTCACAGCCGCGGACCAAGGAGTTCCTGCGCCGGGTCCTTGATCCGACGCACATCGACGTCGTAGAGGACTGACGCCACGCAAGCCGGCTGGCGCCGCGCGTTCTGGCTGGCGCCGCGCGTTCTGGCTGGCGCCACGGAAACGGGAGGGCGACACCCATATTTGGGCGTCGCCCTCCCGTTTGCGCGTCGCCTACGAATTTGGGTGTCCCAAAGAAGCGCGACGACGGCGTGGAACCCCGGCTGCTTCAAGCTCGCGTTCCAGCGTGCCCAACGTCAGGTCGCTCCACACCAGCCGGACCACACCACGGCCCGTGGCCCGGATGGCGTTCTCGCGGTTCTTTTCATCGATGACAACCTGGGATGCCGTCCGGCCCTTGAGGTACTCCGGCTTCATGTACTTCTCCCGACCGTCGAACTCCCCCACCAGTCTGACGTCCTCCCAGTAATAGTCCGAGTAGACGGTCCCCGACTTCGTCCGGATTCCATACTGCAGCACGGGTGCAGCAAAGCCCGCCACGTGCATGAGTCCGCGGCAGTAGGACTCGCCCGGCGAACCTGAATTCGTGACGCCAAACTGCACAACTGCAGCCATGCGCATTCGAGCTGCTTTCGAATACCTGTGGTCAATGGCATTCAGAAGCGCATCCCTCTCTACGGACTTGCGGTTACGTTCACTGGATAGCAGGAAGTCCACCGGAACAACAGCCTCCGCAAAGGGCACCGAGGCCGCAATATCCAGCACGGTGCGAATGGGGTCAGTGACGAGGAACCCATTCACTTCCTGCGGCTGAACAAGCGGTGCTGCGACAAAATGCCGCTTGACGCCGGCCCGGGATCGTCCGCCGCCGGAATACGATGTCAGGGCATGGATGGGCTGGCGCCCGAGGATGGTGGGAATTCCGTGGATGGACGCCGCCGAGTGGTGAGAAAAGACGGTCGCGGACAGGAATGTTTCGGCCGCTGCCTCAATCTTGAGAGAGTACCGATTCCATTGCTCGAGTGCCGCCCACCTCTGGGCGTCCACATACACACCGTGCCGGATCCTCACGAGCTTTCCGGCCCTGGCGGCCTCCGACAGTTTCCTCGAATTTTCGCCGATGAGGGATAAATCCTTGGCAAGAATCAGTTTGGGTAGCCTCCGCATAGCCCCAGTCTTCGGCCATGCCAAACCGCGGAGTAGGCTCGGCCTGCCATATGTGGAAATATTCGAACGGTTTCACCGCACCACGCGGGACAGCCTCGTTCAGCCGCGACACGGAAAAGCGCCCACGCCGCCCACATTTGGGTGTCGGCAGCCCGTTTGCGTAGCGCGAATCAGGGAGCCAGGCGCACCCGGATTCGGGTGTCACGGCTACCCTGCGGTCAACACCTGGCCCACGGCACTGGAGACGGCCTCTTTGATCCGAGCATGGAGTCCGCGCAGGCCCACCCGGTCCACGCGCACTTCCACGATGGTGCGGCCCTTCAGCGGTGACTTAAGTGCCTCGGTGAGTTCCGCCGTCGTACTTACGGCCCGATGCCCGACGCCGTACGCAGCGGCAAGTGCCGCGATGTCCACTGAGTGCGGGGTACCAAAGAGGCGTTCGACGGCGGTGCCGTAGGCGCCTGAGTCTTCCACCGCGCCGTGTTCGAGCAGGCCGAAGATCGCGCCGCCGGAGTCGTTGAGGACCACGATGCGCAGGTCCGGGACGGGTTCGCCCTGGCCAAGGAGGAGACCCCCGGCATCGTGGAGGAAGGTGACGTCGCCGAGGAAGACCGTGGTTTCACGGCCGCTACCCAGCGCGATTCCTGTGGCCGTGGCGAGGGTGCCGTCAATGCCGGCGAGACCGCGGTTGGCGTAAACGGTAGCGATGGGTTCGGGATGGGGCTGGCCGGCGAGATCGACGTCACGGATGCCGTTGGAGGACCCGAGCACGAGTTTTCCGCGTGTGTCTTCCCAGACGGCCGCCCCAACGGCAGGCCCGACTGCAAGGGGCTCCCCGGACAGCACGCCGTCCAGCGCGTGCTGGGCAGCGGCCCCTGCGAGCAGCCAGGAGTCAAGCCATTCCGCCGATCCGCGACCGGAAAATTCCGCCAGTTCAGGCAGGGTTTCAATCGGCGTTTCGGGGCGTCGGCCGGCCTCGTACCAGGCCACGGGAACCGGTTGGTAGATGGCAGATTCCACGGACGCGCGTGCCAAAAGAGCCGCGACAGGCCGGGAAAGCGTCGCCCGGCCGAACAAAACCACACGCTCGATCGGGAATCCAGACTCCGGACCGAAGTGGTCCAACAGCACCCGGTACGGACCTACAGCATTGGGGCCGAAGCGCGCATTAGACGACGGCTCCGCAAGGAGGGGAAGTCCGTGGGCGCGCGCGAAAGCCTCGGCTACCGGGCCGGCGTCGTGGCCCGCCAGGACCACTGTGCGTCGCTCAGGCAGCGAAGCGGGAGCCGCCGGAAGATCGAGTGCCTGGGGACCGGCGTCGTAATGGAAAACGCTGTGCCCGGCGGCAGGGGGAAGGGCGTCACCGGCCGCCGGTACCAGCGGATCCCGGAACGCAAGGTTCACTTGGACAGGCCCGGGCGGCGTGTCCTCCAGCGCCCCGGTCGCAGCGTAGATGGCGGTGGCAACTGAGCGTTGCGGGTTGTCCCCGGCAGCGACGTCGACGGCGAAACGTACGTGCTCACCGAAAAGATCGAGTTGGATGGTGGTCTGGTTCGCCCCGGTACCGTGGAGTTCCTCGGGACGGTCCGCCGACACCACCACCAGCGGGACCGCAGCGTGGTTGGCCTCCATGACTGCCGGCAACAGATTCCCGACGGCGGTACCCGAGGTGGTGACCACGGCGGCAGGCGCTTCGGTTGCGAGGGCGAGGCCGAGTGCGGTGAATCCCGCGTCCCGTTCGTCGATCCTGACGTGGAGGATGACCTTTCCAGCGGCTTCCGCTTCGGCGAGGGCGTAGGCCATGGGCGCGGAACGCGAACCCGGCGCGACCACCACATGCCGCACACCGCCGTCCAGCAGTGCAGTGACGGCGATCCTGGCGGCGGCGATGGATGTCAGAGAGTCCTGGGAAGTCACCGTTCCAGTCTATGGGCGCCCCGCCGGCCGAAAGTGCGAGAGGGATCGCCAAAAGGCAGCCATACGTGAGAGAGGGATCGCCAAAAGGCAGCCATACGTGAGAGAGCGATCCCCAAAAAGCGGCCATACGTGAGAGAGCGTCGGTAACCCCGGACGCTCTCTCACCGAATACCCCCAAATCCCCAACCGTCTCTCACCGAATACCCCTTAACGCAGAACGCTCCTCCACCCCGGGCCGAGGTGGAGGAGCGTTGCGCGGTCGAACTACTTGCGGAAGACCTGCACTACTGACGGACGCGGTGCCGCCGCCTGGCCGGGACCAGGGTTCCCGTCGCGGACGTAGTCGGGGAAGAGCGAGAACTGCTCAGCGAACGAGCCGTCTTCACCCGGGTGCTGTACTGCGACGAACACAGTGCGCTCGTCATCGTGGATGATCGGGCCACAGGTCTCGGCGTCGCGCGGAACGGCCAGGAACTGCTCCACCTTTCCGCGCTCAGCACCTTCCAAGGTGACCTTGAAGAGACCGTCGTTGTAGCCGATGACACCGGGGGCGCCGTCGGTGGAAATCCAGAGGTTTCCGACGGAATCGAACGCCACGTTGTCCGGGCAGGAGATCGGTGAAACCTTGTCCTTCGGGAAACCTGCGAAATAGGTGGAGTTGTTCTTCGCGGGATCGCCGGCAACCAGAAGCAGCGTCCAATTGAACTTGGTGCCCACCTGGTCCGGCCCTTCCGTGATTTCGACGATGTGACCGTCGCGGTTCAGCGTGCGGGGGTTCACCTCCGTGGCGCCTTCCTTGCCGGTCTTGCCGCGGTCCGAGTTGTTGGTGCAGGCAACGTAGACCTTGCCGGTGAAAGGGTTGGGCTCTACGTCTTCGCAACGGTCCATCTTGGTGGGGCCAACCTTGTCGGCGGCAATTCGGGTGTAGACGAGGACCTCGGCAACGGTCATTCCGTCAACAGCGGACTCGCCGTTGACAACCAGGGGCAGCCATTCGCCGGTACCATCGAACGCCCCGTCGGCAGGCAGCTTTCCTGATCCGTCGATTTCGGCTACCGGGGAGTCGCCCGTGAAGCGTGCCACGTAGAGGTCACCCTCGGACAGCAGGTTCATGTTGTTTTCCCGGGCAGCTGCGGAGTCGCCCGGCTGGTACGTGCCCTTGGAGACGAACTTGTAGAGGTAATCGAAGCGCTCGTCGTCGCCCATGTACGCAACAACTCGACCGTTCGGGGCGACAATCACATTGGCGCCCTCGTGCTTGAAGCGCCCCATGGCGGAGTGCTTCTTCGGGGTGGAGTCGGGGTTGAACGGATCCACTTCCACAATCCAGCCGAAGCGGTTGGTCTCGTTGGCGTAGCCGGCGTTGCGGGTGTCGAAGCGCGGTTCGTCGAGTTCCCATCCGCGGGCGGTGGCGGTGGGTGTAATGCCGTAGCGCTTGTCGCCGTCGCTGGTACCCGGAGCAGCGAAGTAGCCGTTGAAGTTCTCTTCACCGGAGAGAATGGTGCCCCACGGGGTGGTGCCGCCTGCACAGTTGCCCAAGGTGCCCTTGATCCACCGGCCCTCGGGGTCATCGATGGTCTTGACCAGGTTGGTGCCGGCCGCAGGGCCGGTCAATTCGTAAGTGGTGTCCGTGAGGAAGCGACGGTTCAGGGGTGCACCCTGAACGTAGCTCCACGGCTGGTTCTTGTTCTTGCGCTCCAGCTCAACCACTGTGAGGCCGTGACCTGCGCGGCCAATGGCGCGGGTCTCCTTGGCATCAAAGTCCTTGGGGAGCATGATCTTTTCGTTGGTGTACTCGTGGTTTGCGAACAGCACCGCACGGCGGTCCTTGGACCCGGGGATCGGAAGGATGTCCGTGTAGTCGTTGTTGTAGCCGAACTGGCGTGCCTGTGCAGCAGCGGTCTGCGCGTGGAGGTCGAAGGCCGGCGAATCAGAGAACAGCGGATCGCCCCAGCGGATGATGGGCTTCCAATCGAAGCCCTCCGGGACGGTGAAGGCATCCACGGAGGCGTCCACGGGCTTGATGGCCGTGAACTGAAGCTTGGACTTCTCGAAGCCCTTCTTTGCAGCGTTGGACAGTCCCTGCCCGCCATCGGCCACTGCGGAATCGGTACCGGTTACTGCACCGCCGAGAACGATCGCGAGAGCACCTGCAGCGCCGAGGCCCAGGGCGGCACGACGGGACATTGCCGTGGCGGCGATGTCGCGGAAATAACCGTTGGAGCTCGTGTTACAAACGTCGCCCGAGCAGGCGTTGTCACACTTCAGGGCGCAGGTTACGGCGCTGCGCTTACCCTTGGTGTGGCCGAGCATGGGAAGCAACGGAAACGTGCGTCCGGTGGTTTCAGACATGGGGGACCTTCCAGAGTTCGAACGGGGTTCCCTGTGAGCCTTTCAGCGGAAACCGAATCCGAGAGGACTCTCTGGTTAAGACTCGGTGAACAAACCTTGCCCCGAAGAAGCCAGCACGGCGTGCACCCGGCGAAGCCTCTCAAGCCACCAATCCCGACGCTCCCCCGATGCCGCGTACTGCTCCAGTAGCCCGGGATCGGCGACGGCCTCCCGCAAACGGATTTCGCCGTCGTCCGCTACCAAAGGATCCCGGCTGATATCCGATTGGAAAAGCGAAACCGTGCCCAGGCCGCACGCGTAGGGGAGAGACGGCAGTGCTGCTGCGAGCGCCAGTCCGGCCCGGATGCCAACGGACGTATCCAAGGCGGAACTCACGACGGCGGGCAGCCCGGCTTGGGCGACGATGTCCAGGGCGCGCGCCACTCCCCCAAGCGGCGCTACCTTGACCACGATGAGGTCGGCGGCTCCGGCTTTGGCCACCCGAAGGGGGTCGTTTTCCTTCCGGACGCTTTCATCTGCCGCGATCAGTACAGGGGTTCCTGCTTTAGAGAGCCGGCGACGCACCTCAGCCAGTCCTTCAATGGTTGGAACCGGTTGTTCGGCATACTCAAGCCCCAGGACCGACAACGCACCGAGCGCCTCCACGGCCTGATCTACATCCCAGCCCCCGTTGGCATCCACGCGCAGGGCAGCATCCGGGATTTCCTTGCGGACCGCGGCGACGCGGGCGACGTCGTCGGCCAGACCCTGTCCCCGCTCTGCAACCTTGATCTTCACCGCATCAATGCGGCCAAACCTGGCCAGCACGTCCGGTACTCGATCGGCGGGGACTGCGGGAACCGTGGCGTTCACGGGAATCCTGTCCCGAAGCGCCGGGGGGAAACCCAGCCAGCCCGCTTCCAAGGCGGAGCACAACCAACGGGAGGATTCGTCGTCGTCGTATTCCGGAAAGGGGCAGAATTCACCCCAACCGACCGGCCCTTTCAGAAGGAGCGTTTCGCGCTCCATGATGCCGCGGAACTTGACGCGCATGGGCAACGAAACAACGTGGGCGGCATCGAGAAGTTCTTCGAGCGGTGGGATCTCAACGGGCATAGTGTCACTGTACCGGCGCCTCCAACGGCCCTCAGCCCTCGTGTGAGGCTATGTGGAAAACCCGCCCTAGTCCGTCCAGAACCTCCGGACCCGTCCCAGTGCCTCGCCCACTTGCTCACCGGACAAGACAACAGAAGCCTCGTCCATGCCCAGCCCTTCCCACTTGGCTACGAGCCGGGTATCGCCCTCGAGCGGAAGGGGCCACAGCCAGTAGTGTGCTGATGACTGAACCATGTCGTCATTACCGCTGCCACCGCCGCCGCCAATCATGGTGAGGACCGGGCCGGTCACGTCATCGTCCTCGAACATGGACGGGGTTGGGCGGGATGCGATGGCTTTGCGTCCGTCAGGGTAGCCGACGCCCACCATGAGCCCGACGTCCGCCGAAAGAGAGGACCCGGGATGGTTGAATCCCTGGTCCATCACGTCGCGCCATTCCCTGTCCGTTTCTTCCCCCCGGCGCACTATCCACACGACGTCGAGGACACACCCGGTGGAGTACACCTCCACTGACTTCAACGCCATCACCATCCGGGGACTGTTGTGGATGAACTCACCGATGGGGACCACTCCAGGCAGTTCGTCCGACGGCGGACCGGACCAGCCAGAGCGCAGCGGCTGGGGTTGGCGCGGCCTTGGGGGTGGTTCAGGGAGGTCGTCGAAGAACGTCATGCTTCATCCTTGCACCGCCACAGGGGTAAAGGGAGGGTGACCTAATAAACGAGAGCGCTGAACCGCGCTATCCTCTGAATCACGACTCACTTCGGGGGAAACATGACACAAGCAGCACACGGTTCCGCTACGCCGGCCGGTTGGTACCCCGACCCCATGGATCCCCGCCAATTGCGCTGGTGGGACGGCGTGCAGTGGACGGCACACTTGACGCCGGTGAACGTTCAATTTCAAGCACTGTACAAAACGCCGCGAGTGCTGGTCAGCGCCGAAACGCCGGTCTACAACCCGTTCATCTGGGCCATAGTCCTCCTGCCATTGGTCAGCCTGTTGCTGCTGTTCACGTGGCAGCCCGAGTTTCGAACCATGACCACGCGCCAAGGCGTCACCACCATCGACCCGTTCTCGATCTACACACCCACGTATTTCGCGCTACAAATTTCAGGTTTCGTCATCTATGCCTTGTCGGTGTGGTTCGCCTTCCTGGACCGTCAACGGTTGGTGCGTTCCGGCGTCGTGCGTCCTTTCCACTGGGCGTGGACGTTCCTGAGCCCGGTGGTCTACATCATTGGCCGGTCCGTGATCGTGCGGAAGGTGGCACCCAACCGGGGCCTGTGGCCTGTGTGGGCGACGATCGGTATGACCATCATCAGCTTGGTGGTGGCCAGTATCTGGATGTCCTCCATGATGCAAGCGTTGTACTCCCAGTTCGGGTACTCAGTAAACGCCTAGCGCAGTAAGCATCCTCACACGCGTTAGGTAGACTGCTGATTATCCGCTGGAAAGGAACTGCCGTATGAACCGCAAGGCCACAGCACTGGACGTCGCCAAAAGGGCAGGGGTGTCCAGGAGTGCGGTCTCGTTGGTGCTCAACGGCCGCGGCGACGGCAATGTGGCCAAGGAGAGCCAGGACCGGATCCGCCTCGCCGCGCAGGAACTGAACTACTCGCCCAACGCCATCGCCCTCAGTTTGCGGAACCAGCGTTCCCGCGTGATCGGGATCGTTTCCGACGAAGTAGTGGTCAGCCCCTTTGACGGCAACATCATCGGCGGCGCAGACGACGTCGCCCGCAGCCGCGGATTCGTCACAGTAGTCATGGACACAGAGCGCGACGCAGCACGGGATGCGAGCGCAATCGAGACCCTCCTGGATCGCCAAGTGGATGGGCTCATGTACGTCACCGTTGGCCTCAAGCCACTCGATGTCCCCCATGGCATGCTCCGCGTGCCGTCCGTGCTGGCCAACTGCTATGACAGCAGCCCCGAGCCGCAATTGCACCACGTCATCCCCGACGAAATCACGGGCGGACGCGAGGCAGCGGAGCACTTGCTGGAGTTGGGGCACCGGGACATCGCCCTCCTTGCCGGGGCAGCAGATTCACCGGCCGCTCCCCTCCGTGTGCAGGGCTACCGCGACGCACACGCTGCTGCGCAGTTGAACGTCAACGAGGGCCGGATCATCATGGCCGGATGGGACATCGACGCCGGCTTCCACGGCGCCATGAAAATGCTCGACGGCGCGTCCCCGGCTGAGCGGCCGACGGCCATCATGTGTGCCAACGATCGCCTCGCAGTCGGCGTAGCCCTCGCCGCAGCCCGCCTTGGCCTCCACATTCCTGGCGACCTCTCCGTGATGGGCTACGACGATGAAGCAAGGATCGCCGACACCATGGTTCCGGCTCTCACATCCATGGCCCTGCCGTTGCGGGAGATAGGCCGAGCTGCCATGACCACACTTTTGGACACGATTGAGGGAAGAGCCCAGGACGACCCCGCATCCTCAGTGGAAACAATGGTGCCCTGCCGATTGGTCGTGCGCGAATCGACGGGCCCCGTGCCCACCCGATAGTGCCGAGAGCTACTCCGGGAGGGTCAGCTCCCAGACATCGGCGGTCGCGCCTTTGGGCAGGGTGAGCTGCCATAACTCGTCGGGGGCGGGGTATGCACGGAGCGTCGTGGCCACAGAGCCGGCACGATACACCTCCACGAGCGAAGCATCGACGAAGATCCGGAGCTCCTCGCCCGCGGCCACGGATCCCGAATAAACAACCTGGGCCGCGTCCCCGGCACCGGACACCAGGGCCAACTCCACGATCCCGGCGGAACCAGTCACCACGGAACCAGTCACCCGAACCTCGGCAAACCCCGGAACCTCCACGGCCGCTGAGACACCGGAAGCCACGAGCGACCCCCGATACGCATCGATCTCGGGCACGGGAGACACAACCAACTCCCCGTCAACCACGGACAGGAGGCGCGGATGCGTCAGGACACCCGACCACCCGGCGTCGTCGATTTCTTCCTGGGTGCGGCCCCGCCGCCCGTCACGTCCGGGACCTTCGTTGGCCCAGCCCCACAGCAGAGCCTTAGGCGTCGAACCAACCGAAAGCTGCACAACTTGGGGCGCATAGAAGTCCTTGCCAAAGTCCGACTTTCCACCGGACGAAGGCGTGAACACAGGCAGCCCGGAAACGGGATCCGCCGAAAGGGACCCGACCAAGTGGCCTACGCCGTTGGCGTGCTCGTGGTCGTCGCCGGAAAGCCAGAGGGAGAACATCATCACCCATGCTGAGCCAGAAGAAGACGGTACCTGCACCAACTGCGGGCATTCCCAGATCTCCGCCGGCGCAAACGCAGCAGCAACAGGATCGGCCGAGGTGAGCCAGATGCCTTGGTACTTCCAATCATCAAGAGACTCCACGGTGTACAGCAACAAAGCGGCGCGGCCATCAGCAAGACCTGCGCCCTGCACTGCATACCGCGCTCCGTTGAAGTGGAAGATGAACGGATCACGGACCGCAGTTACCAAGGGATCCGCTGGCATGGAGGCAGCAACATGGCCGTCCTGCTTCCACGTAACCAAGTCCAAGGAACCGCGGGCAATCACTACCTGTGAGTGCCCTCCATGGTCACGCACACCCGAATATGCGGCGGTTGGCACTCCACCATCTGATGTGACCACACCGGTCCAGCAACCTGCAGAGTCCGGTCCCCCAGGCTGCGGCGAAAGTGCAACCGGGTGCTCCTCCCAGTGCACCAGATCCGCAGAGCTCACGTGGCCCCATTGGATCTGCCGGTGCCGGGCGGACTCGGGGTTGTACTGGAAGAAAACGTGGTAGCGGCCGTTGATGTAGCTGATCCCGTTGGGGTCGTTGATCCATCCTCGGGCCGGTCGCGGATGGAAGCGCGGGAACGCCGGGTCCGGATGCACGGCTGCAGCCGCTAAGGAAGAGAGTGCAAGGTCCGTCATTGGAACCCTTTCAGTGAGAAGGAAAATCTATTTGCCCGTACCTGCGGTGAGTCCGTCCTGCAGCGCGCGCTGGCCGAACATGAACACCACCAGCGCAGGAATCATGGAGAGGACAACGCCGGCGAGTACCACGGAGATGCTTCCGGTGCCGAGGTTGCCCTGCAGCGAGACCAGGCCCAGCGGCAGCGTGAAATTCTGCTCCGAGATGGTCATGATCAGGGGCCTGAAGAATTCGTTCCAGTGGAAGTTGAACGCCAAGATGCCCACGATCGCCAGGCCCGGCATCGCCAGCGGCGCATACACCGAGCGGAAGGTCCGCCATGGCGAGGCGCCGTCGATCGCTGCCGCTTCAGCGAGCTCACCCGGCAACCCCATGAAGTACTGGCGCATCAAGAAGGTGCCGAACGCCGTCGGGATGGCCGGAAGGATCAACGCGAGCAGCGTGTCCGAAAGCCCCACGCCGCGGATCAGCATGAACACGGGCACGATCGTCACCTGCGCCGGCACCATCATGGTCGCGAGCACGATCGAGAACAGCGCCCCGCGCCCTCGAAAGCGAAGGTGCGCAAACGCGTAACCCGCCAAGGCAGCGGTCACCATCTGCCCGACCGCGATCAGCCCGGTCACGAGCGCACTGTTCAGCACCAGCAGCACGATGTTGAGCTGCTTGAACACCTGCCCGTAGGACGTGAAATCGGGGTCGAGCGGCAGGAAGGCGGGCGGCAGTTTGAACGATTCCGACGGCGGCCGCAGCGACGTGGACAGCGTCCAGAGAACGGGTCCCAGGACAAAGACGGAGGCGATCAGCAAGACGGCGACGCGCCCGGCAACGGACCAGTCGCGCTTCTTCCGAGTGACAACGGGCGCCGTGGTTTCAACGCGATCAGAAATGATGGTCATGGCGGGCCTTACTGGTAGAAGACGAATCGTTTGCTGAGCCGGAACTGCGCGGCTGTGATGGCCATGATGATGATCGTCAGGATGACGCCGATCGCCGAGGCCTGACCGAATTCGAGTCGTTGGAACGCGGACTCGAAGATCACCATCACGGCTGTGCGGGTTGAGTCGCCGGGCCCGCCTCGGGTCAGGACATAGGGCTGGTCGAACACTTGCAGCGCGTTGATGATCGCCATGACCGAGGCCACCAGCGTGGTGGGGCTCAGCAACGGCAGCGTCACGTAGAAGTGTTTGCGCCAACCGGTGGCGCCATCGATCGATGCGGCCTCGTACGTTTCCACCGGAATCGAGGCAAGGCCGCCAACGAACAGCAGGAACGAGAATCCGAAGTTTTGCCACACGTAGACAAGAATCACGACGGCGGCAGACCCGCCGGGCGTCGTCAGCCACGGTACCGCTGGGACGCCAATGAGGGACAAGAGCCAGTTCACGACGCCGAACTGCTCGTTGAACAGGTAGCGCATGAAGATGGACACCGAAGCCGCGGACAGGATCAGCGGGAAGAAGAACGCGGAGCGGAAGAACACCCTGAGCCATGCCGGGAGCTTCTCCTGCACCAGAATGGCCAAGCCGAGGGCCAAGCCAAGCTGGAGGGCGACGGCCACCACCACGAACACGATGGTGTTCAGGAACGAGACCCGGACGGTGGGGTCCTGCACTACCTCGGCAAAGTTATCGAACCCCACGAACGTGGGCGCGGAGATGATGTCCCAACGGAAGAAGGCGAGCGCCACCGAGGCGACGATCGGCAGGAGGGTGAAGATCCCCATGCCCACGATGGTCGGGGCAAGGAAGGCCCAGGGCAGCCAGCGCTGCTGGACCCGGCCGCGCTTTGACGGTGTGCGGTTCTTGTGGGCGGCCTGGCGGCCAGGTTCCCTCCCCGTTCCGGTGGGTGTACTGGTTGCCGTGCTCATGGCTGCCTCCTCAAGGCAAGTTCGAGGTCGCGCTGCATGGAGTCAAGTGCCTGCTTGAGTTGGCGTTCATCACCGCTGACAGCCAGGCTGACATTTTTCATGAGGGCCGTTTCGACGGCGGCCTGCTGGGGAGGTGCCGGAATGGGACCTGTGGTGGGGAACTTGTCCAGGGTGTCGTAGAAGACTTTCCAGTTCCGTGGACCTGTTCCGGCGTACAGCTGCTCGTTGACCATGGAGCGCCGGGCGGGTGTGGTGTTGGGCGTGGGGAACACGATCTGCATGGCCTCGAGGCTGGAGCTGAATTTCACCCATTCCCACGCAGCGTCCTTGTCCTTCGCGGTCTTCATAATGGCGTAGCCGGCGGTTCCGAACTGGTGCCGCTGGGACCGCCACTTGGGGAAGAACTGGACGTCGAACCCGTCCTCAGTCATCCCCGCCTCATGGAGACCCTGCACCCAATAGCCGCCTGCCGGCGTCGTACCTATCCTGTTGGAGGCGAAGAGGCCGATCAGTGAGCTGCCGCCGCCTTCCTCGGGCCGGACGCCTAGTCCGTCCTTGACCAGGCCGCGCAGGTAGTCGAAGGATTCGAAGACGCGGGGATCGTCGGCGTTGGGTTCGAGCCATTGGTAGCCGCCGGAGCGGAGGCCGCGCGATGGATCGTTGCCGTAGAAGCTGTCCCAGAGCCATCCGCCGCCGCCGGACTTGGTTTCTTTGAGGAAGCTTGTCTCGTTGGCGTAGAGCCACGGCACCACTCCGCCGAACAGCCGGTTGGTCCAGTAGTACGGGGTGAAGTCCTGGGGCTTGGCCTTCTTCATCGCGGCGAGGGTGGCGCGGAAGTCGGTGTGGGTCCAGTCGTCGGCGGGGCGTTCCAGGCCTGCCAGCCGTAGCGACGCGGTGTTGTAGTACATGTTGGCGGCGTTCCAGTCGATGGGGAGCTGGAACAGGCTGCCCTTGTACATGAAGGCTTCCACCAGGCTGGGGTGGACGTCCTCGAAGTACTCTTTCATGTGGTCTGCGTCGCGGCGCAGGTATTCGTCCAGCGGGTGGGCGAGCTTCTCGGCGAAGAGTTGCGCGCCTTCCGTGGCCACGTACACAACATCCGGCGGGGTGCCGGCGGCCACCATGGTGAGGATCTTGGTGAAGAAGTCCTTCCAGTCCACGGCTTGGATGGCTTGGACTTTGACCTTGATCTCTGGGTGGACCTTCGCGAAGGCGTCGATGACCTTCTGGCGGGCTGCGGCGTCCGCGGCGGTGCCCATGATCGCGATGCTGAGGCTGTTGTCTCCCCTACCCGGGATGTCCGTCCCGGTCAGTCGCGGCCACGACGCCGCGGTCGCTCCGATGATCCCCGCACCGAGGGCAGTGAGGGCGGTTCTGCGTGTGAATTGTCGCAAAGCCCCGTTGGTTCCCGGCATGTAGATTTCCTTCCCTAACACGTGTGAGGAAGCCTATTTCGGCCACCTAACACGTGTCAAGCGTCACAGGAATGTTGCGCAGATCTCACTTCCGCCCTGCAGCCAGGAGCGCTTCACATGAGTCACTCAGCGAAGTGTGGCAGTGTAGAGACAATGAGTTCCCAGCAGTTCCGCGTCAGCGGGAGGTCGAGCAAACGGCCTGTTCAGGAGCGTGCCGCGGGTGCAGGCACGGGCTTCCTCTTCTGCCTTGCCACGATCGCCAGCATGGTTGGCCTGGCCGCGACGTACTACTTCTTCGTCCGCACCACCACAGGTCAATTCATCGATGAGTCGGCCTTGGTGGAGGCGACGGAGTTGAGCGGCTCTGCAGGAAAGGCATCCACGGAATTCCTGGACGCCTTGCCCGTACTCTCCCTGGCGATCGCCACACTCGTGGTGGTTTTCGTGACCGTAGCGCGCCGCCGCTGGACTGCCGCTGGAATTGCTGTTGCGGCGTGCATCGCCGCCAACCTCGCTACCCAGATACTTAAGTTCTTCATTCCCGACAGGCCCGATCGCGGCGTCCAAACACTCGAACTGAACTCCCTCCCGTCCGGCCACACCACGCTTGCCGCATCTGCCGCTGCCGCTGTCTTCCTCATGGTTTCGCCCCGGTGGCGGCCCCTCGCCGGTTTCCTTGGCAGCACGTTCGCCGTGGCCACCGGGGTTTCCACGCTCATTAATCAATGGCACCGGCCGGCCGACGTCGTGGCCGCCTTCCTCGTTGTGGGCGCGGTGATGTTGCCGGCCGGCTGGTTGATTCTTCGCACCGGCAACGGCTGGAACGTGTGGCGCGGCTATGGCGAGCATTGGGCAGCATCACGGCTCTGGGTCTACCTGACCGTACTTGCGTTGCTCGCCGCCGGCGCTGTAGCGGGCTACTCGCTGCTGCAGGTCATGCCCGGGCTCAGCACGGACAGCACCACGGACTACTTCCGGGCAGGAACGGCCTTCATTGTGATCGCCGGATACCTGTCAGCCCTGGGTGGCACCTGGCTATTTGGTTTGGCGGCCAGGAAGCGTTAAAGCACGACGGCGGCACGCGCCTTGCGTGAGGACCGCGGCTTCTGTTGGAACTGACTTACTCCTGCGGACGAACCGAGTCGAAGAACCGGGGATTGGCGGCACGAACTCTACGATCCCGGGCTTGAGCTTGGATAAACTCCCTGTCCTCATCAGTGAGCGGCGTACCACCATGGGCATCAACGGGAGGGGCCTCCCCCGTCTCATTGCTCAGGATTGCAGTCAGCGTTCGCGGGACGATCACGCTTCCCGGGTTATCGATCAGCCATTGCTGCGTTTCGGGAGAAAGCTGGTTCCAGAATTCCCTGATGTGCATAGCTTGCAGAACCGCCCTTCAGTTTTGGGGAGTTTTCGCGGGTCTCCCATGTTCAGCGCAAGGGAGATTGACTTCCGCCCTCCAGTTGCGAGGGCGGCTTGAGCAAGCCCACATTCCCGGGCGGCCGACGCCAAGCTGCGCTACGGGAGGGCCCGGCATGGTGGGAGAGGAGATCCTCAAGGCCTAGGTTACGCCGGGAGAGCTGATTGGTGGACCCCTTTCCGCGCAAACATTTGGGTCCGTTTTCCGGTGGAGCGACGGCTAAAAAGGACGGCCGCCATGCTTACAGCCCAGCGCAACGACTCCAAACTCCATGTACAGTGCGGAGGCCTCAAGGCCTGCCCCGCATTTAGGTTGAAGGTTCATGAATGCGGTAGGCTTGCCCGGACTCAACAAAGCCATGGGGGCTAACATGACCATCGAATCTCCGCAAGTCAAACGAGATGAACCTGTGGAAAACGGCGTCACCGACGACGCCGTGCTAACCACCACTGTCGCCGATGCAGCGGAAGCGATTCTGATCGAATCGGACTCCCTGCACGACTGGCTAACCGAAGAAACACGCAAGGGCAATTTGGCGTAGCGCCGGCGTCGGCCCGCGCAAGGCTGACCAGCGGCGTCCCCTATAAACCTCAGCCGAGGAGTTCTGAGCGACCGCTCTGGATTCCTTGAGCCGACTCCTTTAGAGTTATTCCATTCGCTTGAATAACCTCAGGGGGTCACCGTGTCCGTAACTGATACCCGGCATAGCACCGCCCGGGGGCTGCCCGCATCACGGGACCTCGTGGTCGACTTCATCCGCGTCGCCTGCATGTTTGCGGTGGTTGCCGTGCATCTGCTCATGATGGGGATTAGCGTGGACGAACTCGGCATCGGCGTTGTCAATCCCCTCACTTCACTGAGCTGGTTCGCCCAAGGCACGTGGTTTGCCCAAGTGATGCCGCTGTTCTTTGTGGTGGGCGGCTTCGCTTCGCTCACATCGTGGCGGAGCCTCCAACGGCGGGGCGGCGATGCTGGCGAATATCTCCGCAACCGGGTCCTTCGGCTCGTCCGCCCGACCGTTGCTTTATACGCATTCCTCGCCTTAGCCCTGTGGATTGCGACGGCGGCTGGCGTCCCGGGTGACTTATTGGCAGTTATCGCTGCCGGCGCCGGAGTCCAACTCTGGTTCCTTGCCGCATACCTGATCTGCCAGGCCATGGTTCCAACAATGGCGAAATTCCACCAAGCCGCCCCTTACCGAACCATCGCCGCGCTGGCCGCGTGCGCCGTCGTCGTTGATGTCCTGCGACTAGGGCTGGAACGAAACCCGTGGGGCTTCGACTCCAATCCCATAGGCCTGCTGAACATGGTGTTCGTGTGGGGCCTGCTTCAGCAGCTGGGGTTCTTCTATGCCGACGGTTGGTTTGACCACTTTGCCAAGTGGCAGCTGCTGCTGGCCGCCGCAGGCTGTTACCTTGTGCTTGTGCCCCTCACCTACGGCGGCCCGTATCCGGTGGACATGCTGACAAGTCAGAACCCGCCCATGTTCCCGCTGGTTCTTGTTGGGCTGGCACATGTGATGGTGGTGAAGGCTCTTTACCCGTGGCTGCAGCGGCTTGTGCAGGTGGGTTGGGTTCAGAAAGTGATGTTCCTGGTAGGGAGCCGTGCCATGACCATCTATCTGTGGCACTTGCCTCTGATCATCGCCATGTTCGGGATTGCGTTGGTGCTTCGGCTTCCGTTCCCCGAGCCAGCGAGTGCACAGTGGTGGCTCAGCAGACCCCTGTTCTATGTGGCCGCTTGGGTGCTGGTGCTGTTGGTCTCCACGCCGTTGGTCCGCTTGGAACTAGCCAGCACCGCCCTTGCACCCGGCACTGTCCGTCCCGCCACTTGGCGCATTGCGGTGGCTACTGTGCTGGCCGTTGTTCCGCCGTTCGTTGTGATGCGGTCAGCGCTGGATACCGCGAATGCCACGTGGGGGCTGGTGCTGCTCATTCTTGCCGTCGCCATAGTGACGGGCCGTCAGAATGCAAGCCTTCTCCGGAAGGCGTCCACGTAGTAAATTCTGCGCTACCGCGTCCGGCCAACCAGTTACCGGGCCCGTACCAGGGAGATGCATCACATGCATACAAAGCACAAAACGCACGCAGGAAAACAAACCTCTTCCCTAGCGGCAGGAATGGCGACCTTCGCCATTCTTGCCGTTGCTTTTACCCCGCCCGCAGTCGCCGATAAGGGGACTGACACCCAAGCTCTCCGCGATGCTGTCACAGCGGAGGCCATCATTGATCACCTTGAAGAACTCCAGGCCATCGCAGATGCCAACGGCGGCACTCGCTCGGCAGGAACGCCGGGCCATGAAGCCTCGGCGGACTACATCGTGGCGCAGCTCGAAGCCGCTGGCTACGAAACCCACACCCAAGGGTTCGAGTACCTCAAATTCACGCTGAATGATGAGGCTTTCCAACGGCTTACCCCCACTCCCCTCACCTACACGGCCGACGATTTCGCTGCCATGACCTATTCCGGTTTTGGTGACGTCACCGCTGCTGTCACGCCGGTGGACATCAACCTTGAAGGAGATCGCGCCTCGACCAGCGGCTGTGAGGCCCTTGACTTTGCAGGGTTCCCCATAGGGAACATTGCGCTGATCCAACGAGGCACATGTCCTTTTAACACCAAGGCTGTCAACGCCGAAGCCGCCGGAGCCGCAGGCGTGATCATCTTCAACCAGGGCGACGCTGACGACCGACTGGCACGGGTAGACGGCACCTTGGGCGCCCCCACGGCAGACAATCCGGAAGTTACGATCCCCACAATCGGAGCGAGTTTCGCTGTGGGTGAGGAACTCGCCGCGCTGCCGGGAGCTACGGTTCGCATCATGGTGGACGGTGACACCGATCCCATCGAAACTTACAACGTCTGGGCTGACACGGCCGGACGGGCAGACCGGACAGTTGTAGTGGGAGCCCACTTGGACTCCGTGTCCGAGGGGCCGGGCATCAATGACAACGGCTCCGGCTCCGCCGCGATCCTTGAAACGGCCCTGCAGTTTGCGGCCCTTGGAATCACTCCCGAGAACCGCGTGCGCTTCGCTTGGTGGAGCGGCGAAGAGGACGGCTTGATTGGCTCTGACTACTACGTCGCGCAGCTAAACAAGTCCGAACTCAAGGACCATGCCCTCAACCTGAACTTCGACATGGTTGCCTCGCCCAATCCGGTCCGTTTCGTTTACGACGGCGACGGCGAACCACTAGGCGAATCGGGCCCCAATGGCTCGGGCCAGATCGAGAAGGTCTTTGTGGATTACTTCGCCTCGCAGGGCTTGGCGACCGAACCCACTGAATTCGATGGACGTTCGGACTACTTCGGCTTCATCGAAAACGGAATTCCGGCCGGCGGCCTTTTCACCGGCGCCGAGGGGATCAAGACGGAAGAGCAGGCAGCCATCTATGGTGGCACCGCCGGCGTCGCCTACGACCCCTGCTATCACCAGGCCTGCGACGACATCCACAACATTGATCCCGTGGTCCTGGAACAAATGGCCGACGCTATTGCCCACGCCACGCTGGTCTTCGCGGAAACCTCTTCCGCAGTGAATGGCACAGCGAAGGGCTCCGGTACCGGCAAGCTGAACCTCGAGTTCAAGGGGCATCAGGCGGTGCGGTAGTGGTTTTTTAAAGGGGTTTCCTGACCTTCATCGATGCCACGAACGGCTGGCATGTTTAGCTCGCAGGACAGAAGTCAGCGAAGCCCCCGGTTCAAAGAACCGGGGGCTTTGCATTTCAACGGTGAGTTACTTGACGCTGACGAATACCTTGTCGGCCAGCATTCCTGGCCGGACTGCAAGGACGCCTTGGTCAGCCGCGGCGGTCGGCACTTCGATGGCCTTATTTCCTGTTGCGGTGGCGTCTTTGTAAAGCGTGCTCATGCTGTCGATGGATTCCGGAGCGACGACGAGGCTATCAAGCCCGCTAACCGTGGTGCCCGTCGCTGTGACGTATTCGATTGACACAAAGGCGGGCATCTGACCATCAGGATCATCGCCAATGTACGTGGCGGAGTAATTTACGAGAATGTATTCCGATCCCGGTGCCGGCGGTTTATTGAATTGGTTGGCAGCGACAACAGCGTCCGTGGCCGCGAGAGTCACCGAATTGATCACGACGCGCCAATCGTCAGACTCGATGGTAGATCCGATCGGGTGGGGGTTCTCCCGCGTTCCGGCTCCGGCGGCCGGTTTGTTCTCTGCAGTTCCGGCGTTCGCACCCGCAGTACCCGACGGCTGTACCACCTTGGTGTCGCCGCTACCGAAAGCGTTGTCGAACGATGTAGCGACGACCGCAAAGAAGACGACGACGCCGACGATAGTTCCGACGATCGAAGTAATCAGTGCGGCGACACCCATCCCCTTTGCCTTGTCCTTAAGGAAGAGCGACACGATAGCGAGAACGAATGCTATTGGCAGCAGTATCCAGCCCACGATCAGCGCTCCGGGAATACAAGCGAAAATGAACCCGAGCACGGCCGTAATGAGCGCGATCAAGCCGAGTACGTTCAACTGCTTATTCTTCTTATCGGGCTGGGGTGAGAATGCCTGAGTAGGCGCTCCAGGGCCCTGCGGCGGGAAGTACGGTTGCTGAGGCTGATGGGGCGGGGTCTGCTGTGAGCCTGCCCCCGGAAGCTCTGGTGTGGTCATGCGATGACTATGACAGATAAAGCGGGCTAAACATCGCACACGACACGAAAAGATTCATAGGTGAGCGTATTACCTCAGTTAAAGTAAGCCAGGCAATATAAGATGGAGCCCTCTTGGGCACCTCGCCGACTCTGGTGGAAGATGATAGCCGGGGAGAATTACCCTTCTCTCATGCTCAGGCCTGACTCTTCTAGGAAAGAGACAATAAAGGCGCAGCATTCTAGACCTGCTAGTAATTCCGCCAGTCCTTTTGCCCTAGGAATGGCAATCCTAAGCGGACGGAAGTGGCTCCATCCGAGTCAGCAACGGAATCTATGGCCCTGGAATGGAACTCTTGCAATCGTCGAGCTGGATGACGGAAGTCTGGTTGGGCTAGGAGGGGTCATTACAAAGAACGTGCATTTCAACTCGCCGACTTTGCCGGGGCTGTGTCTACGACCCGACGCTTGACGTGACGGCGCGTCGTTTCCGACTGGAACCCGCTGGCAATCAGGCCTGCAGCCCAGTCTCCATGACACGAAGCTAAGGTCTCGAAGCAGCTCCGCAAGAGTTCCTTCGGAGGCGGGATATGACCGTCCCCCGAATCAGGGCCCCACCGATCCATCAGCATGTAGAGGTTCTCGGATTCGCCTACTTCATCCACAAACGGCAACTGATGATTCTGTATATGGAACCAGTCCTTCGCATTTTGTATGAGACCCACAGTGTGGCTGAAGCCAGCGGAGTATGCGGGTACGAGGTCGTGAGCAACGGTGGCTGGGAGTTCGGTCATCTCGCTGCCGGGCATTTCCCATGCGTGGGTCATGTAGCGTTCAACAGCTCCTGAGTAGAACCGCGAAATAGATGTCTGTGGGTTGACCGCGAGCGCCAGGGATGTCGGAAAGAATCTAGCCAGAGCCAGGCTGGCGTATCCCCCAGCAGAGCTCCCAAATAACACCACGTTGTATCCACCCGTCGCCCGAACGATCCGTCGAATGACATCCGCCAGGATCTCCTGAAGGTCTGGCTGCTCTCTAGAGCCCGCATACCAAGCCAAGTTGAAGTCCGTGGATTTCCGAAGGCTCGGGTCCGAGATGAAGATGCGGTTGACGGGGAGCCCCGATGTCACCCCTTGACCAAGGAACCACGGCAGTTGAACGTCTTTTTCAGCAGCTCCATGGAAGCAAACAAAGGTTGTGTCAGAGTTCGACGGGAGGTTCAGAATCTCTATGGGCAGGCCTTGGTGCTCAATCTCGATCAAACCGCTGGGAACACTATCGGACGCGAGGAATTCGTGGATGCCCGCGTACGTAGTAGAAGTCGAGTTTTCTGCTGCGCTGTTTTCTGGCACCACGGTATTCTAGCCGGGGCCGTCCGAAAGCTACCAAACCCCCGCGATTACAACAGCTCCAGTGGGGTTTCCGGCGGTGCTTCTAGAAGTTCCGCCGGTGCTTCAGCCTGGGAATGGCCACAGCAAACACCACAGCTGCCGCAAACCCCAGGACGCTCGTGGCCCACACACCCGCAGCGAGGGACACTGCAGCTGTCAAAGCCGACAACAGCACTGGCCCTCCCGTGGCTCCAGAGTCAGCGATGAAGCGCCAGATCCCAAGGAAGTGACTTCTTCCGTTGTCCGGTGAGAAGTCTGCGCCCAGAGTCATGATCAGGCCGGAACTTATGCCATTGCCGAATCCGATGAGCAGTGCAACCAAGAGCAACGGAATGAAGGCGCCCGTGAAAGGAATAAGCATCAAAGCCAGACCCATGATCACTGTGGACGGAACGGCCACCCACTGCCTGCCCTTGCGATCCATTAGCTTGCCTGCAGGGTAGAACACCAGCATGTCGATGGCTCCGGAAAGGCCAAAGATCAATGAGGCCTGCGTGGCATCCATCCCCAGGTGATCGGCCCAGAGCGGGATGACCACCTGGCGGGAGGCCCGTAGTGCACTCAGCAGAAGGATGCCAAAGCCAACGGACAGAAACACGCCTGCGTGGGAAGCGGCCACCTTACGCAAGGTAGACGCCGGAGGCACCTGGCCGCCGTCGGACAAAGTGGGACTCACCAACTCCGGAATGGTGAGCGACAATGCCGCCGCAGCCATCATGCCCACGAAACCGACCCAGTAGGCTCCGCTAATGCCAGCAAACTGCATGACGCCGGCGCCAATGAACGGACCGATGAAAATACCAATCCGTGTCACACCGCCCAACGTGGACAACGCACGGGCACGGAACGCGACCGGAACAGCCTCCGTAAGGTACTTTTGCCTCGCCAAGTTGAAGACGCTTGCCGACATGCCCACCAGCGTCATGGCGCCGGCCAGAAGCCAGACGCCATGCTCCATTCTGGGTGCAAAGGCTGCTGCGCCTAGAGCGAGAGCACCTGCCGCGCCGGCTCCCACGATCGACCATCGTTCACCGAACTTCATGGTGATCATCGAGGCCGGAATGTTAAACAGCCAGGATCCCAGTCCGATCAGCGTCACGATCAAGGCTGACACCGCCACGGAGGCTCCCAGGTCACGCGCCGATAGCGCAATGACCGGAAGAATGGCACCTTCGCCGATACAGAACAGCAACGCTGGGCCGAAGGCCGGAAGCGCTACGCTCCGGAGGCTGAAGTTTTGGTCTTCCCGGGTGGTTGTCATCCCTTTCATCCTAGAACTGCAACCCAGCCGCCTCGCAGTCGTTGTGGTTCCGGGGCCGGAACCACAACGACTGCTCGAGAGACTGGTTCAGCTCATCCAGTTAGCGGCGGCTGGCCACCTTTCGGCTGCCAGCTGCGGTCAGTGCCAGCCCGCCCAAGAGCAGACCTGCTGCCCAGATCGCAAGGGTCCCGTCCAGTCCAGTGTTTGCCAGCCCGCTGGAAACTCCGACGGCGGAAGCAACTCCCGCGGCCGGGGCACCTTGCGTCATGCCTGCGGTTATTACGGAACCGCCAGCTTCGACACCGGCAACACCGACTACATCAAGTCCGGCACCGACAGATCCTACGGTTCCGAAGTCTGCGCCGCCGAATCCCGCACCGCCGATTTCGGTTCCGGGGTTGTCAACGCCGGTTTCGCCACCGGCAGCGCCAAGGCCACCGCCGGTGGGCGAGTTAGCGATCGGCGGGGTTACAGCTGGCGGGTTCGCGCTCGGAGGATTTGCTACGGGAGGATTGGCAACAGGCGGGTTCGCAGCCGGTGGGTTGACCATTGGCGGGGTTACTGCGCCGACCGAACCGCCACCGATCCCTGCGGACGTAGAGCCTACGTTTACAGGAGCGGTGATAGGCGCCACCAACTGCGTACCTGAGACGATGCCCTTGGTACCGCTAGTAGCTGAGCCTGAAGTAGCTCCAGGTCCGGAAGTGCCAGACGTGCCTGCAGTCGATGATGATGAGTCACCCAACAGACCAGCCGATGCCGAACCAACCGTCACGGGAGCGGTCACCGGAGCCACAACCTGGGTCCCGGAAGCAACACCATCCGACCCACTCGTGCTGGCACCGGACGTACCAGCTTGAGCACCGTCAGCAGACGGACCAGCCGTACTGGCCGAGGAATCACCCAACACACCAGCCGACGTCGAACCAACAGTCACAGGAGCCGTCACCGGAGCCACAACCTGGGTTCCGGAAGCAACGCCGTCCGACCCACTGGTGCTCCCGCCGGAAGTACCAGTTTGCGAACTTCCAGCAGAAGTACCAGCCGTGCCGGCAGAAGAATCACCCAACACACCAGCCGACGTCGACCCCACCGTCACCGGAGCCGTCACCGGAGCAACAACCTGGGTGCCAGAAGCAACACCATCCGACCCACTCGTGCTCGAGCTGGCAGGAGTACCTGTACCGGCAGTGCCAGCCGAAGTACCGCCGACGTTCGATGACGAATCACCCAACACACCAACCGACGTCGACCCCACGGTCACGGGAGCCGTCACCGGGACAACAACCTGCGTCCCCGAAGCAACACCCTCCGAACCATTGGTGCTGCCGCCGGAACTAACAGATTGAGAACTTCCAGCAGAAGTACCAGCCGTGCTGGCAGAGGAATCACCCAACACACCAACGGACGTCGAACCCACCGTCACGGGAGCCGTCACCGGAGCAACCACCTGGGTCCCCGAAGCAACACCGTCCGACCCACTCGTGTTGGCTGTAGGAGCAGCAGCAGACGCGCTGCCATTGTTCGCAGGGGCGCCCGTGGTAGCCGATGAATCTCCGCCCACACCCGCGGCAGTGGCTCCGATGTTAACAGGGACCAAAATCGGAGCCACTACCTGAGCGCCGGATGCGATACCATCTCCCCCCGACGTTGTTGCCTGCGCGGGCGCTTGGGCCGGCGCAGAAGATGAAGCTGCCGGTGATGACGAAGCCGATGAGTCCCCCAGGACACCCGTCGACGTCGATCCCACGGTCACAGGGATAGTCACCGGTGCAACCACCTGTGTTCCGGAGGCTGCGCCTCCGGAACCACTGGTGTTGGCTGCCGGCTCCTGACTGCGTGGTGCAGTCGGAGCGGCTGTTGAAGCTGGGCTCGCCGCAGTGGAGCCCCCCAGCAGACCCACTGAGGACGAGCCCAGGTTTATGGGCGCCGTGACGGGAGCAACTACCTGCGTTCCGGAGCCGATGGCGTTGGAACCGCTGGTGCTGGCCGCTGGCGCTTTGCTCGAAGCAGGAGCATATGCAGATGTTTTTGAGGTTGCTCTGGAGTCCCCACCGAGGGCCAGGGATGTTGCCCCGACGTTGACCGGGGCGGTCACAGGTGCAACCACTTGTGAACCGGAAAGGAGTCCGTCCTTGCCGCTGGTCGTATCCGCTGCATTGGCGGCAGTTGCGCCGAGAGCCATCAGCCCTCCGGCGAAGCATGTGCCGACGAGGCACCTGCGTAATGTCGATTTCATTTGTGATCTTCTCCTGAAGGTCGTGTTCCCAAGGGACGTCCAAGTGCGGATCGTCCAACTAGCCGTATGCCGCATGTAGAGATGCGGCCGGGTGGGGAAACTAGTCAGGAGAAGAGCCGGGATCGAAGGAGACCGGCTTTAGATGCTGCTCATTGCTGGCCAGGGATGGACCAGTATGGGAATCTGCCGGCAAGGTGACTGCGCCTTGCAAGAATGCCGCTGCGGGGGCCGGAGGGCCATTCTGTGAGTTACCCGAGCCGGCCCCCGTCACGCCCAACGGTGCTGGGTCGGGGTCCGCCGGGAACTCCGCGGCGGGATCAGGACTCACTGCCCCCGGTGCAGCGCTTACGCCTTCAGTTGGCTCCGGTGTGAATCCTCGGGCAAGCAGCGAAATGGGTGAGAGATCAATTTTGAGTACCAGCGGTGTGGAACCTGGATGCTCCCCTGTGGAGTCGCCACCTGCAGCATCGGGAGCGGTCCCTGCAAGAGAAATTACGACGGCGGACGCTGGCATTGCGCCGGCTGTCGACTTCTCTGGTAGAACGCCTGCCGTGCCGCCGAGCACCGGCGGAGCCAAGGTTATGGGCCCAGCGGCCGGGGGCAGGAGGCCTTCAACGGGAGGGAGAATAGCTGGTGGGAGGACGGTATCCACCGCGTCGACGACCGGCTTGAGGATTGGATTGGTCACGTCGGTCACTGGTTCCAAAGCCACGGGTTCCAGAACATCGTTCACGCGAGGAACAGCAACTTCAACGCTGTCATCGACAGTCTCCGTGACGGGAGTGACGACCGTCTCCACGACGCTGACGACGGCCTTTTTCGGAACAACGTGATTGACGATCGGAACCGTTGCAAGAACTTCGTCCGTGGATTTGGTGACCTGCTTGACCACCGGCGTCACCACAGGCACGTGCACAGTGACGGGAGCACTCGGTACGACGCTCTTTACTGGAGCCGGCAGTGGGACGTCGGGAACCGGAACGCTGATAGACGCTGCGGAAGGCTTCGGTGCGTCAGCTCTTGCCGGTGATGCGCTCGTACCCTTGACGGCGGTTGTCGTCGGAGCAACCGCCTTGTTGGTCTGAGTGGTGACATCCTTAACAGCGCCGGTGACCGAAGAAACGGTGGACGATGCTGACGTCGTCAATCCACCTAACAGCGAATGCTTGTCAGAAGCTCCGGTATCAGCGCTGGCCGCCGTCGCAGATAGGGCCATCCAAATTGCGGTGCCAGCGCCAGCAACCATGACGGAGCGGAGAATCCGAGTGGCGCGCGGAATTGCGCGTATGGCCTTCATCCCGACACCCCCCAGGTAGCCGCAAACCGATGGTCGACTTCATCCTAGGACTGGAGTCAGCAATTAGTCCATGGGTGGGAGCACTCCAGATGGGAAAAATATAAGCAACCTTCGTTTATGACGAAGGGTAGAAGCCAGTCTTCTCGGGTCCGAAGTCCGGTGTCGCCAGCGAGCCGCCGGCTGCCCTTCCGTGAGGGGCGTTGGTTTCCTGAAGCCGCTTGATGAACCAGCGTGACTGTTCGGGACCGTACGGCAGAACCGGGACTGCTTTAGTGGCGTCCGTAGGCATGTCACGTATGGATTGGGTGGCCTGGCGCACCGCGGTGCTCATTGTGTCAGCCATGGTCTTCACGAACTGGTCGCTCGCCGGTTTTCCGTGCCCCGGAACCAAGTGTTCGTAGCGATGACGCAAGGCGGAGATGTGCCGCAGCACGTCGGCCCACTCTTCCGGGTACGAATCCTCGAAGGACGGGTGCGCGCCCTGTTCTACGAGGTCGCCCACGAAGAGCGTCGAGTTGGTGCCCACGAGGAGGTCACCGTCAGTATGGGCACGCCCCAAATAGAAAAGTGTGGCGGTGATCCCGCCCAGGTCCACAAGAACAGGCTGGTCGCGGACGATGGCATTCGGAACAACGATTTCGACGGCGTCACCCTCCCCGGCAGCCATCTCAGGTTCATTGGTTGCCACGAAGCGACGCTGGTTGTCCCCGTCGCGTTCGATGGTCGCCGCGCAGTTGGCATGCGCCCAGAACTCCGTCACGCCCTCGTCGGCAAAAACGGCATTACCAAAGAAATGGTCGTAGTGTGCGTGGGTGTTGACTACCACGAGCGGGAGCCGTGTCTTTTCGCGGACTGCCGAAAGGATCTCACGGCCTTGGCGAGGGCCACATCCGGTGTCGATGACCATGGCGAGCTCATTGCCCACCACTAGCCCGGTGTTGAGTAGGGACCCTTCGGTTTCCAGCATGTAGTTGTTGGGTCCGAGTTCGTGCCAAGCTGACAATGAGTTCTCCGTATCCAGTGCAATCCGGCCATGTTCAGGCCTCGATTCTACCCATTCAACCTGCGAGGGGACTGGAAGGCTGGCGGGCATCCGGCGTCAATTCGCCATTGGAGCTTGTTACAGCGGCCCGCCATGGGAAAAGAAGCTCTTCCAGTCCAAGGCCGGGTCCGTGACCTTCGCGATGATGCTGCGGATCTCCTCCGCCGGAGGATGCCGGTGCCCGATCCCCCAGTCCGAACTCAAGATGGTTCGGACGCGGTTGCTGCCTTTCAGGGACTCAAGGAACGGTTCCATGTGGTTGTCAACATGCGTGTCAATGCTGTTCTGTACGTACAACACATAGTTCTCGAGCTTGCCGCCGTAGTGCTGTCGAAGGTCCGAGCATATGCGGTCACGGAACACTGCGTCGTGCTGCTCCGGAGTTTCGGCACCAAACGCTGCCCTGGTGTAGCTCCGCTGATTCTCGTAGCCGAACTTGGCGAGGTTGGTTTGGGGGTTGATTGCCAGCGCAAGCGAATTGGGGAAGAACTTCGAGTAGAACAGCGAGGCAAAGCCACCTGCCGATAGTCCCCAGAACAGCGTCCGCTCACCATTCGCCGACTCGATCAGCTTCCGCAAAATTACGGGAAGCACCTGCTGCAGCGGGAGCCCTGCAGTACCGGCGTGCCACGCAATCCGAACGTCGTCCCCGCTGTACAACCCAGGATCAGACACGAAGATCTTGTTTGCTTCGTTGTCTGACGTCAGTTTGCGACCGTAAAACATCGGCAGACGGGTGGGCTTCTTGGAGAACTCAGGGTGAAAAGTTACAACGGTTGTCGGGGCACCCGCCGGGACATACAGGATCTCTATGGGTTGCGGACCGTCGATCTCGATGATTCCGGCTTGGGGATCACTTGCCAGGAATTCTTCAACGCTCTTGTAGGAGTGAACCTCACGTTCGTAGCGCTGAAGATCCCGACGGGAGAGATTGGACGAAACGGCAGAACTCATGGGTACCAGCTTATGTCGGACTTGATTGGCGCTAAGCCTGTGCGCGGACGAGTGCGAGGACGCGGTCGCGGATTTTTTCCATGGTGGGCTGGTCTTTGGCTTCGGCGTTCAGGCGCAGGAAGGGCTCGGTGTTGG
>NZ_JBFBGW010000014.1:0-119601 GCF_040684895.1 Paenarthrobacter sp. NPDC089322
TATTCATTTTTTGGTCTTTTTGGGGGGGTTTTTGCGCTCAAAATAGGCGAAAATTTGCCCCCTACTTGGGTGCTGCTGGCCATACCGTGGACGCTTTTGCGCAGGCCCACACTCTGCATGAAACCATGAGCACCATGTCCCAGAAGATTGCGTACCAAGGCGAACCCGGAGCCAACTCGGACCTCGCATGCAAAGAAATGTTTCCCGAACTCGAAAGCGTGCCGTGTGCCAGCTTTGAGGACGTTTTTGACCTCGTATCCACCGGGGACGTGGACCTGGCCATGATTCCGATCGAGAACTCCATCGCGGGACGGGTGGCCGACATCCACGTATTGCTGCCCCAATCCAAGCTGCAGATCGTCGGTGAGTATTTCCTGCCGATCCGCTTCGATCTCCTGGGCATCCCTGGCAGCACTATCGAAGACGCAACGGAAGTGCACAGCCACATCCACGCTTTGGGCCAGTGCCGCCGCATCATCCGGGAAGCCGGACTCAAGCCCGTGATCGCGGGTGACACGGCCGGGTCAGCACGGGAAGTCCGCGACTGGAACGATCCCCGCAAACTGTCTCTCGCTCCCCCGCTTGCCGCCAGCCTGTACGGGCTGGAAGTCCTGGCATCAGGCGTCGAGGACGACCCCACCAACACCACACGCTTTGTTGTGCTGGCTAGGGAACGTGAGCTTCCAACGAAGGAAGAACTCCCCGGACCGGCCATCACCACGTTCGTGTTCCGGGTCCGCAACGTCCCCTCTGCCCTCTATAAGGCACTTGGTGGCTTTGCGACGAACGGCCTCAACATGACACGGCTGGAGAGCTACATGGTGGGCAACGAGTTCGCCGCCACCATGTTTATCTCCGACGTCGAAGGCCACCCGGAGGATGCGCGGCTAAGGCGCGCGCTCGAGGAACTCGAGTTCTTCACCACGGAAGTGCGGGTTTTGGGTGTGTATGCGGCTGATGGTTACCGCGAGCGGAACGCGGTCAGCGCGTAGTTACAGCTCGCTGCCGGCAATCTCCCCGTGCAGTTTCCCTACCCGCGCTTTGATGTCGTCCCGGACCAAACGCATGCGTTCCATGCCCTCGATCCCGCGCTCTGAAGGCTCGTCGGTTTCCCAGACTTCGAACCGCTTTCCGGCAGGAGGATCGAGTTTCGCTTCTGTGCCAAGGACGATGACCGTGTCCACCAAGTCAAGGACTTCGTCCGTAACCGGTTTGGGGTGCTCGCCAGTGATGTCGATCCCCACCTCGGACAGGGACTCCACTGCTTGCCCGTTCAAGGATGGACCAGGCCTGGTGCCTGCCGAGAAAACGGTGACAGCGTCCCCGGCACGATCGCGCATCAGGCCGGCTGCAAGCTGGGACTTGCCGCCGTTCTTGCTACAGATAAAGAGGACCGCTGGTTTGTGTTGGGTCATGAGGGCTCTTTCGTAAATGATGCCACCAGGTCCTTGACTCGTTCATGGATTTCATCGCGGATCTCGCGGACGGTTTCGAGGGGCTGGCCCGCCGGGTCGGTAAGTTCCCAGTCTTCATAGCGTTTACCCGGGTAGATGGGACACGAGTCCCCGCACCCCATGGTGATGACCACGTCCGAGGCCCGGACGACGTCGTCGGTGAGTGGCTTAGGATACTCCCGGCCTAAGTCCAGCCCCATTTCCTTCATCACCGTCAGCACATTCGGATCCATTTGCGAAGCTGGCATGGATCCAGCCGAGCGGACACGAATCCTGCCCCGGGCTTCTACATTGAGAAGGGCCGCGGCCATCTGCGAACGGCCGGCGTTTTGAACGCAAACGAACAGCACTTCCGGAGCTTCCGTGATGACGGAACCCTTGGACTTAGCCAATGCATGGAGCCGGTCAGTGGCGAAATGCTCCGTGGTCGCCGGCAAATAGGCACTGATCTTTGCTGTTCGTGCCAATGCCGCGTAGGACTCGAAGACATAGCGCTCCACCGTCTCGGTGGCGAAAGTACCGGCAAAACGGTCGGCAAGGCGGTTGCTGATACGGTGCAGGACTTCGGTGTTGTCCTGCAATCCCAGCGTCGTTTCCTGGTGTTCGGTCATGGCAGTTCTCCCTTTAGGTGTCCAGCTCGCGAAGCGAGCCGCTGCTAGCTTTGTCCGGAGCGTCCATGGACCAGTCCGGTGGGGAATCCGATCAAGACAGGCTCGGGCGCGGCGCAGCAGCCGGTTTCGTCCTCGACGGGGGCCGACGCAGCAGGAACGTCGCAGCTGGTCCCGGCGTCGCTTGAGCAGACCCCGGTTTCGGGCAGCTCAAGGTGGACTGTGTCCGCCGCCGTGTGGTCGCCGGCGAGCGCCGCGGCTACGGAGCGGACCTGCTCATAACCTGTGGCCAGCAGGAAGGTAGGCGCTCGGCCGTAGGACTTCATGCCGACGATGTAGAAGTCCTTTTCCGGATGTGCGAGCAGCCGGGCGCCATGCGGCGGCACAGTGCCGCAGGAGTGAAACTCAGGGTCGATCAGCGGCCCCAGTGCTGTGGGCGCTTCCACAGCAGGATCGAGGTCGAGGCGGACTTCGCGGAGCATGTCCAGGTCGGGGCGGAAGCCCGTACAGGGCACGACGACGTCCGTCACCACTGTGCGTCCGTCACCGGACTTTACGGTCAAGCCCCCGTCAGAAGAGTTGAGGGATGCAATGGCAAAGCCCGTGTGGAGTTCAATCTTCCCTGATTCCACCAAGCGGCGGAGCCTTGAGCCCAGCTGCCCCCGCGCGGGCAGCCCGTCGGCGTCACCACCACCGTAAACCTTATCCGCCGAGGCGCCCCGGACAGCCCACCTGATCCGGGTCTCGGGCTCCTCTTTGGCCAGGTCTGCCAAGTTGATCAGGGTGTTCGCGGCTGAGTGACCGGCACCAACTACCAGCACCCGACGGCCCGCGAATACCGCGCGCTCCCTGCCGGTGACATCGGGCAACGGTGATGAGATCCATTCTGCAGCAGCGTGCTCGCCGATTGCGGCCAGGCCGGATGTGCCGAGCGGGTTGCGCGTGGACCAAGTCCCGGAAGCGTCGATGACCGCGGACACAACATGGTCGCGGACCTCCCTGCCTTCATGTTCAACGCGGACAACGAAAGGTGTTGTGTCGCGGTCCCGGACATGGGTCTTATCGAGGCCCTGGCGGGTGACCGCGAGTACTCGCGCCCCGGTTAGCAGGCGTGAAGCAATTTCGGGCGTCGCAGCCAAAGGGGCCAGATATTTGTCCATGATCTCCCCACCGTAGGGCAGCGCAGTAAGCCTGGGTGATTCCCATCCCCCGGCCTCCAGCAGACGGACGGCGGCCGCATCAAGGTTGAACCGCCACGGAGAGAACAAGCGAATGTGGCGCCATTCTTCGATTGCTGCACCTGCACCGGAACCGGCTTCGAAAATCACGGGCTCCAGGCCGCGTTCCAGCAGATGTGCGGCGGCGGCGAGTCCGATGGGTCCGGCGCCTATGACGGCCACGGGGAGGTTCTTCAGGGATTCCATGCGGTCCTCTGTTTCGTGTGGGCTGGCTTTATCAGAAGTGCGTGGGCTCTTCGACCAAGGCTGTGGCGATGCTTTCCGCGTCTTCCAAGGCGGCAAGGTAGCGCTCGGCGTCAAGTGCAGCAGCGCATCCCGTGCCCGCCGCCGTGATTGCTTGACGGTAGCGGTGGTCCACGGCGTCGCCGCAGGCGAAGACTCCGGAAAGATTGGTGCAGGTGGTGGGTGCGTCCACCTTGATGTAGCCCTCGGCATCGAGGTCCACTTGCCCCGCCACCAGCTCAGTTCGAGGTAGGTGACCGATCGCGACGAAGATCCCGGTGGCATCCTGATGACGCTTTTCGCCGGTACGGGTGTCGGTGAGGGTCACCCCGGTTACTTTCCCGTCACCGTGGATCGCCGTGACTGCAGAGTTCCAGGCGAAAGTGATCTTGGGGTTGTCCTTGGCGCGCTGGGCCATGATGCGGGAAGCACGCAGTTCCCCTTTACGCACCACGACGGTCACAGACTTGCCGAAACGCGTCAGGAAAGTGGCTTCCTCCATGGCGGAGTCACCGCCGCCAACCACAATGATGTCCTGCTCCTTGAAGAAGAAGCCGTCGCATGTGGCACACCAGGAGACACCATGTCCGCTGAGCTTCTTCTCTTCCGGCAGCCCCAGTTCCTTGTACGCCGAACCGGTAGCGAGGATGACGGCGGGCGCCTCGTGCGTCTCCCCCGACCCGGTGACTACGCGCTTGAGGTGACCTTTCAAGTCAACTTCAGTGACGTCGTCGAACACTATGCGGGCGCCGAACTTCTCAGCCTGCTCCTGAAGCCCATCCATGAGCTCCGGGCCTTGGATCCCTCCCGGGAATCCGGGAAAGTTCTCCACCTCAGTGGTATTCATCAAGGCACCGCCGGCCGTGACGGAGCCAGCAAGGACAAGCGGGTTCAAGCCGGCCCGTGCGGCGTAGATGGCAGCGGTGTACCCGGCAGGGCCGGACCCGACGATGATCAACTGTTCGGTGCTCACGGAGTCTCCTTCGGAAGGGTCGCTGGTGCTACTGGGCGTCTACGTGCCGCGCCGGCAACAGTTCGGCAATCAGCCCTTCAATGCGGGTCCTGATTTCGTCGCGAATGGGGCGCACGGCGTCGACACCCTGCCCTGCCGGGTCCTCGAGGACCCAGTCCTCGTAGCGCTTGCCGGGGAAGTAGGGGCACTCGTCGCCGCAGCCCATGGTGATGACGACGTCGGACTCCTTGACGGCCTCGGTGGTGAGGACCTTGGGAATCTCCGAGGACATGTCGATGCCAAGTTCGGACATCGCTTCAACTGCGGCGGGATTGACCTTGTCAGCGGGCTGCGAGCCGGCGGAGCGGACCTCAATCTCCCCCTTTGAGAGCGTGGTGAGAAACGCAGCAGCCATCTGCGAGCGACCCGCGTTGTGGACGCAAACAAAGAGGACGGAGGGCTTCTTGACGGTTTCGGTGCTCACGGGTTTCTCCTGGTTCGGTGGGTCTTGCGTGGTCAAGGTCGTCGTGCCGTACCGCTGCTCGCACCTGGATATTGATGGTTGTCGATGCATTGAGTATCGGCCGATAGATCGATGATTGTCAATATTTGGTTGAATTGGATTCAGGCAACGCGGAGTCGGGGTGCCAAGTCGGCAACGCGCCGGGAAATGTCCTCAAACGCATCCTCAAACGCCTGCTTGCTATTGCTACGCAAAGGATCAGGAACGGACCAGTGAATCCCTCGCAAGCCGGGCAACTCTTCATGCGCGTTGTCGCAAACGGTCACCACAAGGTCATCGGCCCGGGCAACGTCCGCCAGTTGCCGGGGCGTAAGACCGCTTAGGTCCAACCCATGACGCCGGGCAACATCCACAGCACCCCGGGACACGGCATCCGCCGGACGGGTCCCTGCCGAAGAAGCCGGGATTTCACTCACCTGCCGCCAGAGTGCTTCCGCAATCTGCGAGCGTGCGCTGTTCCGCGTGCAAACGAACAAGACCCTACGCGCGGCGTGCCCGCGCCCAGGCGTCAGGCGATCCAACGCGCCGGCCGCCAGGCGAAGATAGCTTCGCCGCTTATCAGCCTCCGAGCGATGCCGCACGGCGAGGCCTGCATCCTCAAGCGCCCGGAGGTGGTGCGACAAGAGATTGGACGGCATGCCGAGTTCCGACTGCAGTTCCGACGGCGAAAGATCTCCGAGCGTCAGGAGGTCCACGATGCGCAAGCGCGCAGGATCCGCGAGGGCGGCATACCTGGCCACCCTCACTTCGAGGGGTTCGTTTTGCTCAATTTCCATTGATTCAATTTTGACTGAACTATCTATCCTGCGTCAAGCTTGTGCCATGACCTCACACCTGCCACCGCTTTTGCGACGTGCCCTGGCCGAATTCGTCGGTACAGCACTGCTGGTTTCCATCGTCGTCGGCTCCGGAATTGCGGCCCAACAACTCTCCCCCACGGATACCGGCCTGCAACTGCTCCAGAACAGCACGGCAACAGTGCTGGGGCTGACGGTGCTCATAGTCATCTTTGGACCAGTCAGCGGCGCGCACTTCAACCCTGTCGTTTCACTGGTGGACTGGATCCTGGGGAGGCGCAGCGGGAGCGGCCTGACCCTGGCCGAAATGGGCACATACGTCCTGGCACAAACCGTGGGAGCGATTGGCGGCAGCTTGCTGGCGAACGCCATGTTCGAGGTAGGCACAGCCATCTCCACCAAGGACCGGCTCACGCCGGGCCACCTTCTGGCGGAAATTGTCGCAACGGCAGGGCTGCTCCTGCTGATCTCCTCCCTGGCAGCTACCAAGCGGAGCACTCTGGCGGCGCCCGCAGTTGGCGCATACATCGGCGCCGCATATTGGTTTACGTCGTCCACATCCTTTGCCAACCCGGCCGTGACCGTGGGGCGTGTGTTCAGCGACACCTTTGCCGGCATCGCACCATCATCCGCACCTGGCTTTATCGCCGCCCAGTTGATCGGCGCGGCCGTAGGACTCGGTTTGCTGGCACTACTTTTCCCTGTATCGTCGCGCTCCGCGGACGACGTCGTGGTTCCGTCCATTCATTGATGAATATCAATATTCGGGCATAATGGGGTACATGACCGCGCTGCCCACCTTCGCCTCGACGGACCCGAACTACTGCCCGCCGGCGACTGATCCTGGCTTGGATGCGTACGAGGCGCAAGTACGTGCGTCTGTTTTCAAAGCACTCGCCGACCCCAACCGCCTCCGCCTGTTCTCCATCGTAAAGAATGCGGAAGGCGGCGAAGCTTGCGTTTGCGATCTCACCGGGCCTCTGGATCTTGGCCAGCCAACCGTGTCCCACCACCTGAAGATACTGGTCGATGCCGGACTGCTGCACCGTGAAAAGCGGGGAACCTGGGCGTATTATTCCGTGGTTCCCGGGGCAGTCGAGCGGACCACGGGTTTACTGGCGAGCCTGTGACGGCGAGCCCATGAGTGCGTCCCGCCCGTGACGTCCCGCCGGTCGCGGCCCCGCGGGTCACGGCCCCGCCCGTGACGTCCCGCCGGTCGCGGCCCCGCGGGACGCACGCCCACCACTGACGGCCTAGATGCCCACCGTCGCGGCTTCCTCCTCGCGGCGACGCGCCCTGTCATCAGAACCACGCCCCATCTTCCCCGGCCACCAGATCCGGTTCCCAATGTCGTACGCCAGAGCCGGGACGAGCAGCGAGCGGACCAGCACGGTATCCAGCAGCACACCGAACGCAACGATGAACGCCAGCTGCGCAAGGAACATGATGGGGATGACGCCCAGTGCGGCAAACGTTGCCGCCAGCACGACGCCCGCGGAGGTGATGACACCGCCCGTCACGCCCAGTCCCCGCAGGATGCCGGCGCGCGTCCCGTGTTTGAGGGACTCTTCCCGCACCCGGCTCATCAGGAAGATGTTGTAGTCCACGCCAAGGGCCACCAGGAACACGAATCCGAACAAGGGAACGGTTGCGTCAGCACCCGAGAACCCGAAGATTCCGTTGAACACCCACGCGGAGACACCCATCGCGGCGCCATACGACAGCACCACGGATAACACCAGCAGGACCGGCGCCACGACCGAGCGCAGCAGCAGCATCAGGATGATCAGGATGACCACCAGGACGATCGGAATGATCACCACGAGGTCCCGCTGTGCGGTGGTGTTGGTGTCCAGCGCGGTGGCCGTGACCCCGCCAACCAGCGCGCCGCCGTCGACCTCCTTGACCGAAACCCGCAGCGCCTTCACAGCTTCCTCGGCCTCAGTCGAATCCGCCGCCGAGTTCAGTGTCGCGTTGATCAGGACTTTGCCATCCCGGACGGCCGGATCGGCGGGCGCGCCCGGGGCGCCGGTGATAGGCACGTTGCCTTCAGCCAGGAGGTAGGCGTCGCCGACGCCGTCGGCTGCCTTGACCTTCTCCAGGACCTGCTGCGCGTCCGCCTCGGAGGCAACCACGACGGCGGGGCTGCCGCTACCCGCGTCGAAATGCCGCGCCAGCGCGTCCTGACCGTCAACAGCGTCGGACGCGGACAGGATCACGTCGGTCTGCGGGACTCCGTTGGCTTTCAATTGGAGCACTCCGGCGGAGGCAACCAGGAGCAGCAGGACCGAAGCGACCCACACGACGCGCGGCCGCCGGGCAACCAAACGGCCCGTGGCGCGCCACAAACCCTTTTGCCCCTCAAGTCCGGCGGCCAGCTCGGGTTCGCGTTCGCCGTCGGGCAGCAGCTTGGGCCGGAAGGGCCAAAAGGCGGCACGGCCCAAGAGGGCCATGAACGCGGGCAGTAGCGTCAGCGCGGCGAAAAGCGAGCACACAATACCCGCCGCCGCCACGGGTCCCAAGGCCTTGTTGGAATTCAGGTCCGAGAACAGAAGGCAGAGAAGGGCGATGATGACAGTGGCGCCGGAGGCCAGAATCGGTTCGAACGACGCCTTCCACGCAGTGAGGACTGCCTGCGTGCGATTCGTGGTGTGGGTCAAGGCCTCACGGAACCTTGCCACGTAGAGCAACGCGTAGTCCGTGGCTGCGCCGATCACCAAGATGGACAGGATGCCTTGACTCTGTCCGTTGAGCTGGATCCAGCCCGCCTTGGCCATGCCGAACACCAGCAGAATCGCTGCACAGAGCGCGAACACGGAGGTTAACAGCACTGCGATCGGCAGCACCAACGAGCGGTAGACCAGCAGCAGGATCACGAATACAGCTCCGAGCGCCACGAGCAGGAGAATGCCGTCGATGCCACCGAAGGCGTTAACAAGGTCGGCCGTCAGCCCAGCCGGGCCGGTGACGTAGGCGCGCATGCCATCGGGGGCTCCCGGTTGGACGATGTCGCGCAGTTCCTGGACGGCTTCGCGCAACTCGTCGGACTCGGCGAGCGGAACGATGAACTGGACGGCCTTGCCGTCTTCCGAAGGAATGGGACCAACGACGGCGCTGCCCAGCTTGAGGGCCTCGATGTCGGCTTTCAGCTGGGCTGCTTCGCCAAGCTGGGCCGGGGTGAACGCGGCATCCCCCTCGACGATCACCACTGCGGGGACTTCCTCGGACTCACGAAACTTCGCCTGCCAATCGCCCGCCTCGGTGGCTTCTGCACCGGCGGGAAGGAAGGACGTTTGGTCGTTCGACGAGACTTCCTCCAGCCGCCCGAACGTCGGGCCGCCAACTCCCGCTATGCCGAGCCAGGTGATGACCAGCACCACGGGCACCAGCCAGCGCAGCCAGAACGGTACTTTCTGCGTTCTCATGAATCCTTCTTCCGAAAGCTTGGGAGTCTCTTTATTCCACCATAGAATATCTCTATCATGGAAGTAATCCAAGCCTTTGAGGGCGCTGATGCCGGAAACCCGGAGGGCTGGGAGTAATATCCGGAAGGCAGTTACCAAGGACAAGCAGGCGGGAGGGCGCGATGTCGGACGCTTCAAACCCGCGCCCGGAAGGCGGCGTTCCGCAGGACCTGATCCGACTCCTACAGGACTTCACCCTGGAGGCCAACCACTACGTGGACACGGCTGGCGGGAAAAACGATATGCATCGGACTGACCTCAACGCGTTGGCCGTCATCATGCGACACTCCGCTGCAGGCAGGGTGGTCACGCCGGGCGTCCTCCGCAGCGAACTGCGCCTCAGTTCCCCCGCCACCACGGCGCTGGTTGACCGCCTGCACGCATCCGGACACGTCACCCGGGAACGCCTCGGCACCGACCGCCGGCAGGTCCAACTGCACATGACCCCCAAGGCCTACCGCGACGGCAGCGCCATGTTCCTCCCACTGGCCATGCGGATGGGTCAGGCCATGGGCTCCTACAGCGACGCCGAATTGGACGTGGTCCGCCGCTTCATGACCGACATGGTGGACGCAACCATCGAAGCCCGCCGGGAAGCTGCCCGCCCGGAACCCAAGTAGGTCGCATTTGTGCGCGTTTTGGACGCTCAAAACGCGCACAAATGCGACTTACTTGGGGAGGCCAAGCTGTAGCGTTTCCCTATGAACGCGCAGCAGCCTGAAGATGTCTACACCCACGGGCACCACGAGTCGGTTGTCCGGGCCCACGCCTCACGGACGGCCGAAAATTCGGCCGCGTTCGTGATACCGCACCTTACGCCCGGGACGTCAGTGCTCGACGTCGGCTGCGGACCTGGCAGCATCACTTGCGATTTCGCGGGGCTGGTTGCGCCCGGTCACGTCATCGGCTTGGACCGTTCGGCGGACATCATCGCCCAGGCGACGGAACTGGCGAAGGACCGTGGCGTGGGGAACGTGGAGTTCCGCACGGGAAACATCTACGACCTCGACTTCGAAGACGAAACCTTCGACCTCGTCCACGCCCATCAGGTGCTGCAGCATCTCACCGATCCCGTGGCCGCCCTGCGGGAAATGCGTCGAGTCGCCAAGCCCGGAGCCATCGTTGCCGTGCGCGACGCCGATTTCCACGGCATGAGCTGGTACCCCGAAGTCCCGGAACTCGACGACTGGATGGAGCTCTACCAAAAGATCGCACGCCGCAACGGCGCCGAACCCGACGCCGGCCGACGCCTGGTCTCCTGGGCGCAGCAGGCCGGGTTTGCACAGGTTTCCCCGAGCAGCAGCAACTGGCTCTACGCCACGGCACAGCAACGCGCCTGGCAGTCGCGGGTCTGGAGCGAGCGCGTGCTGCATTCAGCTTTTGCCGAACAAGCATTGGAATACGGTTTCGCCAACGAAGCCGATCTTGCCCGGATCGCCGCGGGCTGGCACCGCTGGGGAGCAACCGATGACGGCTACTTCCTCATCCCGAACGGGGAGGTCATCGCGCGGGCGTAACGCATATAGTCAAACCCATGGAAAAGCGCATTCTTGGCAGGACCGGCCGATCAGTATCCGTCATTGGATTGGGAACGTGGCAACTCGGGGCCGACTGGGGCGACGTCACCGAAGAGGACGCCCTTTCCGTCCTTGAGGCCTCCGTAGAGAGCGGGGTCACGTTTTTCGACACCGCCGACGTGTACGGTGATGGTCGGAGCGAGCAGTTCATCGGGCGCTTCCTGCGGGCCAACCCTGAGCTGGACATCACGGTAGCCACCAAGATGGGCCGGCGCGTCGATCAGGTGCCGGAAAACTATGTCCTCGAAAACTTCCGGGCCTGGACTGACCGTTCCCGCCGCAACCTCCAGCAGGACACCTTGGACCTCGTCCAACTGCACTGCCCTCCCACCGCCGTTTACAGCACCGGCGAAGTCTACGACGCACTGGACACGCTCGTCAGCGAAGGGGCTATCCGCAACTACGGCGTCAGCGTCGAGCGCACGGATGAGGCGCTCGAAGCCATCAAGCGCGGGAACACGGCGTCCGTCCAGATCATCCTGAACGCGTTCCGCCTGAAGCCGCTGGACGAGGTCCTTCCCGCAGCCAAGAAGGCCAACGTGGGCATCATCGCCAGGGTGCCGCTGGCCTCGGGCCTCCTGTCCGGCAAGTACACGCAGGACACGGAGTTCCCGGAAGATGACCACCGGAACTACAACCGGACCGGCGCTTCGTTCGACGTTGGCGAGACCTTCTCCGGCGTCGACTTTACGGCCGGCGTCACCGCCGCGCAGGAGTTCAGCGGTTTAGTGCCCGACGGCGTGACCACCGCCCAAGCGGCCCTCGCCTGGGTCGTCGCTCAGGACGGGGTCAGCACGGTCATTCCCGGTGCCCGATCGGCCGGGCAGGCACGGGCAAACGCTGACGCGGGAGATCTCCAATCCGTCGGGGCCGCACTTTCGCCAGGGGCACGCGACATCTACGACCGCTACTTCCGCGAAGCGATTCACCCGCGCTGGTAGCTGCCAGTCCGCCGTCGTACGTCTTTTTCGGCGACGCCGGCCTCACCAGCCGCTGCGCGTGGGCGTGTGGCCCTTGCGGGCGTCCTGCGGCATGGCCATTTCGGCGCGGAGTCCCAACAGGCGGATGGGGCGGTCGGGTTCCATTTTTGCTGTGAGGTTGAGGGCCTGGGCCAGGACCTCGTCGCGGTCGAAGGTTTCGGGAATTTTCCGCGCGTAGGTTTTGGTGAAGAACGGCTTGTAGCGGACCTTGAGTGTGAGTCCGACCACCGGTCGGCCTTCCGCGGCGACGTCTTCGAGGACCCTGGCGGTGAGTTCCTTGATTGCGTCGCTGACCTGCGCGGGTTCGGTGAGATCCTGCTGGAAAGTGGTTTCACGGCCATGTGCCCTGGCGACCCATGGGGTGTCGTCGACTTCGGTGGCCCCTTCGCCGCGTCCGAGTTGGGCATACCAAGGGCCCATTTTCGGGCCGAACTCTTGGACGAGGCTGGCGGGATCGACGGCGGCGAGCTCGTTGACGGTATTGATGCCGTGGGTGGCGAGGCGCTTGGAAATCTTGGGCCCCACGCCCCAAAGCTCGATGGTCGGCCTGGCGCCCATGACCTCGAGCCAATTCTGCTCGGTGAGCCGGAAGATGCCCGCGGGTTTGCCAAAATCCGTCGCGTTCTTGGCGCGGACCAAGTTGTCACCGATGCCCACGCTGCAGTGCAGTTGGGTGTTTTCGAGGACCGCCTCCTGGATTTGCTTGGCGTAGGCTTCGGGATCCTCTGTTCTCACGCCGACGAAGGCCTCATCCCAGCCGAGGACCTGCACTGTAGCTCCGGGCTGCTCGCGGAGGGTTTGCATCACCACCTCGGATGCCGCGAGGTAGGCCTCCTGGTCGACGGGAAGGATGATGGCGTCGGGCACTTTCCGGGCGGCGATGCGCAGCGGCATGCCGGAACCGACGCCGAACGCGCGCGCCTCGTAGGATGCCGTGGACACCACGGCCCGCTCCGTGGGGTCTCCCCGACCGCCCACTATGAGGGGTTTTCCAGCGAGTTCGGGCCGCCGCAAGATCTCGACCGCTGCGATGAACTGGTCGAGATCGACGTGCAGGACCCAGGGGATTCCGCTCACGGGACCAGTTTGCCTCATCGCTGCGGGCTGTGGCTGTACCTTCACGACCTTCTTTGAGCCCGGCCGCGGCGTAAATCAACCCATCCAGGGTGCATTCCGCCACTGGCGCGGCCAAAGTGGGTCGTGACGGTACGCACCCCGAGCCCGCCGCCCGGCAAAACCCGCGGGAAAGCACCCCGTCCCAACCACCAGCCCCACCGACATAAGCTGAGATGGTGCAATTTTCCCTTTGGCTGGCCTTGGTTGGCGCCGGCACCCTGATCAGTTTCACTCCCGGCGCCGGGGCAATCTTCACCATGAGCAACTCGCTCAACTCGGGGTTCCGACGCTCCATCTGGGGCATCCTTGGCCAGCAGGTTGCCCTGGTCATCCACATCGTGATTGTGGCTTTGGGCGTGGGTGTTCTGGTCTCCAACTCGCCGGTGATCTTCAACATCATCCGCTACGCGGGCGCCGCCTACCTGGTGTATCTGGGCATCCGCCAGTTCCTGCACAAACCCGACCTGGATAAGGAAGAAGTCCAGAACAAGAAGAACGAGCCCGCCCTGTCCATGTTCCAGCGTGGCATCTGGGTGAACCTGCTGAACCCCAAGGCAATCGTGTTCTTCCTGGCCTTCATGCCGCAGTTCATCCGGCCGAACGAGCCCCTACTGCAGCAATACGTGGTGTTGACGGCAACGGTGTTGGCCATCGACATCATGGTGATGTGGTTCTTCTTCGCCCTCGCGGCAAGGTCTTTCCAGCGTTTCACCCACAACGAGCGTGGCCAGAAGATCCTGAACCGCATCTTCGGCTGCCTCTTCGTCCTGGTGGGCATCCTGCTGGCGGTCATCCACTAGGCCTTACCCGGGGACCGTGGACCCCCGGACCACCAACGAACTCTCCAAAGTCACGTGGGCCTCGGCCAAGGGCACGCCTTCGATGAGCCCGCGCAACTGCTCGCCCGCCTTGCGGCCCAGCGGCGTCGCGGGCAGGTGGACGCTGGTGAGGCCCGGGTTGCTGGTGGCTGAATACGGCAGGTCGTCGAAGCCGGCCACTGCGAGCTGCCCGGGGATGCGGACACCTTCCACCCGCGCCTCCTGCAGCACGCCATAGGCGTGGGTATCGGTACCGCATACGACGGCGGTCACCCCGTCGCGCTGCCACTGCGGCCACGCTTCGGCAAAGGCAGCCGCGGCAGCACCGACATCGATGGAGGTGCTGATGATGTGGTCTTCGGAGACCACGAGGCCGCAGGCGGCAGCCTCGACAAGGAAAGCCTCACGCCTGAGCTGGAACGTTGCCGTCCCGGTAATGCCATCGACGTACGCAGCACGGGTATGCCCGGCGGAAGCCAGGTGTCGGGCGAGTTCGCGCGCACCTTGGGCGACGTCGAGGTTCACCGACGGTGCGTACGATTCCAAGCCCGGTGCATCCAGCAAAACCAACGGTCCCGCTGCAGAAAGGTCTTGGAGGAACTCAGCGCTCGGTGCACCGACAAGGAGCCCTGCCGGCCGGAGCGCAAGGAGTTTCCGGACGTCGTCGGCTTGCGGTGACTCGCCGGCATCGGTCACGGAGAGCAGCAACTGATACGAGGACCCCAAGGACTCCCGCACCCCGGCAATCACATTCGCGAAGAACGGGTTTGAAACGTCCGGGGTCACGAGGATCACTATGGAACTGACCCCGCGGGCAAGGGAACTGCCGATGCTGTCCACCACATACCCCAGTTCGGCGATGGCTTCACGGACACGCGAGATGTTGTCTTCGGAGACCCTCCCCTGTGTCTTGCCGTTGGCAACCAAGGAAACAGTCGCCGTCGAAACCCCCGCCCGGGCGGCCACCATCGCGGCCGTGACTCGGGGCGCGCGCTTGCCAAGGCGGTCGGGGTTGTCCATGCATCGATCCTAGCCTTGTTGCACACCTCCCACGCAGCCCAGGGCATCAAGCGCTTGACGTATTTCACGTTAAGCGTTTGACGCAGTCCCCGAACGGGTGCCATGATTCCTCTGAATGCTGACAGCCCTGTCCGGCGCGGCAACTGAGACATCAACAAAACCGGACAGGCCCCAATGACGTGGAGAGAACGTGGAAACGAACACCCGCAAAAAGATCATTCTTGATTGCGACCCCGGCCATGACGACGCTGTGGCTTTGCTGCTGGCTCACGGCAACCCGGACATCGAACTGTTGGCCGTGACCACCGTGGTTGGAAACCAAACGCTCGAGAAGGTCACCCGCAACGCGCTGTCCGTGGCCACGATCGCCGGCATCACGGGCGTCCCGTTCGCCGCAGGTTGCGACCGCCCGTTGGTCCGTACCATCGAAACCGCCCCCACCATCCACGGCGACAGCGGAATGGATGGCCCGGAGCAGCCCGAGTCCACAGTCGAGCTGGACCCGCGCCACGCCGTCGACCTCATCATCGAAACCGTCATGGCGCATGAGCCTGGCACCGTCACTTTGGTTCCCACCGGCGGGTTGACCAACATCGCCATGGCCGCGCGCAAGGAACCCCGGATCGTTGAGCGCGTCAAGGAAGTCGTCCTCATGGGCGGCGGGTACCACGTGGGCAACTGGAGCGCCGTGGCCGAATTCAACATCATCATCGATCCTGAGGCCGCCCACATCGTCTTCAACGAAAAGTGGCCGGTAGTGATGGTGGGCCTCGACCTCACGCATCAAGCCCTTGCCACCGACGAAGTCGTCCAGAGTATCGCCAAGATCGGCACCAAGCCCGCCACATTTGTCCTGGAACTGATGGAGTTCTTCAAGAAGACCTACAAAGACGCGCAAGGCTTCGACTTCCCGCCGGTGCACGACCCCTGCGCCGTCGCCTACGTCATCGACCCCACCGTCATGACCACACGCAGGGTCCCCGTGGACATAGAACTTCAAGGCAAGCTCACGCTCGGCATGACGGTGGCCGACTTCCGCGCCCCGGCACCCGAGGATTGCCACACCTCCGTGGCCGTTGACCTCGACCACAAGAAGTTCTGGGACTTGGTCACCGACGCGATCGAGAGGATCGGAGAGCCCGACGGCGGCCCGTCACCGAGTGCCGACGTCGCGGACTCCGACGTCACGGACGCCGACGTCACCCAGGCTGCCGAAGCCGTGGCGGTCGAGTCCGTGGCGGCAGGAGAGGCAAAGTAATGACCACCCCAGCAACAACAGCGAAGGGCAATGTCACCGCCCTCATGGTCGCCCTGCTCGCAGCCTGCGTGGCTTTCCAGCTCAACGCCTCGATGCTCAGCCCGGCCCTGGTCACCATGGGCAACGAACTCCAAACCGATCAGGCAACCATCGGCCTGTCCCAGACCTGGTTCTTTACGGCCGCGGCGCTGTTCTCGCTGTTCCTACCGCGCCTCAGCGACATCGTGGGCCGCAAGAAAATCCTCCTCGGCATGATGCTCCTCATGGCCGTCGGCTCAGTCATTGCCGCACTGGCACCGGACGTCACGTGGCTGTTTGTTGGCCGCATCATCCAGGGCGTCAGCGGCCCCACTGTCCCGCTCTGCCTCATCATGCTTCGCTCCGCAGTGTCCAACAACCGTAAGTACGGTGCCCTCATGGGCCTGATCACTGCCGTGAACGGTGGCGTGGCCGGCGTTGACTCCTTCGTGGGCGGCTACTTCGCAGAGAACTTCGGCTTCCGCAGCATCTTCTGGCTCATGGTCGCCCTGGCCGTCATCGCCACAGCCCTGACCGCCCTTCTGGCAGGGGAGAGCAAGCCCGCCGCCGGTACCACCATGGACTGGCTGGGCGTGTTCTTCATCGTGATCGCTGTCGGCGCGCTGCTCACCGCACTGAACGAGGGCGCAAAGCTTGCCACCGCTTTCGACGCCGGCACCCTCACGCTCGCCGTCGTCCTCACGGTGATCGCCGCCGTCGCGTTCTTGGCGTTCTGGACCGTGGAGAAGCGGGCAAAGCAGCCCATGGTGGAAACCGTGCACCTGCGCCAGCGCTCCACGTGGGCTCCTCTGCTGACCACCACCCTCACCATGACCGGCATTTTCGCAGTGATCAACGGCATTGTTCCCGCATACGTCCAGGCCGCCGATCCCGGTTTCGGCGTTGGCCCCACCGAGATGTCGCTCATCATCCTTACTCCGTACGCGCTCCTCGGCTGGCTGTTCGGACCGATCAGCGGCCGCCTCGCCCCCGTCCTGGGCTACACCAAAGTCCTGCGCATCGGCCTGGTCGGCAGCTTGGTTTCCTTAGCCATCATCGCGTTCTTCGGCCTCAACAACCTGCCCATGATGATTGCGGGAACGGCCTTGCTGGGCATCATGTACGCCGGTACCGTCAACATCATGCTCAACGGACTCGGCGTGGTCCTCTCGCCGCAGGGAAACCCCGGATTCCTGCCGGGAATGAACGCGGGCGCCTTCAACCTTGGCGCGGGACTGAGCTTCCTGGTCCTTCCCGCCGTGCTGGTGGCAACGTCGTCGCTGGGTGATGCCAAGGCGTCGTACCTGACGGTCGTGGTGGTGGGCCTCGCCATTACGCTTGCTGCGTTCGGGGCGTCGCTGTTGATCCCCAAGCCCGTCGACGCTGAAGTTACTGAGGCCTCGGAAGCAAAGGTGACCGTATGAGTACTGAAACCAGCGCACCCAAGGCGGGGATCGTCGTCGTGGGTTCCCTCAACGCGGACCTGACCATCTACACCGAGCGCCTCCCGCAGCCCGGCGAGACCGTTCACGGCAACGGTTTTGCCGTGAACCCGGGCGGCAAGAGCGCCAACCAGGCCGTGGCTGCGAGCAAGTTGGGCGGGGCCGTGACGCTGATCGGTGCTGTGGGCGATGACCCCAACGGCGCCATGCTCCTGGAGTCGACGGCCAACGCCGGCGTGGACGTCTCGCGCGTCCGCCGCTCGGACGCCGCCACCGGCGTCGCCGTCATCTCCGTCGACGCGAACGGCGAGAACAGCATCATCATCTCCGCCGGCGCCAACGGCACTCTCTCGCCCGCCGACGTCGACGTCGCCGCTTTCCAGGACGCCGCAGTGGTCTGCCTCTGCTTGGAAGTGGGCATCGATACGGTGATTGCCGCCGCCCAGGCAGGGCACGACGCCGGAGCCACAGTCCTGCTGAACCTCTCGCCTTACTCTGAGGTACCCGGGTTACTGGCAGGACTGACTGACGTGCTGCTGGTCAACGCGCACGAGGCCGCCCTGTTCCTTGGCAGCGAAGCTGTTATCCCCGCGGCGGACGCGGATGTCGCAGCGTGGGAGCCGGTCCGCAGCCAGTTCGCCGACCGCGGCATGCAACGGGTACTCGTGACGCTTGGCTCGCAGGGTTCGGTGGTGTTGGATTCGTTGGCCCGGGGAGCCGCGGACCAGCTCACCCGGATCGCCCCGACGCGCGTTTCAGCCGTGGATACTACGGGAGCCGGCGACGCCTTCACGGGCGCCGTCGCAGCACGCCTGGCCGCGGGTGATTCCCTGGCCGAAGCCGCCGCGTTTGCCTCAGTAGCCGCTGCGTTGGCAGCGACGAAGAAGGGCACGCAAGCGGCCTACGCGAACAGCGCCGAGGTGGAGGCTGCGCGCACGTCTTAACCCAGCCTCCCCACCCAACTAGGTCGCATTTGTGCGCGTTTTGGACGTCCAGAACGCGCACAAATGCGACCTACTTGGGTAAATCGGAGTTGCGGGCTGCCCGTTGCGCGTTACGCTGCGCTGCCTTGCGGGCCAGGTGTCCGTGGCCGGCCATGAGCTTGGGGACTACGAAATACACCGCCACAGGAACCACCAACGCCGTCAGCAGGAGCGCCCGCAGCACGGGGTGCCAGGAATCCATGAGCGGACCCAAAGCCAGCATGCCGATGGAAACGAGCGGGAAGATCGCCAGCCACGTAATGACAGCGCGAACGTGGACGGAAGGCATGGGTGGGCGGGGCGGGGTGGCGGCGGTTGCCTGCGCGACGGCGGTCGCCTGCGGGAACGCGGGGGCCTGCACGACGGCGGGCGCTCCGGCTTCCGCGGTAGCGATGTCGGGAGTAGCTTGCGTGGTCATGGCATCTCCAACCAGATAGTTGTAATTGGCTTGAACTCACAGTAACCGCCTGCAGGAGCAATTACAACCACTTAGTTGGAAAATGCTAAAGTGAAGCTATGGCATGGGACACAGAGCGGACCAAGGCGTTGCTGCTGGAGGCGGCTACGTCCGAGTTCTGCGCGCGTGGCCTCGCCGGCGCCCGCATCGATCGGATAGCAGCCGAGGCCGGCGTCAACAAAGAGCGGATCTACCAGTACTTCGGTAATAAGAACGCACTGTTCGACGCCGTCATCGTTGCTGCTTTGACCTCCCTCATGGATGAGGTTCCCATCGAAGGCAGCGGCCCCGAAGCCATGGCCGACTATGCCGGGAGGCTCTTCGACCACCACCAAAAAGACGCCACGGCACCCCGACTGCTCTTCTGGGAAGGCCTGGAACGCGGCACCGAAGTGGTGGGCCTCCCCAAGCGGATGGCCAACTGCGCCTCCAAGGTCAACAGCACCCTTGCCGCGCTCCCCGGAGTGTCCAGGGAGGATGCCGGAGATCTGCTCATCACCATCGTGAGTCTGTGCGATGCCGCCCCGGTCCTGCCCGCCCTCGACGGACTCATGGCCGGCTCGGCGCCAGGCCGCGCACAAAGGCGACGCGCCGCCGTCGTACGCACCGTATATCTGGCCGCCAAAGCGCTTGCCGCCGAGGCCGCGTCGGCTGCCAAGTCCCAAAGCGGGAAAGCCCCCGCAGCCAGCTAAAGCAGCCCAATGGCCGCAGCGCCCCACTACCCTGTGACAGCTTTGACACCAAAAGTGACTTACTTGTGAAGTGTCCCCCTAGCCAAGAAGGGGTGCCATCAACCATGCTTGCTGCATGTACTCAAAGACGAGCCCATACCGCATCATCACGGTCTGCACGGGAAACATCTGCCGCTCCCCCATGGCGGCACTTATGCTGACCGAAGCCTTCGCAGCGGAAGGACTCGGCGAGCTCGTTGACGTCGACTCAGCGGGCACCACGGCGTACGAAGTCGGGCACCCCATCGACCCCCGGGCAGCCCGCAAACTCACAGCACACCACATCGCTTCCGAGGACCATGTCGCCCGCGAATGGCGTCGGGAATGGTTCGCCGAGCGTGACCTGATCCTTGCCCTCGACGTCGACCACTTCGGCTGGCTTCAGGAAGGCGCTCCGGACCGGGAATCCCTTGCCAAGGTCAAGATGCTGCGCAGCTTCGATCCCCGGATGGCCGGCCGGAGCTCCCTGGATCAGGGCATCGAAGACCCTTGGTACGGCGGACACACGGACTTCGACAACACGTGGACCCTCATCAAGGCTGCGATTCCCGGCATTGTGCAGCACGTCAAGGAAGCCATCTCGGAACAGGCCGGAATTGAGCTGAATCCAGCCCGCGAGCCTCAGCAGGTAACCTCTATGTCATGACCCCTGCACCCGTGATCATCGCTGTAGACGGGCGGTCCGGCGCAGGCAAGACCACGCTGGCCGTCGAGTTGGCGGCCCGCTTGCGGGAGCACCACAAAGTTTCGCTGTTCCACCTTGAGGACATCTACCCGGGTTGGAACGGCCTCGCCACGGGCATCGAACGGTACGTCGCCACTGTTCTCACGCCGTTGAGCCAGGGCGAAGCGGCCGAGTGGACCAGTTGGGACTGGGAACGGCATTACGACGGCGAACCCCGCGTCACGCTGCCCGCGGAGATCGTGATTGTGGAAGGCGTCGGCGCTGCCGCTGAAGCGGCCCGGTCCATGCTCGACGCAGTCGTATGGGTTGAAGCAACAGGCGAGGACCGTCGTCGACGTGCCTTGGCGCGCGACGGAAGCACCTACGAACCGTACTGGGACACCTGGGCTGCCCAGGAGGACGACTGGCTCGCCGCGGATCCGGTGGCGCGGGCAGCCGATATCAGCGTGCAAAACCGCGCCGATGGCAGCGCGCCGGACGACGTCCTCCTCACCCTGACTTACTTGCCGTCCTTGGCAGCAGTTTTGGCCCCCGAGCTCAGCTCACGCCGCGGCCTTCAGTTGCGATCCGAGCGGGTCGAAGCCGCGCCTGATGCCGAGGCCCTCTTCCAGCGGCTCTACGGGACCGCACCGAACGCCGCCTGGCTCGACTCCTCGAATTCTGCGACGGCCATCACCGGCGGCACCCAGGCTGCCGCCCGCAGCCGCTTCAGCATCATGGCCGACGACGGCGGCACGTTCGGTCAATCTGTGCTCCATTCAGCGGGGACTTCCCAACTGACGGCAGGCTGCGCCACCGTGCAGATGTCCGGGCCCTTCTTCCGCTGGCTGGATTCCGTGTGGGGCAGGCGGGCCGTCCGGGCACCTGAAGGCTACGAAGGCCAGTTCACGCTCGGCTGGCTGGGTTACCTGGGCTACGAACTCAAGCGCGAAACCGGCGGCAACGACGTCCGATCGGACACCCCCGACGCCGCCCTCCTCTTCGCCGGCAGGGCGCTGGTACTGGATCATCGCGAGCGCGCCGTATGGCTGCTCGCCTTGGACGCGCCGGACGCCGACGCCTGGTTCCAGGAGGCTCGAACCGCCGTGGAAGCTGCCACCGCGCCCCCGACGGCCGCCGTCGTGACGCCTGCCGCGTTTTCCGCGTCCGGTCCCGTTCCCGAGTTCACCTGCCGTGACAGCGCCACCGACTACAAGCGCAAGATCGCCGACGCGCAACACGAAATCAGCGAGGGCAACTCCTACGAAGTTTGCCTGACCACCACTTTGGAAGCCGACGCGAGCGGACTGGATCCCTGGCAAAGTTACGTTAACCTTCGACGCCGGAACCCGGCTCCGTTCGCCAGTTACCTGCGATTCGGCGAACTGGCGGTGGCCAGCACGTCACCGGAGCGTTTCCTTCGTATCTTGTCCGACGGCGGCATGCGCGCCGAGCCGATCAAGGGCACCCGCCGCCGCTCCAAGGACGACGGTGAGGACATCCGCTTGCGTCATGAGCTTGAAGAGTCGCTCAAGGACCGCGCGGAGAACATCATGATCGTGGACCTGTTGCGGAACGACCTCAGCCATTACGCCGTTCCTGGTTCTGTCACAGTGAGCCGGCTCTGCGCGATTGAAAGCTACGCCACAGTCCACCAGATGGTGAGCACGGTTGACGCCCAGCTCCGTCCGGGTGCTCCGCGGGCCGAGGCCGTGGCTGCTGCGTTCCCTGCCGGCTCCATGACGGGAGCCCCAAAAATCAGCACCATGGACATCCTGGACCGGCTTGAGGCAGGTCCGCGTGGGATCTATTCCGGCGCGGTGGGTTACTTTTCGCTGAACGCGGCAACGGATCTCGCGGTCGTCATCCGCACGCTGGTGGTTAACCCCGGTGGTCGACGCGGACGGACGCTAAGCCTTGGGGTCGGCGGAGCCATTACGGCTGACTCGGTTGCCGACGACGAATACGAAGAGATCCGCACCAAGGCCTTCGGTGTGCTGTCCACCCTTGGAGCCGACTTCCCCGCCTGATTATTGGAGGGTGGCGGTCAACCGCGCCACGTTATCCACATACTTGGCCAGAGGGGGTCTGTGCACCCAGTCGTCGAGGGTAAGCTCGCGGGATACCTCGCGATACGTGGACTCCACGGCGCGCATCAGGTTCACGGTTTCGGCGCCCAACAGCATCACCGAAACCTCCATGTTCAAGGAGAAGGAGCGCATGTCCATGTTGCTGGAACCGAGCACGGCCACTTCGTCGTCGATGGTGAAATGCTTGGCATGGAGGACATACGGGGCCCGGTACAGATAGATGCGAACGCCCGCGCCCAGGAGGGCCTCGTAATAGGAGCGTTGGGCGTGGTGCACCAGGAATTGGTCGCCCTTCTCCGAGACGAACAGTTCCACGTCCACCCCTCGCTGGGCGGCGGTGGTGATGGCATAGAGCAGGGAGTCGTCCGGCACGAAGTACGGGCTGCAGATGGAGATCCGCCGCTGGGCGGAGTAAATCAGCGTATTGAACAGGCGAAGGTTGTTCTCAGTGGCAAATCCGGGGCCGCTGGGCACCACCTGGGCTGTGACATGGCCGGGTGGAGGCTGGGACGGCAGGCGGAGTTGGCCTTCAAGTGACTCGTCGGTTTCGCTAAGCCAGTCCGTCGCGAAGACCACGTTGAGGGTGGGCACGATCGGCCCTTCAAGCCGTGCCATGAGCTCAACCCATTTCCGGCCGGCGCGGCGGTGCTTGGGGTTGTTGTAGGAAGGCTCGATCAGGTTCTGGGAGCCGGTGAAGGCCAGCACCCCGTCGATCACCAGGATTTTCCGGTGGTTCCTGAGGTCAGGTCGCCGCCATTGCCCGTGGATCGGCAGCAGCGGGAGCATGCGTTTCCATTGGATCTTGCCTGCTTTGAGCCTGCGGACGAGGCGGCGGTACCCCTTGATGCGCAGGGTTCCGATGTGGTCGAAGAGCAGTCGCACCGTGACTCCGCGTTCGGCGGCGTTCTCGAGCTCGGTCAGCAGTTCATCAGTGACAGAGTCGCTGCTCATGATGTAGAACTCGGCGTTGACGTACTCCTTGGCACCCCTCACCGCTTCAGCCATGGCTTTGAGGGACTCCTCGTACCCGGGGATCAGTTCCACCTTGTTGCCATCGACCATGGGCAACGAACCAAGCCGGTGGTTGAGCTCCCCCGCGGACCTCACCCATTCCGGTCCGGAGTACGCGCTCACGGGATCAGCCAGGTCGGACGTCACAGCCCGGACGCGGGCATTGACCTCCTCTTGCTGCTCGCGCCTGCGCTTGGACAAGCGGAAGTTGCCGAAGAGCAGGAACAGGACGAACCCCACCGAGGGAATGAGGAAAACCGCAAGAAGCCAGGCCATGGCTGTTGTAGGGCGGCGGTTGCCGGGGATGATCCCCAGGAGCACTATGCGCATAATGACTTCCGCAATGGCCCAGGCCCCCAGCAGCCAAGTCCATTCCAGGCCTAGCGGAAACGGAAAAAGCACTCGACAAACCCCCACGGTCCAAGAACTAACGTTGATGACAGCCTAACCGGCAGAAATGCCCCTGTTGGGCGCCACTAAGCTGGGAACATGACTTCACCTGCCCCAACGGTCCTCGTTTTCCTGGACCCGGCTTTCGAAAACGGACGTGTTGCTGATTCCAGCCAGCCCCAACTCATGGCAACGGACCTCGGTGCCACGCGCGGCGACGGCGTGTTCGAGTCGCTTCTTGCGGTTCAAGGGCGTCCGCGGAAAGTGCAGGCACATTTGAACCGCCTGGGCAGCTCGGCGGCTGCGCTGGACCTCGCCATCCCGGAACAGGACGCGTGGCGCAGGGCCATCGATACGGCTATCGCTGAGTTCCGCAGCTCACACCCCGCTCCGACGCCGGAAGACGACGAAGTCGTCGTCAAACTGCTGGTGACCCGCGGTGTGGAAGGCGCCGCGAGCCCCACATGCTGGGTACAGGCTTCGCCCTCACCCGCGGGCAGTCGCCGCCAGCGTGAGACGGGTATCGACGTCGTGCTTCTGGACCGCGGCTTTGACACCGACGCCGGCGAGCGCGCTCCGTGGCTGCTACTGGGCGCCAAGACGCTGTCCTATGCCGTCAACATGGCGGCGCTGCGCTACGCGCACAAGCAAGGTGCCGATGACGCCATCTTCACCTCGAGCGATGGAAGGGTCCTTGAGGGGCCGACGTCCACCGTGCTGCTGGCGCACCTTGAAACCGTCGACGACGGCGACGGTTCCGTCAAGACTGTTCGCCGCCTGATCACGCCGCAGCATGACAGCGGAATCCTTCCCGGTACGTCGCAGGGTGCCCTGTTTGCCGCGGCCAAGGCTGCCGGCTGGGAGCTCGGATACGGACCGCTCGTTCCACAGGATCTCTTCGATGCTGACGCGGTGTGGCTGATCTCGAGTATCCGGCTGATTGCTCCTGTCAACCACATCAACGGCCACGAGATCGGCACGCCCGCCGTAAGGAAGCAGCTCACGGCGGAACTCAATGAGTTGTTTGCCGGAATCGAGTAACACCGGGCTCCGCTGAGGCATCTACGAAGCCCCGCAAGGAACTTAGCAGATCACCAGTAGAGTAATTGCTCGCGTGACTCATTGATTAGCAAATCTTTGTCTCAGCCAAGAGTGCTCAAGAGGTTCAATCGCGTTTCTTATCCTCCTTGAATTGGAGGTTCGTCATGTGATGAATCTTGTTCTCGTGTTAGTTGGATCACTCCTCTTCACGCATTCTTCTCAGACTTTGTTGTCTACTTCCCGGAGGGAATATGGGACACAGCTCCCCAACTACAGCCGAGGCATCGGCAACCGAGGTCCTGCCTGGAGCAGCCGCCTCGCAGACAGGGCTTCGCCGTTCCATGGAGGCCCGGCACCTGGTGATGATCGCGATGGGCGGCGTCATTGGTTCCGGCCTGTTCGTTAGCTCGGGCTACACCATTGCTACAGCCGGCCCCTTGGGCGCAGTCATCGCGTTCCTCATCGGGGCCGTGGTGGTCTACCTGGTCATGGCATGCCTCGGGGAACTCGCCGTTGCGTTCCCCGTGTCAGGCGCATTCCACATTTATGCAGCCCGGACCATAGGACCTGCCACAGGCTTCGCAACAGCCTGGCTCTACTGGCTGTGCTGGGCGGTAGCCCTGGGCTCGGAGTTCACAGCTGCCGGCCTGCTGATGCAACGGTGGTTCCCGGGCGTGGACGTCTGGGTCTGGTGTTTCGTTTTCGCCACCGTCCTGTTCACGCTCAACGCGATTTCATCGCGCGTCTTTGGCGAATCAGAGTTCTGGTTCGCGCTGATCAAGGTCGCCGCCGTCGTCGGCCTGATCATCCTGGGCGGCGCCGCACTGCTGGGCTTCCACCCGCTGGCGGAAGGCGGCTACCCGTCCTTGACCGAAAACTTCTCCACCGACCAAGGACTCTTCCCCAACGGGTTCACGGGCGTCTTTGTCACCTGCCTTGCAGTCTTCTACGCGTTCTCAGGTTCCGAGCTGATCGGCGTCGCAGCCGGTGAAACGGCCAACCCGGGCGCCAACATCCCCAAGGCCATGCGGACCACCGTCATCCGGCTCATGATCTTCTTCGTTGGCGCCATTACCGTCATCGCAGCAACCATCCCGTACGAGAAAGTCAGCGTGGACGAGAGCCCGTTCGTCACCGTCTTCTCCATGCTCGGCATTCCGTTTGCCGCGGACATCATGAACTTCGTGATCATCACGGCGCTGCTGTCGGCCGGAAACTGCGGACTCTTTTCCTGTGCTCGCATGCTCTTTTCGCTCGCCGACGAGGGCCACGCCCCCAAGGCCTTCAAGAAACTCACCAAACGAGGCATCCCGATGATTGCCCTGTGCGTGAGCATGCTCGGCGGCCTGGCATCCCTTGTTAGCAGCATCGTGGCACCGGCCACCGTGTACCTGGTGCTCGTTTCCATCGCGGGTTTCGCTACCGTGGGCGTGTGGATGTCCATCGTGGCATCGCACTTTGTCTATAGGCGGACATTTGTGAAGAACGGTGGAGACCTCAGCACGCTCCCCTACAAGGCGCCGTTCTTCCCGCTGGTTCCGATCCTGGCGTTCGCCCTGTGTGTGGTGTCCCTGATAGGCATTGCGTTCGACCCGAACCAGGTGGCAGCGCTGTTGTTTGGCATCCCGTTCGTGGGGGCCTGCTACGCGTTCTTCTATTTCAAGTACGGACGCCGGTCCAAGATTGCTGCCGCTTCCTAGGTTTTTAGCCGTGGCTTCCTGACCTGCTTTGAACACCAAACAGCCCTTGTGCAACCTCATCCGGTTGCACAAGGGCTGACTTCATTCCAAAGAGGGTCGTGGAGGCACACCCTCTTCGTGGTGGGGCTATTTCTTCGCCGCACGCACCGGGTGCTCGCTCAGAATGGAGAGCCTGTTGAAAGCGTTGATTCCGATGGCTGCCATGCACAGGACGCTGATCTGCTCGTCGCTGTAGTGTCGCCGGGCCCGCTCGAAGAGCTCCGGGCTGGGCCGGGATGTGCTCATCCGGGTGATCTGCTCTGCCAGTTCCATGGCCACGACTTCGGCGGGCTCGAACAGCTGAACCTCCTTGTACACGGCTACGAGGGACAGGCGTTGTTCTGTTTCCCCGTACTTCAAGGCACGGCGATGGTGAAGATCCAGGCAGAAGGCACAGCCATTGATCTGCGAGGCGAGATAGTTGATGAGCTCCAGTGTCCGGCGCGGCACGCCAAGACGGTCGGCTTCATCGACGAGCTGCTGGGAATAGTGGCTCAGGGTTGCATAGAGGTCGGGCTGCTGCTTGTCCAAGTATCCGGCGAGGCGCGGCTTTGTATCCTGTTCGGGCATGGTTGGAGCCTAACGCAAGGGACAGTGAGAGAGCGTCCCCACAAACCCGGCCAACAGTGAGAGAGCGTCCCCACAAACCCGGCCAACAGTGAGAGAGCGTCCCCACAAACCCGGCCAACAGTGAGAGAGGGTTACTCGCCGGGGACGGAGTCGGCGGCGAGGCGGATGCCGTTTTCCGCCAGCCACACCGGGTTGAAGGCCTTGCTCAAGTAGTTCGTGCCGGCGTCGGGGGCTATGGCCACCACCACCGAGCCGTGCGGCGCCGCGCGTGCCACCCGCACCGCAGCAGCGACCGCGAGCCCGGATGATGGCCCCAGTGCGAGCCCTTCCTCGTCGAGGAGCCGGTGGACTGTCGTGTAGACCTCGTCGTTGGGGATGCGCAGGAAACGGTCCACGATGGAGCGGTCGAAGATCTTGGGCCATTCCGGCTCCGGCCAGGAGTTGCCTACGCCATCCACCAGGATCTCTCCTGGGTGTCCCCCGCTGTAGGCGGAACCGTAAGGGTCGGCACCTACCACTTCCAGATGCCCGCCAGGCCGTTCGGCCGCCACCCGTTCCTTCAAGAACCGGCCATTGCCGCTGATGGTTCCACCGGTACCGATCCCTGCCACAAAGTGGGTGAGCTTCCCCCGGGTGTGCTCCCAGATTTCCGGCCCGGTGGTTGTGTAGTGCGCGGCCGGGTTGGCCGGGTTGTCGAACTGCATGGGCCGCCAGGCGCCCGGTGTCTCCGCAGTGATCCGTGCCGCCACGGCGCGCGCGTTTTCCGGCGACTCCGACGGCGCGCTCCAGTCCGTCACCACCACGCGGGCACCATATTGCCGCAGCGCGGCGAGCTTCTCTTCCGAGATGGTGTCGCCGGTGACCACTACCACGGGATGCCCGGTCAGCAGGCCAATGAGTGCCAGGCCTATCCCGGTGTTGCCCGACGTACTCTCGACGATTGTGGCCCCCGGCTGCAGCTCTCCGGACTTCTCCGCCGCCCTCACCATGCTAAGGGCGGTCCGGTCCTTGATGGACCCGCCGGGGTTTTCCGACTCAAGCTTGATGTGGATGGTGCTGCCCAGTCCACGGCCCAGGTTTTCGAGCTTCACCAGCGGCGTGTTTCCCACTTTGTCCAGGACTGAGGCGTCCAGGCCGGCGGGCAACAAAGGCCCGGCACCGTGCTTAGGTATCGCTGTATTCACCACGCCTTCTCTCCTTCCTGGCTTTCCACGGAGTCCACGAGTTCCCGTAATTCGCTCCGCGCCCGCTCGACGAGTTGAGGTGCCGACGGCCGGTCCGCGAGCAAGTCAGCGAGTCGACCCACGACGGCGGCAGTCCCCTTTCCGAGCGGTTTCGCGGCTCCCGCTTCGAGCAGCAGGAAGGACGCCGTCAGCGCTTCGATCGCCAAAAGCTTCTCAGCGGCGTCCAAGGACTTTTCGAGCTGCTGCAAAGCTAGCGGGGCCAGGCTCGAGTGGTCCTCGACGTCGGCCGAAAGAGTGGGTGCTCCCAGCGTGGCAGGCGCGGCCAGGAACTTCAGTTCGGCCAGCAGCCCGGCAGCGGAGTACCAGAGCAGTCCGGGCAACTCCTCCTCCACCAGACCGCCCTCCCCGCCCGGGCCATCAGCTGCAGCCTGCAAGTGCTTGGCCCGGATGGCACGCTGCGGCGGGTATAGCTTGGCAATGCGGCGTTCGCTGGAGATGCCCACGTGCGCCAACGCCAGCCGCAGTCCCTCGAAGAAAAGAGCCAGTTGCATCGGCTGGAAGTTCCCGCCGGAAACCATGAGTCCTGATTCAACGTCTGCCAAGGGGTTGTCGCCGCGTCCGTTGAGTTCCACCTCCAACGCCAGGCCAAGCTGCGACACCAGGGAGCGGAAAGCCCCGTGCGTTTGCGGAGCGGCACGGAATGAGAGTGCGTCCTGCACAGATACCTCGGGACGAACGTCTTCCAGCCACCCGCCGCTCAACAGCCGGCGAACAGCGGCGGCCGATTTCCGCTGGCCGTCCACCGCCTTGGCCGCCTGGATCGCCGCCGAAAAGGGACTCAGGTTCCCGCCGCCGTCGTACCGTGCGATGGTCTCCAGCGACAGGGACAGCGCGACGTCGGCCAGGCCAGCCACCTGCTGCAGCCTCACCAAGGCGAGAGTCCCGGAACCTACGGAATACGCATTGGCGCTGACCAACGCAAGGGCCTCACCGGGTGCGAGGGTAAGTGGTTGGAGTCCGGCGTCCGCGAGCGCTTTGGCGCCGGGCACCAGGGTTCCCGCCGCATCGATTGCTGTTCCCTCGCCGATCGCAACGGCGGCGACGGCGGCGAGCTGGGTGAGGTCGGACGAGCCCACCGAACCCTCGCGCGGGATTGCGGGGAACACACCACGGTTCAGCAGCTCAGCGTAGAAGCGCGCCGTTTCCGGCCTGACACCGGAACCGCCGCGGCTGAAGCCGACGAGCCGCGCCAGGATGACCGCACGCGCGGAAGACCTGTCCAGATACTCGCCTACGCCGCTGTTGTGATACCGGACCACCTGCACCTGGTACGCGAGGACGGCCTTCTCCTCCACAACCGTGTCCCGGCCGGAGCCCAGCAGCGTGTTGAGCCCGTACACCCTTTGCCCGGAAGCAGCCGCCCGCTCCACGACCTCCCGTGATCGGCCGATCAAAGTCAACGCATCATGGTTGAGTTCCACGTGAAACAGTGGGTCCAGGGCCACGAGGGCCACCTCGCGGGGGTGGACATGCGAGGTGCCGATCACCAACGTCCTGGAGTCCTCGGTCATCGTCAAAAGTCCAGCAGGTTCTGCCGGAACCCGCCGTTGCCGTAACTCGTCCTCAACAGCCCGCGCCTCCGCAGCTCGGGCGTGAGCTTGTCCAGCACGCCGTGTACCGTGACAGGATCCACGAAACCCGAGAACAGGAAGCCGTCCCCGCCCACGGCCTCGCCTGTCTCCTCCAGGTAGTCGGCGATCTCGCTCACCGTGCCAATGATCGAATCGCCGGCGCCGCCGCTGCGGGCCTGCAGGATCTGGCGGAGGGTGGAACCGGGCGGGGCCGCTTTGGCGAAGTGTTCCAGAGTGCCTTGGTTACTGTTGGTGCTCAACTCCGGCAGTGGTGCGTCGAGGTCGAATTGCTTGAAGTCGATCACGGACAAATAGGAGATGGAGTTGAGTTGGCTGTCGATATCCCGCTGTGTGAGCTCCCGCCGTTGGGCCCGCAGCTCTTCGGCCTCTGCAGCAGAACCAACCACCGTGGGCTTCAGGACGAACAGCACCTTGATGTCGTCAGGATTCCTGCCGGCCTTCGCCGCCTCGTCCCGGATCGAATCCCGGTAGGCCTTCATACCGTCCACACCACGTGCCAACGCAATCGCCACATCGGCGTGGCCGCCCGCAAATGCCTTGCCACGCGGTGAGGCACCGGCCTGCACCAGGACTGGTTCCTCGGGCAAAGGTGCAGTGTTCAACGGTCCCCGGACTTTGAAGAAGTCACCCTCGTGGTTGATCGGGTGCACCTTCCGGTGATCGGCAAAAACGCCGGCGGAAACGTCCTCCAGCACAGCGTCAGGTTCCCAGCTCCGCCAAAGCCGCCTGACGACGTCGACGAATTCCTCGGCCTTCTCGTAGCGGAGGTCGTGTTCGATCTGCTGGTCCAGGCCGTAATTCTGGGCGGCAAGGTCGCTGCCGGAGGTGACCACGTTCCACCCCAACTGTCCGTCGGAGAAGTGCTGCAATGTGGCCAGCAGGCGTGCCGCCGTGAAGGGCGGATAGAAGGAGGCGCTGACCGTCGGCACGATCCCGAGGTGCTCCGTGGCCGAAAGGAGGTACGGGACCAACGCCAGCGGATCGTGCTTGGGCGCGAAGGACGCATGCGCCAGCGAGACCTCGGCCGTGCCGCCGTATGTGTCCGGGACAGTCAGTGAATCCTCGATGATGAACAGGTCCAGGCCCGATTGTTCGAACGCCCGCACGGCCTCCTGGTAGAGGGCAGGCTTCTTCCAGTCGTAGCCCAGGCTGTAGCCGGGAGTCCCCCACCCCTGGACCCCGAAGCCGTGGCCCACGAACCATCCGAAATGCAGCATGGGCTTGAGTGTAGAACCGCTTTGTCCGATCACCGCGACCTGATTTCATGCGAAGTTACAGGGGGTCGTACTGCGTCAATTATGCTCCCGCAGCGTCATATTTGGAGGGGCCAGGCCACCGTCCGGGTTCCCCATTCCGCTTAGGTCCGGAATGATCGCTGTATGAGTGCGCCCCCGGCAGTCCGAACCTCCCTCGACAAACTGCGCAGCGCCTGGGCCCTCAAGGGATACAAGCGGGAGTGGCTGCGGCACGATCTTGTGGCGGGCGCCGCCTTGTTCGCCTTGCTGGTTCCGGCAGGCATGGCCTACGCGCAGGCCGCGGGACTCCCTCCCGTCACCGGGCTCTACGCGACTGTTGTTCCGTTGCTGGTGTACGCCGTCGTCGGGCCGTCCAGGATCCTGGTTCTCGGCCCGGACTCGGCTTTGGCACCGCTGATCGCGGCAGCGATCATGCCGCTCGCCGTGGGCGGCGGGGAGAAGTCGGTGGCACTGGCCGGGCTCCTGGCCATATTGGTTGGCGTCATCATGCTCCTAGGTGCTGCGCTGCGCCTGGGAACCATCACCGGGTTGCTGTCCAAACCCATCAGGCTCGGGTACCTCAACGGCCTTGCCGTGTACGTTGGCCTGTCGCAACTGCCGGCGTTCCTTGGCATCGAGGCCGGCGACGGATCGATCTGGGAGAAACTCGGCAAGGCCTTCACATCGGTGGTCGACGGCGGCACCAACTACATCGCCGTGGCTTTGGGGCTGGGATCGCTGGCGTTGATCTGGATCCCGCGCCTCCTGAAATGGAAAGTGCCCGGGGTGTTGCTGGCAGTGGTGGCCTCCTGCCTGGCTACGGCCCTGTGGGGATTGAACGACGACGTCAAGGTCACCGGGGCGCTGCCGCAGGGACTTCCGGCGCCGGCACTGGACGGAATCAGCTGGGCCGATGCCCTTGCTTTGGTCCCGCCAGCAGCAGGCATTGCCCTGATGGCGTTTGCGGACACCGGCGTCCTGTCCCAATCGCTGGCTGCCAAGGAAGGAAAGAGGGTGTCCGGAAACCGGGAAATGGCCGCTCTGGGCGCCGCCAACGCCGCCACCGGATTCCTTGGCGGTTTCCCGATCTGCGGGAGCAGTTCGCGGACTCCAGTTGCCGTGGACGCGGGCGCAAAATCGCAACTCACGGGCGCCGTCGGAGCGGCCCTGGTCCTGGCCTTCATGCTGCTGGCACCGGGGGTGACCGAGTATCTGCCCTCCGCAACGCTGGCCGCCGTGGTGATCGCCGCGGCCATTGCCCTTGCCGACCCGGCTGGGGTCCGCCGATTGCTGCGCCTGAGCCGCAGCGAGTCCGTGGTGATGCTTGCGGCGTTCCTCGGGGTGCTCCTGGTGGGTGTGCTGCAGGGAATCCTGGTGGCCATTGCCCTGGCGCTGCTCGACTTTGTCCGGCGGGCCTGGAATCCCTACCGGACGGAACTGGGTGGGCAGGAAGGCCGGCCGGGCTACCACGACCTCACCCGCCATCCCGAGGGCGCACGCATCCCGGGCCTCCTGATCCTCCGGTTCGACGCTCCCTTGTTCTTCGGCAACGGCCAGGTCCTGGCGGGCTTTGTCCGGGAAGAACTGGATGAGGCCGAGGACCACGTCACGCATGTGATCCTCGCGGCCGAACCCATCACGGGCATCGACACCACGGCACTGGATGACCTTGTGACGTTGGACGAGTGGCTTGCCCGTCGGGGTGTCGACTTGGTTTTCGCTGAGCTGAAAGGGCCCGTCAAGGACAAGCTGGTCCATCTGGGCACGGCCGCCCGGTTCACGCCGGACCATTTCTATTCCACCGTGGGCGCGGCCGTCCGGGACCTCCGGAACCAGCAGTCACAGTAGCCGCCGTTACGCAAGATGACGCCCACCGGCACTGCAACAAATGCGGCGCCGCGCCCGTGGATGTTACGTTTTTCTTGAGTAATGAGCACCAGCGTTAAGCCCTGACTTGCTGGTCGGCAACCCTCTCTCCGGCGGGGTGCCTCAGGTGACTACTCGGCGTATTCGACACTTCGAACTGCAAGCGTGACTGAGGAGCACCGCCCAATGCCTGAACCCACTGAAGAAAAACTCTCCTACCGCCTGATTACCGGCCCAGATACCCGCGACTTCTGCGAGCGCATCAGCAACGCCCTCGCCGAAGGCTACGTACTGCACGGCAGCCCGTCAGCGACGTTCAACGGCACTGACGTGATCGTGGCTCAGGCGGTCGTGCTGCCCACTGCCATCGCCAGCGCGGATGCCGCAGTCGCGAGCGCTGTGGACCAGCTGGAGAACTACGAGGACGAGGAAGCATTCGAGGGACACGCATGAGCTACGCAGGTGACCTGACCCCGCACGACGCGTGGGCAAAGCTTGAAGAGGGCGCCATCCTGGTGGACGTGCGCACCGAGGGCGAGTGGGCCCACATCGGCATCCCCGATACCAAGGCCACGGAAAACGATCCCCTGTTCATCCAGTGGAACCTCGCCGGCGGCATCCCGAACTCCCGCTTCCTCGAGGACCTGCAGCAGCAGGCTCCCGAGGGCGACGGCGTTGAACTCGTGTTCATCTGCCGCTCCGGCCAGCGCTCCATCTCTGCCGCCATCGCAGCAACCCAAGCCGGCTTCACGTCCTACAACGTGCTTGAAGGCTTTGAAGGTGAGCCGGACCGTTACGGCGAACGCACCGTGAATGGCTGGAAGAACCGTGGCCTGCCGACGAACCTGGGGACCGACTAAGTGACTTTCAATCCCGACGCCGCCGGCTGGAGCCCTGACACCCAGGCAGTCCGTGGCGGACTTGACCGTACCAATTTCCAGGAAACGGCCGAGCCTGTCTTCCTGAACTCCGGCTTCGTTTACGAATCCGCCGCAGCTGCAGAACGCGCCTTCACCGGCGAAGACGAGCGCTTCGTCTACTCACGCTACGGCAACCCGTCGGTAGCTACCTTCCAAGAGCGGCTGCGCCTGCTCGAAGGAACCGAAGCGTGCTTTGCGACGGCGTCCGGCATGTCCGCGGTGTTCACCGCCTTGGGTGCCTTGCTGGCTGCCGGTGACCGCGTGGTGGCGGCCCGCTCCCTGTTCGGTTCATGCTTTGTGATCCTCAACGAGATCCTGCCGCGCTGGGGCGTTGAAACGGTCTTCGTTGATGGTCCGGACCTGGACCAGTGGCGCGACGCCCTCTCCCGGCCGACCACCGCTGTCTTCTTCGAATCACCATCCAACCCGATGCAGGAAATCGTCGATATCCAAGCCGTCAGCGACCTCGCGCATGCTGCGGGAGCGACTGTCGTCGTCGACAATGTCTTTGCCACTCCGCTGCTGCAGCGTTGCGGCGAGCTGGGCGCGGACGTGATCGTCTACTCCGGCACCAAGCACATTGACGGCCAGGGCCGTGTCATGGGCGGAGCGATCCTTGGAACCAAGGAATACATCGACGGTCCGGTCAAACAGCTCATGCGCCACACAGGTCCTTCCCTCTCGGCCTTCAATGCGTGGGTGTTGACCAAGGGCCTGGAGACGATCGGGCTGCGCGTGAACCATAGCTCGGCCTCTGCGTTGAAGATCGCGGAATGGCTGGAGCAGCAGCCAGCCATCAGCTGGGTCAAGTACCCGCTGCTGAAGTCGCACCCGCAGTACGAGCTTGCCACCAAGCAAATGAAGGCCGGTGGCACCGTCCTGACGTTCGAACTCTCGCCGTCGGCTGGCCGCACTGCCAAAGAGGCGGCGTTTGCCTTGCTGGATGGACTGGGTGTCATCGACATCTCCAACAACCTGGGCGACTCCAAGTCCCTCATCACCCACCCCGCTACCACCACTCACCGGGCTATGGGTCCGGAGGGTCGTGCGGCGATTGGCCTGACTGATGGCGTGGTCCGTTTGTCTGTTGGTCTCGAGGACGTGGACGACCTCATTTCGGATCTGGAGAAGGCCCTCAAACAGGTCTAACCTTGCTGCCATGAGCGGAAACCGCCCTTATCGCCGTGCCGGAGCAGTCATTGCCGCCGGCACGGCGATCTGGTTTGCGGGCATCTCCCCCGTGCAGCGTGTGTATATCACTGCTGACGCTGCTGCGCGTCTCCGGATGCTCCAGGCAGGAAAGCGCGGCTGGGTCGTTGGCCAGCATCTTGCTGCTGCAGGAACGGTGGCTGTCCCGGTGGGTTTCGCCGCGTTCGCTCGGGCACTTCCCCACGGGAAAGCCAAAGGATGGGCGATCGCCACTGCCGGCGCCCTGCTCACGGGTGCACCGCTGTTCGTGGCCAGCCTGGCGAACCGGGCCTCCAACCTGGAAAAATTTGCGTATCGGCGAGGCTCCAACTGGCCTTTCCTCGCATATTCCGGATTCCACGTCCTTGCCCTGGCCGCTCTGGGCGGGAGCCTGTTGGCGTCACCCGCCAAACGCTGGATCGGTGTCACTGCTGCCGCAAGCGCGCCTGTCTACGGGGCTATCCTGGTGGCGAAGAAGGACATCCCGCCGTTTGTGTTTTACCTCATAGAAGGTATCGCCGGCGCGTACCTGATGGTGTGGGAGGAACCTCCCGCCAGTGCGGAGCCGGGCCGGAACTAGGGCCTCCGAACCCTCGTCAGCGTCGGGGCCGCATCCTTGTGAGCCGCGGCATCCTTGTGCGCTGCCGCGGAGGCACCCCGCATGGTCATTTTCACTGCATGCCCAACCACCGCTCCCAAGGCCTCGGCCGTGGGCGGCGAACCCGCTGCGGCATGCCCGCCCCTTTGGCGGTTGCTGAAGCGCACCGCGGCCTCGCGTTGTTCATGGGCTCCGTTCCCACGCTCGAGGATGTCCGAGATCCCGGCCTTCACCAACTCCAGCTCGCCTTGGTCATCCAGCACAGGGCTAAGGTAGTCCACCAATGCCCACACCACCTCGGCCGCGGGCTGTGGCCGGAAATCGCCGAAGTCCAAGAGGTCTCCGCGCAAACCAACGTTGCTCGCCTGCCAACTCGCCATCCGAAGGAGTGCCGTAGGCACGGAGGCGGGCTCAACGCCGTCGAGCATTTCCAAGGAAGCCGTCTCCACCAAAGCCCGCACCAACACCGCGATCAGTGCCGCGTCCTCCGACCTCAGGCAGACATCGGCCACCCGGACTTCCACGGTGGGATGGTTCCGTGAGATACGTGCGTCGAAGTAGATCATGCCTTCGTCCAGGAGCACGCCCGTCTCCAGCAGCCGCTTCACCATGCGGCGATAGGCGGTCAGGGAACCGAAAACCGCAGAAGGACCGGAAGTTGGCCAGCGGTTCCATGCTTGGATCCGATAGCTGTCGAAGCCTGTGGGCAGCCCGCGCCAGTAGGGGGAATTGGCACTGATTGCCGTCAGCACGGCCAGTTTGTCCCTGATGTGGTCGAGGACCACCACGCCTTCCTCCGGCGACTCCACGGAGGTGTGCACGTGAAACCCGCACGTCAGTTGCTCGTGGGCCGTCAACCCAAAGCGCTCCAGCATCACTGCGTAGCGTGGGTCCGGCGTCGTATGCGTGTTCGACGCGAGCGGCGACGTTGCGATGGCGGCCACCCTCGCGTTGTGTTTCCTGGCGGCGTCGTTGGCCATGGCGCGCCCACGCCTGATCTGCGGCAAGAGTTCGCTGTAAGTGTGGCAAGGCCGGGTCTGGGTTTCGATCTGCTCAAGCTTGAGTTCGTGGCTAAGGCCCGTGCCTGCCTCCGTTGGCTGGTCGCTACCAGCCAGCAGCGCGTCCGCGAGGGCCAAGGGCTCGCCCGTCACGGGATCGACGATGAGTAGCTCTTCCTCAACCCCGAAAGTCCGCATGGCTCCATTCTGCGCCCTTGAAGCTGAGGGTCACAGCAGACGCCACGGTCATGGCAACGAAGTGGAACGTTTACGGGAAATTCGAGGCAAATGCGCCCAAGGCCTGCCGGTGACGAAGCGGGGCCACTATCCTGAGTACCTGATCGGAGGCTCACATGGCCGGATGCACACGCGGGGCGGCTAGCCGGAGCGGCAAACTGGCCACCGCCCTTGCCCTCTTGGGACTGCTCGCTACCGCGTGCACCCCGAGTACAGCCCCTCCCCCGGCAACGTCATCCGAGCCCCCGACGCTGTCTCCCAACCTCACCCCGCCGGGGCAGTCTGCGCCTGCGTCGTCGCTGCCCGCCGGCCCCTCTTCAACGGCCCCCGAGCAGGGAGGCAGCCTTGAGGGCCTTGCCAGGGTTCCTTGGGACGGCGGACCGGAGTTCTGGAAGAAGTTTGCCAAAGCCGACGCGGCAGGCTGGGATGACCCGGCGTTCTTCCCCATCGGCGTCTGGTACGCATCAGCCAATGGCCCCCAAATGCAGTTCGACAAGGCGCACGGCATCAACTTCTACGTACAGTTCAACCCGGACACCGACCATCGCCTTTTCGAACAAAACGGCATGTTCTCGCTCATGAGACCCAAAGACGCACCCCTGGACTGGGGGCAGCTCCCGGGCAACTACATCGACGACGAGGTGGATGGACGGTTCGGCTGGGACGAGGGCGTCGCCCACATGTACCGCACGGTCGAGGAAGCCAAGTCGAAGGAGCAAGGCCGGTTCACCTACGCCAACTGGACCCCCTCGCTCATCAGTTATGACGCGCCCATGGACATCACCCGACGCTACTGGGAAACCGTGGACGTGTCTTCGACTTCCAACTACTACTATGCGGGGGCGTGCAGGGATTGGCGGCTCCGCACACCAACCGGCTACAACCCGACAACCACGGCTACGTGCCAAACAGCGTCCGCGTACGCCAAAGCCATGCAGATCCAGCAGGAAGTCAACATTGCCCGGGGAGTCCACACACCTATCTGGTCCCTCCCGACAGTCCTGAGCCCCGAGGGCGAACACGACCTCTCGGACCAGATGACAGCTGAGCGCGTCAAAGCGCAGGTTTGGGCAATGCTCATCCATGAGTCGCGGGGCATCGTGTGGTTCACCCAGTCACCGGGCGGGGGCGACAGCAACCCCTGCATGTCCGGTGACGCGCTGGCAGACGTGCGTATTTCCAACCGGGACTGCGCCCGGGACCAGGTGCGGGCCATGGGCGAGGTCAACGCCGAGGTCAAGGCGCTTGCCCCCGTCCTGAACACGCAATCCTACGTATGGAGGTTCGGTGACAGCCTGGACACCATGCTGAAGGTCAAGGACGGATCAGCATACATCTTCGCCATGACCCAGGACGCCACCACCGGGGAACGTACCTTCAAGCTCCCCGACGGCATCAACGGCACCCGTGTTGAAGTGCTCAACGAGAACCGCACCATCTCCGCGGAGAACGGCGCGTTCACCGACACGTTCGCCAAGGAGTCCGTCCACCACGTCTACAAGATCGCCCTCTGAAAAGAGGCTGTGATTCAGTCCTGGAAGTACTCCACCTTTGCGCCGATGGTGTTCAGCCGCTCTGCCAGGTCCTCGTAGCCACGCTCAATGACGTAGATGTTGCGCAGTTCCGACGTACCCCGCGCTGCCAACATTGCCAGCAGCAGGCAGGCGGCCGGCCGTAGTGCAGGCGGGCAGCCGATCTCCGCGGCGCGCCACCGGGTGGGTCCATTGACGTAGATCCGGTGCGGATCCAGGAGCTGCACCTGGGCGCCGAGTTTGTTGAGTTCAGTCAGGTAGATGGCGCGGTTCTCGTAAACCCAGTCGTGGATCATCGTCTGCCCCTCGGCGTTGCCGGCGATCACGGCGAAGAAGGGCAGGTTGTCGATGTTGAGGCCAGGGAACGGCATGGGATGGATCTTGTCCTGGGGTGCCCGGAGCTCGGAGGGCTTGGTGGTCACGTCCACCAAGCGGGTCCGGCCGTTCCGCGCCATGTATTCCCCGGAGATTTCCAGTTTCTGGCCCATCTGTTCCAGCATCGCGAGTTCGATTTCCATGAACTCGATGGGAACCCTGCGAATGGTGACCTCCGAGTGGGTCACGATGCCCGCGGTGATAAGGCTCATGGCCTCGATGGGGTCCTCGGAAGGGAAGTACTCGATGTCCACGTCGATGCTGGAGCGTCCCGTGATACGCAGCGTGGTGGTGCCAACGCCCTCGATGTCCACGCCAAGGCCCTGCAGGTAGAAGCACAGGTCCTGCACCATGTAATTGGGGCTTGCGTTGCGGATCACGGTGGTTCCTTCGCGGTGCGCAGCGGCCATGATCGCATTCTCGGTGACGGTATCGCCGCGCTCGGTCAGGACGAACGAACGGTCTAACTGATCGGCGGGGGGCGCCACCACGGAGTAGAACCCGGACTTGGCGCCCACCCTGAGCCCGAACTGGCGCAAGGCCTGCATGTGGGGCTCAACCGTGCGGGTGCCGAGGTCGCAACCGCCGGCGTAAGGAAGCAGGTACTCGTCGGTCTCGTCAAGGAGCGGACCAAGCAGCATGATGACGCTGCGGGTACGGCGTGCGGCGTCCACGTCCATCATGTCCATGTCCAGGACCTCGGGCCTGCGGATGCGCAGGTCGCTGCCGTTAAGCCAGGTGCACTCCACACCGATGGACGTCAGGACCTCAACGATGCGGTTGACTTCCTCGATGCGCGCCAGCCGCCGAAGCGTGGTGGTGCCACGGTTGATCAGGCTGGCACACAACAGGGCGACGCCCGCGTTCTTGCTGCTGTTCACATCCACTTCGCCGGAGAGCGTACGACCACCTTCCACGCGGAGGTGGGTCATCTGCGGCTTCCCGACCTTCACGATGGAGTGCCCGAAAATTGCCTCCAAGCGTTCGATCATCCGGAGGCTGAGATTCTGCTTGCCCTGTTCCATCCGGGCGATTGCACTCTGGCTGGTTCCCAGCTCGGATGCCAACTGCCCCTGCGTCCAGCCCTTCTCGCTGCGGGCGTTGCGGAGCAGGAGGCCTACGTTTTCGGCGGTCGGTTGCGTCATGCATAAAAAATATCACAAGTGATTTAGAAAGCCAGCTCAAGGGAAGGATTTCGCGGTCAGGATCACACCGTACCCGGTCCGTGCGATAAAAATACTCGACGGCGCAAGTCCCGCCAACAGTCCGCTCACTTCGGATTGCACAAGGGAAGAACTCCCCATTGTGCCACCCCGCGGCGATGCCTAAGCATGGACAGCACAGTCCAAGGGGGAAAGATGCCTTTCTACGGCGCCGACGTCGACCAACTCAAAGCTCTCTCAAAAGCCCTGGCCACCGGCGCGTCCTTGCTGATGAGCAAGGCTCGCGAACTCGATTCGCTGGTCTCGCAAGGCAGCCACTGGCAAGGGCAGGATGCCAAGCGCTTTGCCGGGGAATGGCAGGCAAGCCTACGGCCGCTGCTGGACATGACGTCCCGAGGCATCGAAGAAGCCTCAAGGTCCGTGCTGACCAACGCCGAGGAACAATCGGCTGCCTCCATGGACGCCAGCGCCGGCAGTGCAGCAAGTTTCGGCGGCAGCACCATCACGGCATCAACAACCGCCAACGCAGACCCGGGCAGGCCCTCCCCACAGGAGATCCTGGACGAATACCAGGTCAGCGACGCCGAGACCACGCAGTGGCCCGGTGACTGGGACCCGCTGCGGTTCGTGGTGGACCAGCGCGACGTCACCGAAAAGGAAGCCGAACTGCTCAACGGCCTGGGCCCTTTCGAAATGAATGCCTTCAAGGGAATCCACGATGACGCCTTCAGTGTTGCGGACGAGAGGTTTCCCAGCGAGGATCAAAACGATGACCACAACGACGCCTTCCGCCACGCTTATTGGAACGCCCTCATGGTGAAGGAGTTCGGTGTCGACTGGGCCGAAGACTACGCCACGGCCCACGAGCAGTTGCCGGGTAATCCCGCTCCCCGCGAGGCCATGGACCTCTACAACAACGAGGTAGGACGGAACATCGCGGTGGCCAACCCGGATGCCAGCGCCGAGGAACTCGCTGATTTGGTCGAAGAAGCCGTCAACAAGGGAGACGCCGTAGTGGTAGGCCCCGATCTGTTGCCACATCCATCCAACGAGGTCCCCATGGACCAAACTGGCGACGCGGGTAACGCCCCGCCTGTCCCCGGGCAGGATCCCGACTTCAACGACGAGTCCCGGACCACCTCGTGACGGGCCCGCTCTTGGGACCTTCCCGACGGCGGTCGCGGCCTCGCGTGGTGCACGCCGCCCTCGCCGGGCTGCTCAGTTTTGTCGTGGCCTGCGCCTTGGCCGCCTGCTCACTAGGAGGATCCGTCATGCCCGAATCAAACGAAAAACTCAACAGCCAGGTCCTGGAATCAGCCACGAACGGAACTGAGTTGAAGCTCGCTGAGGCCACCGACTTCGACTGGGACCAAGCTGGATTCATCACGGAAGGAACCCTTGCCAAAGACATTGAGGTAGCGTTCGGGGAACCACTGACGAAGGAGAACCGCTACACGGCGTCGCCTGCCCTCTTTGTTTTCCTGAAGGACGGGAAGGTCATCAAGGCCGTTCGGATCATCCCGGATGCCTTTTTCGGCGCCGACGCAAAGAAGAAGTACGGCCGGGACGTCGTGCTGACACCACCGGAAGGCAAAAAGGGGTTCCTCAACTGGCGCGAGTAGCCATGGCCTAAGCCCGCCAATACCCGAGCGCGTCGATCCGGTGCTTGTCCACGCCCAAAACCTTGCGCAGGTGCTTGACGATGGCGCGTGTGCTGGATGCTTCGCAAGCGACCCAGAAGAAGTCTTCCGCGGCTGAGACCGCGTCAGGAGTAAGCGCCGCGCAGACCTCCTCAACCAGCGCGGCACCGTCGCGTTTGCGCGGAATCCAGGTGACGACGTCGTTCCCTGACGTCCGCACCTTAAGCGAGGGGTCGGCGTCGTGCTGGTACTCAAGCCAAGCCGTCACCGGCGTACGGCCTACGGCGTCGCGCTCCTGGAGGAGCGAATTGATGGCCGGAATCGAGGCCGGGTCGCCAACCACCCAGATCCGCCGCGGGGCGGGTTGGGGGTAGGTGAAGGCACTGCCTTGGACGGTGGCTTCGATGATGTCACCCGGCGCAGCGGTGCGTGCCCAATCGGCGGCGATGCCGCGGTGCATGGCGAAGTCCATGCTGAAGGTCCCCGTGGCGGGGTCGGGGCTCACCAGGGTGTAGGCGCGCTGGTGCCCTTTCCCGGCGTCGTCGAACCAGAGCCGGATCCACATGGTGGGGTGTAGGCCGGTGGCCGCCAGAAGCCCTCCGTCGCGGACGTGGATGCGGAGGAAGTCCGGGGTGATTTCATCGCGTCCGGTCACCTCGAGCCTGAAGTCCTTGGCGCCCATGACCTTGAGGACGACGCCCTCCCAACTGCGCTTCAAGCAACACTCCTTCACGAACAGCCACGATTTTGAGAACCGGGGCACCTCCACCTATCTTGAACTTAAGTAAGCCTAACCTAAGCTTGAAAGCAGCCAGAGAATATGACGCCTGCCCCGACGCACAACTCCGCCCCGGCGGGCGGCGCCGGCACCTACCGGGATCAATGGGGTATCCCGAGTATGTGGGCCGAAAACGCCGATGAACTCGCTTTCCTCCAGGGCGTCAACGCCGCCACGGACCGCTCCTGGCAGATCGAAACGGAACGGTGGCGCTCCGAAGGCCGCACGGCTGAAGTGCTGGGTGCGGAAGCCGTTGCATGGGATCGTTTCGCCAGGCAGGCCAGGCTGGATGACACGGCCCGCCGCTGCTTCGAACGGCTGGATCCCGACACACAGCGCTGGTGCGGAAAGTACGTCGCAGGGGTCAACCAGGCATTGGCCGACGGCTTGCGCAGCGGCCCGGAGTTTGAAGCGTCCGGCTCTACCCCGGAACCTTGGAACCCGTGGACACCGCTGGGCGTCTTCCTGGTGCATCACATCCTGTTCTCCACCTTCCCCAACAAGCTGTTCCGGGCCCACGTAGCACGCACCCTGGGCGAGGATGCCATCAGCCTCTTCAGCATCGAGGCCCCCGTCTGGTCCGGCAGCAACGCCTGGGCAGCCCACGGATCAGGCACCGCGAGCGGACTTCCGTTGATCGCTGGAGACCCCCACCGGCTCATGGAACTCCCGGGCGTATACCAGCAACTCCGTCTCGCCTGCCCGGAGTTCGACGTGGTGGGGTTTGCCTTCCCCGGTGTCCCTGGGCTGCCGCACTTCGGGCACAGCGGCCACACAGCGTGGGCCATCACCAACGCCATGGCCGACTACCAGGACCTCTTCGAAGAGGAACTCCGCCGGGTCCCCGCCACCGACTCCGGTGAGGACCGTCTTGTGGCGCGCGGCGCGCAGGGCTGGGAACCCGCCGTCGTGAGTACCGAAACCATCCACGTGCGCAGCGGCGACGCTCTCACGAGCGAGACCGTGGAGGTCATCGAAACCGCCAGGGGTCCGGTCATCTCGGGAACGCCCGACGGCGGCGCCCTGAGTTTGCGCTTCCCCGCCCGGGTTGAGGGGCGGCTCGGTTTCGAGGCCCTCCTGCCGCTGCTGCGGAGCCGGAGCGTCGCCGACGTGGAGGCGGCACTCGACGCATGGGTGGAGCCGGTCAACAGCGTCGCGACTGCGGACTCCTCCGGTGCGGTACGGCATTTCGTGGCTGGATTGGTTCCCCAACGAAATCCTGCAAATCGTCAGTTGCCGGTACCTGCGTCCTCTGCCCGCCATGCCTGGGACGGCCACTATGTTGCCCTGCCCCGCACGGAGGTTGAGCAGCTGGTGGTCAGCGCAAACGATCGTTCCGCGGGAGGCGGAGATGCCGTCGCCCTGGAATTTGCGCCACCCCACCGGGCACGGCGGATCCGTGAGCTCCTTGAGACGCAGCCGGCCGGCGCGCTGACGGTGGACCACATGCAGGACATCCACACCGACGTTTTGCTTGGCCCTTGGCCGCTCTTCCGCGGACTTATCGATGGCCTCGGTCCTGAAGACCTTTCCGAGGAGGCCGGCGCCCTGCGGTCCTGGCTCCTCGCCTGGGATGGCCACATGCGAGGCGACAGCCGGCAGGCCGGCGCCTTTGCGTCCTGGCGCGGCGCCCTGGTCCAACGCATTGCACGTCATCCGGCATTGGCTCGTCTGGCTGAACCCACCGGCTACTCCCCCTTGTTCGGGCCCTGGCTGTCGGTGGGGTCACGCATAGGTTTTGCCCTTGAAACATTGGTGGTCCGGGGTTCGGAACTTGGCCTCGACATTCCTGCCGAAGCCGCGGCGGCAATGGAAGAGACAGTGCTTCAGGAAGCGTACGCGGAGGTGCCGCTGAAGGACGGGCCGGCCTGGGGTGAGCGGCACACGGTGCTGCCTGTCCATGTGCTTCCCGCCGGCCTTGGCATCTCGTCGCCGACTACCCCCCTCAGCGGGGACACCGGATGCGTACTCTGCACCGAAAGCCTGCCCGGAGTGGAAGACCGCAGCTTCCGTGGCCCTGTTGCACGCTACGTGTGGGACCTTTCCGACCGGGCCAGCAGCCGCTGGATCGTCCCGTTCGGAGCGGCGGGCAAACCTGACGCCCCGCACTTCGCTGACCAGTTGCCGCTGTGGGCCGCGGGGGATTTGATCCCGGTGGTCACGGACTGGAACCTGCTTCGGCGCGACGCCCAAGACCCCTCAAATCTGTTAGCATCCCGGCCCCGAAGGAAATCATGACCACCACCACCCAGGACTTCTCCGCCCGCACCACCATTTACACCGAGGATCTGGACGGCTGGGGTTCGTTGCGGATCGTCCCGCTGGAACCCGCTGCTGACCTGGACCTCATCCACGAGTGGGTCACCCAACCCCGCGCCCGGTTTTGGGGCATGCTGGAGCACTCCCGCGAGGACGTCCTGGAAATCTACGAGTTCCTTGACTCCTTGGAGACTCACCACGCCTTCCTGGTAGTGCTGGACGGCGAACCTCTCGCACTATTCCAGACCTACGAACCGCTGCACGATCCCGTGGGCGAGGCCTACCCCGCCCGCGAAGAAGACATCGGCATGCACTTGCTGCTGGCACCTGCCACGCGGCCTATCCCGCACTTCACTCCGCGGCTCGCTACCTCGCTCATCCGGTACATGTTCTCCCTGCCGGGCAAGGACAGGATCGTCGTGGAACCGGATGCGCGCAACGCCAAGGCCCTGCGCCGTTTGGAGGCCACGTGCTTCGAACTGGGACCCATCATCCAGCTCGCCGAAAAGGAGGCACAGCTGGGATTCCTGACACGCGAAGGCTTCGAACGGATCCAGGCAGGGCAGCAGGGCTAAGCTTCGTTCGCGGCTTTCACCAAACGAAACTCCACGTCCCGGCACCCACAGCGGTCAGCACGGCAGCCGCAGCAATCACCAGGCCACCAAGGACCACCCAGGCATCCAGCAGTGAGTAGGTCGATTCGCGGGCCCACGTCCGCTGTCCCCCGCCGAAGCCGCGGGCTTCCATGGTCACGGCCAGTCGGGACGCGCGCCTGACAGCCTGCACCAGCAGCCCGAAGCTCTGCCCGAGCGTCGCTTTCAGCCGCTGCAGAGGGCTGCCTTGGGAGCCGACGCCACGGGCACGGCGGGCCATGCCGATGGTCTGCCATTCTTCTGCCATGAGCCCCACCAGGCGCATGGCAGCCAAGGACCCGAGGACGAAGCGGTGCGGCAACCTGGCCTTCTGCGCAAGCGCGTCGGCCAGATCCGTGGGGTCAGTGCAGGCCATCAGCAGGATGGCGGGAAGGGCAATAGCCAAACCGCGCAGCATGAAACCCAGCCCCAGCTCAAGGGAACCTTCGCTGATTGACCAGAGTCCGACGTCGAGCAGTACAGCGCCGCTGTCAGCCGCGACGATCGCCGTGCTCCAGCCGCCGACCGCTGCCGCGATGATGAGGGGCCACGCCCGCTGCCACAGAAGCCGGAGTGTGAGGCCGGCAAGGGGAAACAGGGCCAGTTCAGCGAGCAAAGCAGTGGATGCCGACACCCAGTCGATCGACAGGGCAAGCACCAACGAGATCAGGAACACGGCCACGAACTTCGCCAACGGATTGGCGCGCGTCAGGAGCGCATGGTTTCCACGCAGGCTCAGGGCGTCCCTCATGCAGCACCGGCTTCCTGTTTTTCGGCCATCGTTGCCGGAGCGAGCCTCAGCTCGGCACCGCCAAGGACTGCGCTGAATTCCTCGTCATGGGTCACCGAGACCACGGCCGTTCCTTGATCCAACAATTCCGACAGGAACGACGCCAGTTCCGCCCACGTGTTGGCATCCTGGCCGAACGTGGGCTCGTCCAAAACAAGGACTTTGGGATGGGCTGCCAGGACCGTGGCGACGCTGAGCCGACGCTTTTCTCCCCCTGACAAGGTGTAGGGGTTCGCGTCAACAAGGTGCGTGAGCCTGAGGCGTTCCAACAGGTCATCGACGCGCTCTTCGCCGTGGCCCAGATGCCGGGGGCCGAACATCAGCTCATCCAACACCTTTCCCGTGACGAACTGGTGCTCAGGCTCCTGGAACACGGTGCCGATGCGGGAAATCAACTGATCGGCCTTCCACTTGAAGGGATCGATGCCCACGCCCTGTGAAAGGTCCAACGAGGCAGAGACTTTGCCGTCCACCGGCGCCAGAAGACCGGCCAAAGTGAGCGCGAAGGTTGACTTGCCTGCACCATTCGGACCCGTGACGGTGAGCGCCTGCCCGGCCCTCACCTGCGCGGTGATGTCAGACTGGACCGGCAATGGCGGAATCGTCTTGAAACCGCGGCGCCGGGGCTTCTGGCGTGAGACCGCAACGTCTTGCGCCGCAATGAGGAGCTGTGCGGCTGCTTCCGGCGCCTGCGTCCTGGTGCGGGTTTCCGGGATGTACCCCGGCACCCACACACCGGCAGCCATCAGCATGCTGCGGGCCTCGGAGAGTACTTGCTCCGGTGGACCGTCCAAAAGGACACCCGGCGTGCCCGCTCCTGTGCTGGGTGTTGCGGCCCGGCCCGGTTGCAGGACGACAATCCTGTCCACCAGGTCCTTCCACACGGCCACACGGTGTTCCACCACAACCAAGGTGGCGCCCGTCTTGTCGAGGCAACGGCGCACGGCGTCGCGGACCTCCAGCACGCCCGCGGGGTCCAGGTTGGCGGTGGGTTCATCCAGCAGGATCAGCCCCGGACGCATCGCCAGGATGCCGGCCAACGCGAGGCGCTGCTTCTGCCCGCCGGAGAGTGCCGCCGTCGGGTGGTCCAACGCCAAACCGCGGCCGGAAGCGGTACGCAACCCGACGTCGTCGAGCGCTTCATGGACACGTGCCCAGATGTCCTCCCGGGGCACGGCCAGGTTCTCCGCGCCGAAGGCGACGTCATCCCCCACGCGTGAGAGGACCACCTGGGTTTCCGGGTCCTGCTGCATCAGCCCGGCGCGGCCACGCTGCTCCCGGGGAGGAGCGCCGTCGATCAGGAGCGAGCCCGTCTCGTCCGAGTCGTCCTCTTCGTCACCCAGCACCCCGGCGAGGGCATGAAGCAACGTCGACTTGCCCGCGCCAGAGGGTCCCAGCAGCAGCACGCGCTCACCGGGCTCGATCCGTAAGTCAAGGCCCTGGATCGCCGGCATGGAACGGCCGGCATGCCGCCATCCCCACCCTTCGGCGGTGATGGCGGCAGGCCGGACGCCGTTTTGCGTGGAGGACATCAGTTGAAGACGGGCTCCGAAGCGGCCTTGCGGGACGCGAAGGCGCTCAGCACACCGGTCTTGGCGAGGCCACGCGTGGCCACCCAGGACAACGCGCCGGCGATGATGGCTCCGGAGATCGTGGTGAACGCGATGTAAGCCAGCTTGTCCACGGCTTCGTAGGCGATGTTCCAGCCCCACGGCATGAAGGAATCGTTGAGGCCGCAGAAGAGACCCGCGCCGGCTCCCGCGAGCAGGGCAGTGGAGAGGTTGAACTTCTTGTAGCGGAAGGCGGCGAAAACGAGTTCAGCGCCCAAGCCCTGGAGAAGGCCCGAGATCAGGACCGTTGTGCCGTACTGGGAACCCATGATGAGTTCACCGGTAGCGGCCACGGTCTCGCAGAACAACGCCGCTCCCGGCTTGCGGATAATGAGCATCCCCAGGACCGCGGGGATCATCCAACCACCGGCGATCAAACCGGTCAGGGGCGGGTAGGCCGCGTTCATGGGAATGGATACGATCGCGGCGCCCTGGGACCATGCCCAGAAGATCACGCCGCCTGCGATGGCAATCAAAGCTGCCACCACGATGTCTACAACACGCCAGGTGTAACTGGTCTTCTTCACGCTTGCCGTGGTCATTTCTGCCTCCTGAGGTTACAGGAGGGGAAAGTGCTCCCCGGAAATCCCGGCCGGCATGCGCCACCCGGTTCCGGACACTCTGAGAAGCTCGACTCCCTTGCGCCGGTACTAACCGGATCAGGTTCGAGGGTCTGCGGCTGTCCGCACTCTCAGCGCCCTCGCGTCACCTGCATGCCTGCAGGATTCGACGGCGGCGCTCCCCTGTCGTTATCAATCCGCCCTTATGGGCGTGGTTCAGTTTACACCCGGAGGGCTTTTCGGAGTCATGGGATCGGTCATATTCCCGTTGCGAGGCCAACTCCGCGCGCCTCGCCCGCGTTGTGGCACGCACACCAGGCCCCACAACACACCTGCGAGAATGTCTCCATGACTTCCGGTTCCGACGTTCCAGTAGCCGAGCCCCGACTCGCAGCTAGTGTGATCCTGCTCCGCGATGCACCGCGTGGACTTGAAGCGTTCGTCCAGCACCGGGTGTCCACCATGGACTTCGCCGCCGGCATGGTGGTCTTCCCCGGAGGACGAGTGGATGCCGCAGACAGTGAAGGCTGGGACTTCCCCGGTGGCCTGCTCGAGCAACACGGCGCGGCTTGGCACCTCACGTCCATTGCTGTGGAACCAGACCGGTTGCATGTCCAGGCAGGCACGGTATTGAAAGCGGCCTTGAGGGAGGTTTCCGAGGAGGCCGGACTCAACCTTGACGCTGCTGAGCTTCGCCCCTGGGCCAACTGGATCACACCCGTGGACATGCCCAAGCGCTTTGACACCTACTTCTATGTTGCCAGGCCTTCTCCTGGTGCCGAGCCACAGCATCAGACAACTGAAGCCTGGCAGTCCCTATGGATGCCCGTGCAAGACATCCTCGCCGCAGAGGCAGAAGGAAAGCTGCAACTGATGCCGCCCACGTACTACCTGCTCAAAGAAATCGCTGAGTTTCCTACTGTGAGTGCCGTATGGTCGGCTGACCACGACGTTGTCCCCGTCCTGGCACCCCGGGGTTCTCTGGCGGCGTTCCTCAAAGAGCGGGGAAACCGCAACTGACGCCACCCTCCAACAACGCCAAGCTGAGGGGATGTGAGGCTAGGCTGGTGGCATGAACTTCCTCTTGAAGCTGCTAGGTGCCGGCGTGAGCCTGGGAGCCGGATTTGTCGGCACCAAATTGGTCAACATCGGTTGGGAAAAAGTCACCGGCAACAAACCGCCCAAGGGTCACGACGACCTGGAGACAAGCCTGCGCTCGGCATTGACGTTCGCGCTGATCTCGGCTTTCGTCAGCACGCTGATCCAGGTCCTCTCAAGTCGAAGCACACAGCGGGCCATCGCCCGCTTCGCGAAGACGCACGACATCGTCTGACCGCCGCCCCGCCGGACTGCAACGACCCGCCGCACCGCACCGACCCCGCCGGAGCGCGGCCCCACCGTGCGGAACCGACCACTCAGAGGGCCGAACCGCAAAAGTCAGCGGCCGCCGTCGAGCGTGTTGTTCCCCGGCTGTTCGCCTGCTGCCCGCTGGACTACGGCTTCCAGCTCGTCCTTGGTGAGGAGCTCGCGGTGTCCGTGCTTGGTCCGGTAGGCGGAACGGCCCACCATATGCGCGGACACGGGCGCCGTCAGCAGCTGGAAGATCCACGCCACCAGCAACACCGGCCATACCCACCAGGTGCGCATCTGGAGACCTATGGCGGCGAGCATCAGGAACAGCCCGAGGACCTGCGGCTTGGTGGCTGCGTGCATGCGGCTCATGAGGTCCGGGAAGCGCAGCAATCCGATGGCTGCGCCGAGGGACATCAGGGCGCCGACCACCAGGAAGACAGCGGTTACTGCATCGATGACGGCGTCCACACCGGTGGTTTCAGGACTCATTGCTCTGTTCCCTCCTTTCGGCAACAAAGCGGGCCACTGTCACCGAACCGATGAAGCCGATGACGGCCAGGGCCACGAGCAGCATGAGGTTGTTGAGGTGTCGATTCAGGGCCATGTCGATCGCCAGGGCTGCCCCCACGATCGCCAGCAGGACGTCGGAAGCAAGTACACGGTCCAGCAACGACGGCCCGATCGCTATGCGGATGATGGCACCGGCGGCAGCCAGGCTCAGGATGACGGCGGTAACCACCAGAACGAGTTCCTTCACAGCGCTGCCCCTTCCATCCCCGTACGGGATTCATCCCGCAGCTCCTCGACTTCCTCCGGCGTGCCCATGATCCTGATGAGTCCTGCCTCAATGTTCTGGACTTCGCGTCGGATCTTCGCGACATCGGCTTCGTTGTAGATATTGAGCGCGTGCAGGTACAGGGTGGAAGTTGACCGGTCCACCTCCACCACCAGCGAGCCAGGGATCAACGAGATGACATGCCCGGTGGCCGTCACCATGAGATCCGAATGGCTCCGTAACGGAACCTCGACGACGGCGCTGCGCACCTTGGGCCCTTTGGCTACGGCCAGGTAAAGGACGAGGAAGCTCGCTGCCACGACTTTGGCGAGAAACAGCGCAGCGAATGGAATTGCACGCAGCACGTTGAAGCGGCCGCTGAGTTCAACCGGCGGCAGGTAGAAGAGCTTTGCCACGACAACAGCGATCAGCGCGCCGAACAAAAGATTGCCAGGGCTGAAGTCCTGCCACAACGCTCCCCAAACGATGACCAGCCAGATAAGCAGGGGCAATTCGGTGCGGAAGGAAATGGGTTTGCGGCTCACTTGGCACCGCCTTGGGCAAGAGGCGGGACAGGGGCTGAGTCGCCCAGGACAGAGTGGATGTACGCCGAACGGTCCAGCATGATCTCCGCTGAACCGCCGGCAAGCTGGAAGAGCGGGCCGGCGAAGACCGTGAGTGCCACGCCGAATACCACCAGTCCTGCCGTGGATCCCACCATGGTCCTGGGGAGGACTCCGATGTTTCCCGGCGTCTGCAGCACAGGATCGGGAAATTCCGCGTCCTCGGGCTTGCGCCAGAACGCCCTGTTCCACACACGGGCAATGGCCAGCAAGGTCAGGAGGCTGGTCACAACGCCGCCCGCCACCAACACGATGGCCAATGGCGTTCCCAGCTCAACTCCCGCCTGCAGGAGTCCAAGTTTGCCAAGGAAGCCTGAGAACGGCGGGATGCCTGCGAGGTTCATCGCCGGGACAAAGAAGAGCAAGGCCAAGAGCGGCGAAAGCTTGGCCAGCCCGCCCAGCCGGTCCACGGAGGAAGAGCCGCCGCGGCGTTCTATGAGCCCCGTGACCAGGAACAGGCTGGTCTGCACGGTGATGTGGTGGGCCACGTAGAAGACCGCCGCGCCCAGGCCCGTGACCGAAGACATTGCCAGCCCGAACACCATGTAGCCGATATGGCTGACGAGAGTGAAGGAGAGCAGACGCTTGATGTCGCTCTGCGCCAGGGCACCAAGAATGCCCACCACCATGGTCAGCAAGGCAACCACCATCAAAGGTACGTTGAGGGTGTCCCCGGGGAAGAGAAGAGTTTCGGTCCGGACCATCGCGTAGACGCCAACTTTGGTGAGCAGGCCGGCGAACACAGCCGTGACCGGGGTCGGCGCCGTGGGATAGGAGTCCGGGAGCCAGAACGAGAGTGGAAACACGGCAGCTTTGATCCCGAACGCCACCAGCAGCATCACATGCAGCAGGTTCTGGGTGCCCTGGTCCAGTTCCGCCAACTTGATGGCAAGGTCCGCCATGGTGATTGTTCCCGTGGCCCCGTAGATCATCGCGATCGCGATGAGGAACAGCACGGACGACACCACGGAGACCACCACATACGTGACACCGGCACGGATCCGGGGGCCTGTCCCGCCCAGTGTCATCAGGACGTAGCTTGCTGTCAGCAGGATCTCGAAGCCAACGTAGAGGTTGAAGAGGTCACCCGTCAGGAAGGCGTTGGACACCCCGGCCACCAGGATCAGGTAGGTGGGATGGAAGATCGAGACGGGAGCTTCCTGGTCGCCATCGGCCATGCCCTGGCCCGTGGCGTAGATAAGGACTGCGAGGCTCACGACGGTGGAAACCACGAGCATGAGTGAGGAGAACTGGTCCACCACAAGGACTACGCCCCACGGAGGCAACCAGCCTCCCAGCGTCACGGACGTGGTACCGCCGTCCCAGACGGACATCAGCAGCACGCATTCGAGCAACAGGGTGGCGCTGAGGATGCCGATGCTGACCATGCGCTGGGCAGCGGTGTGCCGGATCAGCACGAACGCAAGAGCCGCGCCCAGGATCGGCAGGAGGACAGCGAGCGGCGACAGGTTTGCGAGGTTCACGCGCTGCCTCCTTCCTTGGTTGGGGCCGTACCGGGGGTTTCCGTGGCGTCGGCCTTCGCCCGTTCGTCGGGGCTTGCGGGAGTGACTGCGAACTCCGAGGTCTCCAATGGCACGATGGCGTCGTCTTCTGCGTCGAAGCTTGGAGTCTTGGCCACGCGGCGGTCCTCGAGGTCGTCCTGGATTTCGTCCTGGCGGGCCAGCGCCCAAGTGCGGTAGATGATGCCGAGCATGAAGGCCGTAACAGCGAACGAAATGACGATGGAGGTCAGGATCAGCGCCTGTGGCAAAGGATCGTTGTAGTCACCAGGGTTTGTGTCCTTGGTGAACAGAGGCGCAAGGCCGGCATACCCGCCCGTGCACAGAATCAGCAGGTTGGTGGCATTGGCCAGGAGCATCAGTCCCAGCAACACACGGGTCAGGCTGCGTTCCAGGATCAGGTAGATGCCGCACGCATACAGCACCCCCATGATGATCAGCAGGGTCAGGTTGATGCTCATGCGTTACCCTTCCCGGACGCGGTGGATTCGGCAACATCGGCCTCGCCGAGCGGTACCTTTTTGCCTTCAAAGTGCTCGTCGATCTCGGCTCCCAGGCTGCGAAGGACATCGAGGGCCAGCCCGACCACCACGATGTACACACCGATATCGAAGATCGTGGAGGTGACGAATTTGACGTCCCCGAACACGGGCAGCCAGAACTCGATGATCGCGCTCTGGAACACCTGTCCACCGAGCAGGAGCGGAACGAAGCCGGACGCTGCCGCCGTCGCGAGTCCCGTCCCCAAAAGGGTGCCGGCACTCACTGTCGCTGCCTCGCTCAGCTCGAACCGGCCGCCGGCAAGGTAACGGATGGTCAGGGCAAGGCCGGCAGTCAGGCCACCGGCAAATCCGCCGCCCGGCAGGTTATGACCGGCGAGGAGGAGGTAGATGGAGAAGACGATCATGGAGTGGAAGATCAGCCGGGTGACCACTTCGAAGATGATGGACCTCCGCTCGGGCGCCAGCGTGCGCCCGGCGACGAGCCAGGCGTCGCGGGTGACGTCGCTGAACTTCCGTGCCACTGCCAGGGTGGCGCCATCGCGGGAGTCACGGTCGACGCCGGTGCGGCGCCCCACACTGCCTTCGGGCACCGTGGCTGAGGTTCTGATGCGGTCGCCGCGGCTGCGGACGAAGATCAGGCTTGCGACACCCGTCGCTGCGACGGCCAAAACGGAAATCTCGCCAAAGGTGTCCCACGCGCGGATGTCCACAAGTGTCACGTTGACCACGTTCAGGCCACCACCGCCCTCGTAGGCGAGCCGCGGGAAATCCAAGGAAACGGGCGTGGCCACACGGGCTCCCATGGCGTAAATGGCCACGAAGATCATGGTGATGCCGAATGCTGCGCCGATGATCACGCGAATGACGCGGAGGCGGCCACCTGTGCGGTCACGCAGCTCGGCGGGAAGGCTGCGCATGGCCAGCACGAACGCAACCAACACGATGGTTTCCACCAGCATCTGAGTCAGTGCAAGGTCCGGTGCGCCCTGCAGGGCGAACATCAGCGCGATGCCGTAGCCCGTGACGGACACCATGAGCACTGCCAGGAATCGCTTGTTGGCGCGGACGGCGGCCAACGCGCCGGCGACGATACCCACTCCCGCAATCAGTTGCAAAGGAGAGTTGGGATCGACGAAATAGACATCCTCAGGCAGCGGCTTGTTGGCTGCAATCAACGCAGCGAGCGGCACCGCGAAAGCCACTGTCAGAATGACCGTGAGGTAGAAATACAAGGAACCACGCTGGGTTCGTCCGGTGACCCACACTGCGACGTCGTCCAAGGCACCGATCGTGTTCTGGTAAGCGCGGTCGCCGTCCACCCAGTCGGGGACCAGCCCCTGTGCGCGGGAGACCAGATTGCGGCCGTAAAACATTGCTGCGCCCACGAGGAAGGTCACCGCAGTCAGACCCAGAGCGGGAGTAAGCCCGTGCCACAAAGCCAAGTGCCCGGCGTCGACGGCGCCCTCTATGCCGGCAAAAAGCGCAGCGTAAGGCTGGATCCAACCATCAACCGGAACAGGCCACAAGCCGTATGCGATGGTGAGGAAGCTCAGGATGGCCGGTGCGGCCAGGAAGGACGGCTTGATTGCTTTGAACGGTGTCGGCTCAACGCCTGACTTGGTGGCGAAAGCACCCCACATGAACCGGGCGCTGTACGCGAAAGTAAGGATGGAACCGATCACAAGGCCCACCAGTAACCACGGGCCCCACGCGGGGGCGTCAGTGCCAGCACCATAGTGTACGAACGCTTCGAAAACTGATTCCTTGGCCACGAAGCCGGCCAACGGCGGCACTCCGGCCATGGAGGCAGCAGCTATGGCGGCCACCACGCCAAGCGCGCGGGACGAACGGAAGACTCCGGAAAGCTTACGGATATCGCGGGTCCCGGATTGATGGTCGATGATGCCCACCACCAGGAACAAGGCCGCCTTGAACAGCCCATGGGCCAGCAGCAGCGCCAGGCCGGCCAACGCGGCATCCGGCTTTCCGAGACCAACCACCATAGTGAGGAAGCCCAGTTGGCTGACGGTGCCGTAGGCAAGGATGAGCTTGATGTCGGTCTGCCTGAGCGCCCTGTACCCGCCCACGAGCATGGTGGCCAACCCCAGGCCCAGGACCATGGGCAGCCACAAGTCGGCTTCGGAGAAGCCCGGGGCCAAGCGGGCCACGATGTAAATGCCGGCCTTCACCATGGCGGCGGCATGCAGGTAGGCGCTCACGGGTGTCGGGGCGGCCATGGCGCCCGGCAACCAGAAGTGGAAGGGGACCAGCGCCGATTTGCTAATGGCACCTATGAGGATGAGTACGACGGCGGCACTCACCATGCCGCCGTCGGGACCGGTGACGAGCCCCCCGGCTTGGTCCATGATGGCAGAGATGCGGTACGTCCCGGCAGCGTGGCCCATGATGATCAGGCCCACCAGCATCGCCAGGCCGCCAGCCGTGGTGACCATGAGTGCCTGCAAAGCGGATCGGCGGGCAGCAAGGCGGGTGCGGGCGTAGCCGATCAACAGGTAGGAGAGGATGGTGGTGAGTTCCCAGAAGATGAACAGCATCAACAGGTCGTCGGACGTCACCAGGCCGAACATGGCACCGGCAAAGGCCAGGAGTTGCGCACCGAATGCCCCGAGATCAGGGTCCTTGTCCTTGAAGTACCGGGCGCAGTAGACAAGCACCAGTGAACCCACCCCAAGGACCAGCAAAGACATGACCCAAGCCAGAGCATCCATCCTGAAGGCGAACTCCAGCTTCAGGTCAGGGATCCACGGGGTGACTTCTTCTATGCCGGATCCGGAATATACCTGTCCGTATTGAAGGGCGAGCCAAACAAAGGCAACAGCGGGTACTGCTGCAAGGACATAGAAGGCGTTCCGGCCAAGCTTTCCGAAGATCAAGGGCGCCACAGTTGCCGCTACAAAGGTGATGGCGAGAACTGTGATCACTGTTTTCTCCGCAAAGTCAGGAACGAATTGTCAAAGTTGGAGCAGGCGGTCATACGTTGGGTTCGGAATGACTAGTTTATCAAGGGGTTCGGGCGGTCCTTGGCCGGGAATGCCGCTATGTGGACAATGACGGGTTGTCCACATAGCGGTCTGTCGGCTGCTTGTCGTCCTCCCAGTCCCTATAGCATTCACACTATGAACGCGGCCGCAGTTCCCGAAGCCTCCCAACCGGCGTCCGAGCTTGCCTCCGGACCTGCGTCTTCCAAGAAAGGCCAGATCCTCGCATGGGCATCCTGGGACTGGGGGTCGGCGGCCTTCAACGCGATCATGACCACCTTCGTCTTCACCGTCTACCTCACCTCCAACTCTTTCGGCGGCGAGGATGCCGCATCTGCCGCCCTGGGCACTGCCTTGGCAATAGCCGGTTTGGCCATTGCACTGCTCGCACCCGTGACCGGCCAGCGATCAGACGCCGGCGGCCGCCGCAAGCTCTGGCTCGGCGTCAACACAGCGGCCACGGCCATCCTCACCGCCCTGTGCTTCTTCGTGTTCCCGCAACCGGAGTTCCTGCTCCTGGGAGTGTCCCTGATCGCGCTGGGAAACATCTTCTTTGAGTTCGCCGGCGTCAACTACAACGCCATGCTGGCCCAGATATCGACCCCCAGGAACATCGGAAAGGTCAGCGGCTTCGGCTGGGGCATGGGGTACCTCGGCGGGATCGTGGCCCTCCTGCTTGTCTTGCAGCTCTTCGTCCAGCCGTCGTTCGATTGGTTCGGGGCGTCCACGGAAGGGTCGCTGAATATCCGCCTCGTAGCCATCTTCGCGGCGCTGTGGTTTTTTATCTTCGCCCTGCCCGTACTGTTCGCCGTGCCGGAAGTCTCTGTGCGGAAGGACACCGCGTCCTTGGGCTTCGTTGCGTCCTACAGGCTGTTGCTGCGGCGCATTGCGGCCATCTACCGGACCAGTCCGCACACCATCTACTTCCTTCTGTCCAGTGCGATTTTCCGCGATGGGCTGGCCGCGGTCTTTACCTTCGGTGGCGTCATTGCGGCCGGAACATTCGGCTTCGAACTCAAGGACGTCATCTTCTTCGCGATCTTCGGCAACGTTGTCGCAGCCGTAGGAGCCATCCTCGGAGGCTTCCTGGATGACAAGATCGGCCCTAAAGCCGTCATCGTCCTGTCCTTGATAGGTCTGCTGATCGCAGGAACATTCATCCTGGTCCTCGGCAACGGGAACTACGTCTTCTTCGGAAGTGAATGGCCGGCTGCCAACACCTTCTGGATCTTTGGCCTGCTGCTCTGCTTGTTCGTCGGTCCCGCGCAGTCCTCGTCCCGGGCGTACCTCGCCCGGCTCGCACCGGAAGGCGAATCCGGCGAACTCTTCGGGCTTTACGCAACAACGGGCAGGGCCGTCAGCTTCCTGGCGCCCACGCTATTTACGCTGTGCATCACAATCGCCGCCCCGCTTGTCCAAGAAGGTGAAGCCCAACGATGGGGCATTCTGGGAATCATGGTGGTCCTCTTGGCGGGACTCCTCGTGATCCTGCCAGTGAAACCGCCCACCAAGGTGGAAATAGCTGTGGTACCTGAGCGTTAACTAGATAGCAACGGCTGCAAGCGGAACGCCATATCAGACCGGTGCACCAGAGTTAGGGTGGATGTTATGAACGTGGATGAGACTGAACTCCCGGGCCTCGGGGTCCGCAAGGATTTCATCACGGCCTCGGGTCGTCGCATCGGTGTCGTGGAACTGCGCGAGGGCGAGACCGAACTTTTCGTATCCACCTGGGATGATCCAGACACGTGCCAGGCGTCCATACCGCTCACGGCGGACGAAGCAGCCACGCTGGGCAATCTCTTGAGCGGCCAGCACATCGCCATGCGACTCGCTGAAGCTCATCGTGAGGTGCCGGGCATTGTCACGCGCCAGTTCTCCATCACCCCTGACTCCCCGTTCGTGAACCAACCCATGGGCAAAGCCCAAATCCGCACACGCAGCGGCGTTTCCATCGTGGCGATCATGCGGGAAGGCGAGGTCGTCCCCTCGCCGGCTCCCGACGTCGTACTCCACACCGGCGATTTGCTCGTAGCGGTCGGTACGCAGGAAGGCCTCGACTCAGCGGCCGATATCCTTCGCAACGGCTGACCCGCTCATGGATCCGCTCGCTCTAGCCCTCGTTGAACTGGGGGCCGTCGTCTTCTGCCTCGGTCTCCTTGCTCGATTAGCGGGCCGGATCGGCATGTCCCCCATTCCCCTCTACCTTGTGGGCGGACTGGCCTTCGGTGCGGGCGGCTTTGTCAGGTTGGACGGCATGCATGAGTTCGCCCACCTGTCCGGGGAGATAGGGGTCATCCTGCTCCTGTTGATGCTCGGCTTGGAATACACAGCGTCGGAGCTGGTCACAGGGTTGAGGCGCTCGTGGCAGGCCGGCGTGTTGGATTTTGTCCTCAACTTCCTGCCGGGAGCGGGCATTGCCGTCCTTCTGGGCTGGGGCGTAGTGGGTGCCATCGTCATGGGAGGCGTCACCTACATTTCGTCCTCGGGGATCGCCGCCAAGGTCATCACCGATCTCGGACGGATCGGTAACCGCGAAACACCCGTTGTGCTTTCCATCCTCGTGTTCGAGGACCTCGCCATGGCCATCTACCTGCCAATCCTCACGGCGATCCTTGCCGGCGTTGGCTTCCTCGGTGGGCTGCAGACGGTGGGGATCGCCTTGGCGGTAGTTACTGTCGTTCTGCTCGTCGCCCTCAAGCACGGGCATCGGGTCTCCCAAGCGGTCCATAGCGAGAACTCCGAGGTATTCCTCCTGAACGTCCTGGGGCTCGCCCTTCTGGTGGCCGGCATCGCCTCAGCCCTTCAGGTCTCCGCCGCAGTTGGCGCGTTCATGCTCGGCATCGCCATCTCCGGAGCAACAGCCCACAACGCAACGCGCATTCTGGAGCCGTTGCGCGACCTTTTTGCAGCGATCTTCTTTGTGGCCTTCGGCCTGAACACGGATCCTCGCTCCATCCCGCCGGTTCTCGGCTGGGCACTGGCGCTGGCACTCCTGACGGCCCTCACCAAGATGCTCACAGGGATCTGGGCGGCGAAGCGAGCCGGGATTGCGGTACCCGGCCGCTTCCGCGCGGGCGCTGCCCTCATTGCCCGCGGCGAATTCTCCATCGTTATCGCCGGCCTGGCGGTAGCTTCCGGAGCGGTCCCGGACCAACTCGCGGCACTCGCTACGGCCTATGTCCTCATCATGGCCATCCTCGGCCCGCTGGCTGCACGATTCGTGGAGCCCCTGGTCAAGGCCATCCGCAGAACTCCCGGCGCCCCGCCCCGGACACCCGAGCGAACGCCGGCGTAACCGGGCGCCTCGGCGACGTAGACCCCGGCGGCGTGGGCCTGCCCGCTCCGGTGGAGGCCCGGCGGGCAACTCCTCGGCTAGATCACCGTCCGGTGGAAATTCTGGTGGCTGCGGCTGGCTGTCGGTCCGCGCTGGCCTTGGTAGCGGTTTCCATACTCGCCGGATCCGTAGGGATGTTCCGCCGAAGACGTCAGTCGGAAGAAGCACAGCTGGCCGATTTTCATGCCCGGCCACAGCTTAATGGGCAAAGTCGCTACGTTCGAGAGCTCCAATGTTACGTGCCCGGAGAAACCGGGATCGATGAACCCGGCAGTGGAGTGCGTCAAAAGGCCAAGACGGCCAAGGGACGATTTACCTTCAAGGCGCGCGGCGATGTCATCGGGCAGGCTCACAGTCTCGTACGTGGAACCGAGCACGAATTCACCGGGGTGCAGGATGAACGGCTCCTCACCCTCCACTTCCACAAGCCGGGTGAGTTCCGGCTGCTCCTCGGCGGGATCGATGTGGGCGTATTTGTGGTTGTCGAAGAGCCGGAAAAACCTGTCAATCCGGACGTCCACGGAAGACGGCTGAACCATCGCGGGATCGTACGGTTCAAGGACAATCCGTTGGGAGTCAATTTCGGCACGAATATCGCGGTCAGAGATCAGCACAGCATCAAAAATACCGCATGCATTGTCCCTGCCTTCCCATGGGACTATAGTTCCCGGACAGGTAAAGCCGCGCCCGTACTTGGGGGCAACGAGCATTCGCGGGGTAATTGTGGGGAAATTGGCAGCGCCCGCGGCTATCGTGCTGGCCGGTGCACTGGCCATTGTGGTAGCTGCCTCCAGTCAGATCCTGCCGGCCAAAGAGACTGTTCCCGCGGGCGGCACCACACCTTCCAGCAGCGTCCCCTCGGGTTTCACGGCACCTGAAACAACTACGACGCCGGAGCCCTCACCTGCCGATGGCACCCCCGCTGCCGGCGAAGAGGCCAGCGGCACCCCGGCTCCTGAACCAAGTTTCGCAACGGTGCCGGGGACTGACGGCGGAGTCCCCACCAGGGCGGTCGCTGTGGACCCCGTCGTAGAAACTCCGCCACCGGTACCTGGCATCGGGCCATCGTGGGGTCCGGAGGGCACGTCGCTGGGCAGTTCCGAACAAGAGGACAGCGGTCCAGGCATCGCTGATCCGGCACCCGTGGAGCCAGGACCGTCGCAGTCCGCTTCAGCCACGACAAGCCCGCGGCCCTCCGCACCCGCAGCGGGACCCTCCCCATCGAGTACGCCGCCGCGCACGGCTTCCCCCGCCACGCCCACCCCCTCCCCGACGCCGTCGCCGTCGCCGACGACCTCCCCCGCCACGCCCACCCCGTCGCCCTCGCCGACCGACGCCACACCCTCGCCGACTGCGTCCCCCGCCACACAGTCGCCGACCGACGCCACACCAACCCCGCTGCCCACCCCCTTCCCCGGCAAGTCCCCCGCCACGGATCCGAACCTCGACAACGGCGCCCTCGCACTGCTTCCGGACGACAACACGGCCGCCATCCTGACGGTGTTCAATGCCATCAACAGCTACCGGGCATCCCTCGGCCTTGCCCCGGTGAAGTACCACGCAACGGTTGCTGGCTTGGCGCAGGAATGGTCCAACAGCATCGCCAGCCGCGAAGTGATCCAACACCGGCCCAACTTTTGGACTGACCCTCGCGCGCTCAACCCGAACAACGGCGCAGGAGAGGTCATCGCGGTGCGGTGGGACCGGGATGCCGCCCAGCTCGTCGAGTGGTGGAAGGGATCTCCCGGGCACGACGCCCTGCTGCGCGATCCGCGGTTCAACGTGATGGGCATCGGCATCACGTATACGGACGGCAATTGGCAGACCACCCCGAACCGTTACACCCTCTGGGGCGTAGTGAACTTCTTTGGGTACACCACTTTGCCTGCTGGAACCACCACCCGGCCGGGCGGAACTGTCACCCCGCCAACGGACCCCGTCGGAGTCTGCCAGCCCGATGACAAGTTCCAGCCCCCGACCGTGGACTTGAGCGCTGCTTCCATCCGGAGCTCTGCAGACCTGGTCTCCATCGGCCCGGACGGTTCGGTGTACTCCTACCCGTCGCTTGGGAACGCGAAGTACGGCGCCGCCCGTAAGATCGGCGCCGGATTTACCGGGCTCAAGGAACTCTTCGTGTCGGATTGGGACCGCGACGGTGTCTTCGACCTCATCGCACAGCGTACCGATGGAGCCCTTTTGGCTTATCCCGGCAGGCAGGGTGGTGGCTTCGGTTCGCCCGGGATCCTGGGGCATGGCTGGCAATCGCTGAACATTTCCATAGGTAACTGGTGTGCGAATAACCGACTCCCGCAGATCGTCGCGATGGATGATTCGGGAGGCTTGTGGTTCTACAAGAACTCGGGGATGACTTATATCCGCACGCAGGCGGCGATCGGCACCGGCAACAAGGCGGTCCGGCTCAGCATGGTGGACTACAACGCGGACGGGTTCCAGGATCTGCTCACCGTTGAGCCAAACGGGTACCTCAGGCTATACCGGGGCACGGGACTGGCCATTCCAAAACAGGAAGCCAGGCCGATAGTCGGTGCGGCGTGGACTGACTACTCGGGTCTGCGCGCGCTGCGCGGGGTCGAGGGTCCGGATACCACTGGAATCGCCGGACTGGGAACCAACGGTGTGCTTGAGTACTGGGATCTGACGTCCGGCAAGCTCACGGCTCCGGTAAGCGTTGGCGGAGGTTGGACCGGCTTTAAGCTGGCCCAGTAAAGCGACAAGCTCAGGCGGCGGAGCGCGACTCAATCACCGTCTTGAGTTCTTCCAGCTGCGCCACTTCGGTCTCCATGGTCTTCTGGATCATGCCGTTCATGAGTTTCTGGAGGCCCTTGGGATGGTACTCGAGGGCGAAGCGAAGCCGGGTGGTCTTGCCTTCGGTGCTGAGGTAGTAGCCACCGGTGGGGCGTGCGGGCCCGGCGACAACCGCGAAGCGGACTTCTGCGCCGGGTCGGGCTTCGGTGATTTTGAAATCGGCGGCGATGGGGCGTCCGCCGGGCCCGGTAAGGGTCTGTTGGTAGACGGCGCCCTTTTCGCCACGGATACCGGACCGAAGCGATATGCTCCGGACTCCCGAACGCCAGAGGGAGTTGTTCATTCCGTCCATGAGGAACCCGTAAACGGTCATGGCATCCCTGCTGATCACTACTTCGTAGTCTGCAAATGCCACGGAAACCTCTTTCGGCGTACGGTTCGAATGTCGTAGCCCGGTTCCCCATACACTGCAGCTAACACCTTCAGAATAGTCAGCCGCTCCCGCCAACGACACATGACAAACGAGCCTTGACCGAATGGTTACCTCACGTATCTTTACGTGCCATTGCTGACATGTCCTGCGGGGCCGGGTAGAGTTCCTGCGGCCGGCATTAATCAATTTGGGGGCGTAATGCATTTTCCTGGACACCAACCATTAGCGGCAAGAGCACGACGCCGGGTGGCCGCGTGCGCGGCCTTCCTCGCCCTTGCGGTGGCCGGCGGTGTTACTGCCGCTGCCCCGGCCGTGGCGTCGCCTCCCGCGGCCCAGGAAGCTGCTGCCGTCGTCGCCAAGGTGGCAGTCCCAACCACCGTGAATCCGCTGCCGAGCGTGGACCCGATCGGGGATCCTGCCAACTACTCGGTGCTCGTCAATAAGTCCCGGCCGCTGAACCCGATCAGTTACGTTCCGGCCGACCTCATCAATGCCCGCGGCTCCGGCCAATACATGCGCGCCGAAGCGGCAGCCTGGTTGAACGGCTTGTTCCAGGGAGCAGCTGACGCCGGCACCGGTGGCCTGTCGATCGTGAGCGGCTACAGGTCGTACGCACAACAGCAGCAGGTCTATGCCTACTACGTCAGCATCTATGGCCAGGCCACCGCCGACACCATTTCCGCCCGCCCCGGATACAGCGAGCACCAAACAGGCCTGGCCATGGACATCGGCAACGCGGCCGGCTCCTGCGGCCTGAGCACCTGCTTTGGGGACACCGCCGCCGGCAAATGGGTGGCCGCCAACGCGCATAAGTACGGCTTCATCGTCAGGTACCCCAACGGCTACACAGGAACCACGGGCTACAGCTATGAACCGTGGCACCTGCGGTACGTCGGCGTCGCTTTAGCCACGGACATGAACCGGCGCGGAATACCGACGCTCGAGCACTACTTCGCCGGCAACACGGCCGCCGCTGCCAGCATCAAGTCGGGCGCGGACCTGGTTGCAGCCGACGCTTCCGGCCGCCTGCTCCGCTACCCCGCGACGACGGCAGGCGGCTACATGCCGCCGGTCCAGATCGGTTCAGGCTGGAGCGGTTTGAAGCAGGGCTTCGTCGTGGACTGGGACGTCGACGGCGTGTACGACATCCTTGCGCAGTGGAACAATGGAGTCCTAGGCGTCTACCGCGGCCTCCCGGGCGGTGGCTTCGCAAACCAGGTTGTCGTGGGCAACGGCGGCTGGGAAAACATGACCATCACCGTGGGCAAGTGGAGCCATGCCCATCCCCGCCCCAGCGTCGTCGGATACTTCCCCGACGGAGTCCTGCGTTACTACCCCAATACATTCGGCGGCGCTTTGAGCGGTCCGCAGATCATCGGCAAGGGTTGGAACGGCATGGAGCTGACCATGGCGGACTGGGAGGGAGATGGTGCGAACGACCTCCTGGCCAGGACTGCATCGGGTTCGCTCATCAATTATCGTGGCGACGGCTGGGCGGGCTTTTATGGTCCGGCCATGACCGTTGGCACAGGCTGGCAGTACATGCGGGTCCTGCTCCCGAGCTTTGGCCTGACGGGCGCCGGCACTCGTGGCATCACCGCACAGACCATGGAAGGGAACCTGTACAACTACGGCCTCGGCCGGGGACAGTGGAGCACGTACAAGCAGGTTGGGTCCGGCTGGAACGGTTTGAAGCTGTTCAAGTAATCCCCTGGCGCCCGGCCACCAGCGCGTCTGTCATTCGCAGCCGTGGAACTACGCTAAGCTGGGATTCGCTCCGGCAACACCGGTGCGAATGCGGGCGTAGCTCAATGGTAGAGCGCTAGCTTCCCAAGCTCGATACGCGGGTTCGATTCCCGTCGCCCGCTCCAGGAAGACCCCTTTCCTTGTGAATCCACAAGGAAAGGGGTCTTTTTCTTGTAGGAGCAAGGTCGTCTTGCCGGGCCCCGCGTTGCTCCAATACTTTCTTTGCCGCGGAAACTCCTTCAAAGCCCGCAAAATCAACCGTCCTTGGTTGCCGCCCCATCCAAAGTGGGTCAGGAAGGCACCCGCTCAGAGCACCGACGGCCTAAAATCGTAGGTACAGTCCACCTATCCGGGAGGTCCTCCAATGACTCTCACCGACGATGCTGGGGCGGGTCCGCTCGCCGTCATCCACCGCCTGTTGGAAGCCACGAATAAACACGATCTGGAAGCCTTGGCCGAATGTTTCGCGCCTGGGTATGTCAATGAAACCCCGGCCCACCCCACCAGGGGCTTCACGGGCAGGGACGCAATCCGCACCAACTGGGAACAACTCTTCACGGGAGTCCCGGACATCAAGGTACGCATGCTTTCGCACAGCGTGACCACCAGCCAGGTGTGGACCGAACTGCATATGCAAGGGTCGTGGCGGGACGGCACACCGCACGAACTCACGGGGGTGATTATCTTCGGGGTAGACGAGGGCGCGATCAACAGTGCCCGCTTCTACATGGAACCCGTGGATCACCTTGTCCGTGTGGACGATACTGCCGACCGCGTCAGTCACCGGGTCACGCATGGCCGGCCCGCAACGCAACAAGAGAGTGCGGAACAGGAACCGGCCCAAGCGACCCAGTAACCCGGCTACCCCGTTACCCGGCCAGGCTTACACGGTTTGGGTCCGGTCCTCGATCCGTAGGACCCGACGCCGGTTACGCAGGTCCACCTTGATGTGAAGGGACGACTTCCGAGCCAGCACGACGGCGACTACGGCCGCCGCGATTGCCGGCACGCCACCGGACACCAGGATCGCCAACTGCGGACCAAGATGCTCGGCGAGCCATCCCAGCATGGGACCACCGATTGCTTGGCCACCGATGAGCACCACAAGGTAGAGGCTCATGACCCTGCCCCGAATGCTCATGTTGGAACTGGTCTGCACCATCTGGTTGGCCGCTGTGAGGAACATGAGGCACCAGAAACCTGCAAGGACCATCGCAACGCTGAACCACACCATGGATGGCATCACAGCGGACAGGCAGAGCATCAATCCGTACAGGCCGGCTGAAAGCACCACCGACCGCAGCCGCAGTTGCCGCCGTCGGGTGGACGCAATTGCGCCCGTCAGTGCACCGAGCGCAACCATGGCGTTGAGCAGCCCGTAGCCTCCGGCACCGGCGTCGTAAACGTGGTCAGCGAAGGCGGCCAACAGCACGGGCAGGCTCATCGCGAAAACTGCGATGAAACCGGCCATCAGCCATGGCCAGTAGATAGTGGGTTTGCTGAGTGCGTACTGGAGGCCTTCGCGGAGCATGCCCTTTTTCCGCGGCGTGGGCTGGCTGAGATGGAGCTGATCCTTGCGAAGGATCAACAACATGGCCACGGTGGAGCAGCATGCCACGGCGTTGGCGGCAAAGGCCCAACCAGCGCCCACGGCCGTAAGCAACCAACCGGCAAGGGCAGGTCCGATCAGGCCACCCAATTGGAACGTCGTGGAGTTCACGCTGATCGCGTTGCGCAGGTATTTGGGACCAACGAGTTCGTTGACGAACACTTGCCTGGCTGGCTGGTCAAGGACAGTGACGAAGCCAAGGAGCAGCGCGATGACGTAAACGTGCCACACCTGCACCAGTTGGGTCAGGGACAGGACGGCCAGCGCAGCAGCCAGGACAGCTGCAGCGGACTGGCAGATGATGAGGATCTTGCGCTTGGTGAAGCGGTCGGCCATCATGCCGCCCCACGGACCAAGGAACAGCGACGGCATGAACTGCAGGGCAACGGTGATGCCGACAGCCGTCACGGAGCCGGACAGTTGGAGCACCATCCAGTCCTGGGCGATGCGTTGCATCCAGATGGCGATCACGGCGATGAAGTGGCCGATTGCGAAGATCCTGAAGTTCGGGACCTTCAGCGATATGAAGGTGTGCCGCCAGGGCAGCTTTTCGCTTACGACGGCGAGTGGCTGGGTGACGGTGTCCGGCGCCGGTGGCGCGGACATGGAATCGATGACGGGCTGGCTGACGTTTGCCGCTGAAGGCGGTGGGGGTGCCAAAAGTAATCCTCGGATCGAGAGTTTCGGTGGGATGCGTTTAACGCTATGGTTGCCAGCAGCAATTATGGAAGCGTATTGCGGCTATAACTAGCATTGCGGAATGCAATGGGCTTTCAGCATCGGCGCCGTATTTCGAACCAGCGATTGAGGAGTTCCGTGTTTGAACCTGTCCAGCTCCGCTCATTCCTGGCCGTCGCGGAAACCCTGAGTTTCACCAAAGCAGCGGACCGGTTGGGGCTCGCGCAACCCACCGTCAGCCAACACGTCCGGAAACTCGAGGCCGCCGCGAAGCGCGTACTCGTGGCCCGGGACACGCGTGAAGTCCGGCTGACCGACAACGGCGACGCCATGGCGGGCTTTGCCCGGAGCATCCTGGCCGCTCATGATTCCGCTGCCCGCTACTTCTCCGGGTCTGCCATGCGTGGCCGGCTTCGCTTCGGTACGGCGGACGATCTCGCCATCACGGGGCTCCCCCGGATCCTGCGCGAATTCAGGCAGTTGTATCCGCAAATCAACCTGGAACTGACGGTCAGCCAAAGCGACCAGCTCTACAAGCGCCTCAACGCCGGACAGTTGGACCTCGTGTTCGTGAAGTGGGTGGCGGGTGCCAAGGAGGGAACCGTTGTGCGGCACGATAACTTCGCTTGGGTGGGAGTGGAACAAACCGTGCTGGAACCTGGAGCGCCCGTTCCGCTCATCGCCTACCCGGCACCGAGCCTGAGCCGGAAGCTGGCGATCGATGCATTGGAAGCTGCCGGCCGCACGTGGCGGATCACGTGCAGCACCAAACAGATCAGCGGCGTGCTGGCAGCTGTTCGTGCAGGCATCGGCGTAGCCGTGATGCCCGCTTCCTTGGTTCCCGAGGATCTGAAGGTGATCACCCAGCGCTTCGGCCTGCCTCCCGTAGGCGACGTCGATTTCACCCTGATCCGGAACCCCTTAGCCAACGCAGAGGTCATCGATGCCTTGACCCAGGCGATCATGGGCAGGACGTTGAGTAAGTCGAACTGATGTTCAACGGAGGACGAATTCCTTTCCCGGGCCCGCGTCACACCTTACTTGGTAAGCGCATTCCCGGTATTCTGAACCAATGATCGACCTCACCACCTTGGCGGACCTCACGCCCGGCATTTGTTCCGTCACGCTCCGCGAAAAAGGGATCGACGACGTCATCCGGATCTCCTCCGAGGCGGGGCTCGCCGGGATCGAGTGGGGAACGGATGTCCACGTCAGCGATGCGGCGTCTGCAGCCCACGCGAAGGAAGCAACCGAGGAAGAGGGAATGTCAGTGCTTTCGCTGGGCTCCTACTACCGGGCAGGGTCCTTCGACGACTTTGATCGCGTCCTTGAACTGGCCATCGCCTTGGGCGCGCCACGAGTACGCATTTGGGCAGGCGGCACCGGCAGCGCTGCAGCCACTGAAGAAGATTGGGCTGCCGTGGTGGAAGATACGCGGCGGATCGCGGATCTGGCAGCCGCACGAAACGTAGCCATAGCCTTCGAATATCACGGCAATACGTTGACGGACTCCCCGGAAACGACGCTTCAACTCCTGTCGCGGGTGGATCATGGCAACGTCGGCACGTACTGGCAACCCGCCGTCGGGCTTTCCGACCAGCAGGCGCTCGAGTCACTCCACCAGGTCCTCCCGCACCTGGTGGGCGTGCACTGTTTTTCCTGGGGACCTGAAGCCGAGCGGCACCCGTTGCGTGCCCGGAAGCAATTGTGGCAGTCAGTGTCGGATGTCCTGCGCGGGAACGGCAAAGACATGGACGTCATGTTGGAATTCGTGGAAGACGACGAACCTGAAAACGTCCTCAACGACGCCGCGTTCCTGCACGGAATCACCCTCGGCGAGGACTAAGACTCCACATCCGCGAAAGCCAGTCGGCACACAGGGCCGTCCACTGCTCCGCGCCGGGCGTTCCTTCCGCCAAACCGATGCCGTGGACGCCCTGCGGGAAGACGTGCAGCTCGGCGGGGATCCCCGCCCGGCTAAGTGCTCCCGCGTAGGCCAGGCTGTGGCTGACAGGAACAGCCTCGTCATCGGCGGTATGCCAGAGGAACGCCGGCGGAGTGCGGCGACCAACACTGCGCTCAGCCGACAAAGCCTCAAGGAACTCGACCCCGGCTCCCGGCCCTGCCAAATTATCAACGGAGCCCTGATGCACCGAGTCCACGAACGAGATCACGGGATAGCAGAGGACGCTGAGGTCGGGCACAGCATCGGCGACATCCAATTCTTCATCACCGGTTGGCACTCCGACGGACAGCGAAGCCGCCAGGTGTCCACCCGCCGAAAAGCCAAGCACGCCCACGCACGCGGGATCCACCGCGAGCCCATGGCCGCCGTTCCTGATCCATAGAAGCGCCTGTTTGCCGTCCTCCAGTGGCGCCGGATGCCGATGCGGAGCCACTCGATATCGCAGCACGAACGCATGGATTCCCAAGGACGCGAGCCACTCAGCCACGGGTTCGGCCTCGTGATCGGCTTGGCGCGCGTAGGCTCCCCCGGGCAGCACCAGCATGGCGGGCGCCGGCTCGGTGGAACGCCCGACGGCGGGAATCACCGTCAGAGCGGACAGCACCTCCGGTTTCGGTGCGCTTGACGCGGGAGCCGGCCCGCCGTCGTCGTGCGTTGCTTGTTCCATGCGCGAAAGCTCCGGTGTGGTGCCAGCGGTCAAGCGGGCTGGTTCTCGCTGGCAACGTCCGTGCTGCGGCGGAGTTTCACATCGCCGCTGACGGGCGCAGTGTTCTCGTCGCCGGCGGCGAGGCGACCGATGTCCTCAAGGGGCAGGCGCACTGTGGACAGGGCAGGCCGGAAGTCGCGGAGGGTCTCGATGTCGTCAAAGCCTGCAATGGTGGCGTCCCGGGGAATCCACACACCCTCTGAGCGCAGTGCGGCGGTAACTCCGATCGCCATGACGTCGTTGACCGCGAAAATGCACAGCCGCCTTTTGGAGCCCTTGATCCGGTGGGCGAGCGCGAGTCCGGCGTCGTATCCACCTGCCCGGTTGAAGCCGGTGCGGATGACTTCCGCCTCCGGACATCCGGATTCTGCAAGGCCGCGCTGAAAGCCCCGGACGCGGTCGTCCGAGGTGAGGAGCCCTTCGGGTCCGGCAACGATAAGGAAGTCCCCATCGTGTCCGCCTGTTAGTTCAGCGGCCAGGGTGGCGGCGAGTTCCTCATTGGGAACCTCCACCACGTGGTAACCCTCAGCGGTCGCGGCTCCCTCAATCGGATGTCCAACCACCCCGACGTGCCCGCCATTGCGGCAGTAGCGGTCCAGTTCAGCTGCGAGTTCACCATTCCCCTGCCGGTCCTCGGACCGTACTGATCGTGATCCCGCAATGACGATGGAATCGGCCCGGCGTGCGGCGAACGCCGCCACGGCTTCCTTCTCGTCCAAGGGAGCGCCGGACGTGCTGGCAAGCAACACCATGCGATTCTGCCGGCGGGCGGCGTCCTGCACCCCGCGGGCAATTGCGGAGAAGTAGGGGTCGGCGATGTCGTGGACGATGAGGCCAATGAGGCCGGAGCTCGATTTCGCGAGCGCCTGGGCCTGGGCGTTGGGGACGTACCCGAGCTCGTCGGCAGCTTTACGGACACGCTCGGCGATGTCCTCGGCAGGCTTGCGGGACGATCCGTTGAGGACCCGTGACGCTGTGGCAAGGGAAACCCCTGCCACTCGGGCAACTTCACTCAGTGTGCTGGCGGCCACGGGGCCCTCCTTTTCTGCAGGCGTCGGGACTGGCGCTAAGAAAATTATGCCGCTTCAAACAACTTTTGGGAAAGCGCTTGCCAATCCTGCGCGCCGTGGTGCATGATCGAAGCAGTGGGAATGCGCTTTCCCGGAGAACTTCACTGCATGCGACACCGCTGCAGGCACCCGAGGCACTGGAGACAACATGGGCTACGAAACAAAGACGATCCGCATCGCCATGAACGGCATCACCGGCCGTATGGGCTACCGCCAGCACCTGCTGCGGTCCATCCTTCCCATCCGCGACGCCGGTGGCTTCACCCTTGAGGAGGGCACCAAGGTCCAGGTTGAGCCGATCCTGGTGGGCCGCAACGAAGCCAAGATCCGCGAACTCGCCGAGCTCCACAAAGTCTCCGAATGGAGCACGGACCTGGACGCCGTCATCAACGACCCCACCGTGGATATCGTCTTCGACGCATCGATGACCAGCCTCCGCGCAGCCACGCTGAAGAAAGCCATGCGGGCCGGCAAGCACATCTTCACCGAAAAGCCCACGGCTGAAACCCTCGAAGAAGCGATCGAGCTGGCGAAGATCGGCAAGGAAGCCGGGGTCACGGCAGGCGTTGTACACGACAAGCTGTACCTCCCGGGCTTGGTCAAGCTCCGTCGCCTGGTGGACGAGGGCTTCTTCGGCCGCATCCTCTCCATCCGCGGCGAATTCGGCTACTGGGTGTTCGAAGGCGACGTCCAGGCAGCGCAGCGTCCCTCGTGGAACTACCGCAAGGAAGACGGCGGCGGAATGACCACGGACATGTTCTGCCACTGGAACTACGTCCTTGAAGGCATCATCGGCAAGGTCAAGAGCGTCAACGCCAAGACCGCCACCCACATCCCCGCCCGTTGGGACGAGGCCGGAAAGGAATACAAGGCCACCGCCGATGACGCTTCATACGGCATTTTCGAGCTCGAAACCCCGGGTGGCGATGACGTCATCGGCCAGATCAACTCGTCCTGGGCCGTCCGCGTCTACCGTGACGAACTGGTGGAGTTCCAGATCGACGGCACGCATGGTTCCGCCGTCGCCGGTTTGAACAAGTGCGTTGCCCAGCAGCGCGCCCACACCCCCAAGCCGGTCTGGAACCCGGACCTGCCCGTCACTGAGTCCTTCCGCAGCCAGTGGCAGGAAGTGCCCGCAAACGCTGAACTGGACAATGGATTCAAGCTGCAGTGGGAAGAATTCCTGCGGGACGTCGTTGCCCGCCGCGAGCACCGTTTCGGTCTGCTCTCCGCAGCGCGCGGCGTGCAGCTGGCCGAGCTTGGCCTGCAGTCCTCCGCCGAGCGCCGCACCATCGACATTCCGGAGATCACCCTCTAATGACGTCTTTGATTCTTCCCACGAACGACGGCGGCACCCGTGAGTACCGCCTCCAGCCCGCCACCGCGTGGGTCAAGCCGAGCGCTCCCCTGACGGCTCGCCGCGCCTATGCAGCCGCGCACGTCATTCCCGAGGTAGCAGCCGACAACACCCCCGGCGCTCCCGCGCAGCTCGACTGGGATGCCACCCTGGCGTACCGTCACGAGCTCTGGTCCTACGGTTTGGGCGTTGCCGACGCCATGGACACCGCACAGCGCGGCATGGGCCTGGACTGGGCTGCTACCCAGCAACTCATCAAGCGCACCGGTGCCGAGGCCGCCTCCGTGGTGACCTCCGGAAACGCGGCCATTGCCGGCAAGTCCGTCCGTGACCTCGTCTCCTGCGGCGCCGGCACTGACCAACTGGACATCACTGCCCTTCCCGAAGGCGCAGCAGGCATCCAAGCCGTCATTGACGCCTACCGCGAGCAGATCGCCGTCGTCAGCGAGGCCGGGCCAAAGGTCATCCTCATGGCCTCCCGGGCCTTGGCCAAGGTCGCTTCCGGAGCCGACGACTACCTGCATGTCTACTCGACGCTCCTGCAGGAAGTCGACCAGCCCGTGATCCTGCACTGGCTGGGCACCATGTTCGATCCCGCGTTGGCCGGATACTGGGGCTCCGATGACGTCGCCGTTGCCACGGAAACGTTCCTCAGCCTGATCCGCGAGCACTCAGACAAGGTGGACGGCGTCAAGGTTTCGCTGCTCGACTCTTCCCACGAGGTTGCCTTGCGCGCCGCGTTGCCTTCCGGCGTGCGCCTGTACACCGGCGACGACTTCAATTACCCGGAACTGATCGATGGGGACGGGACGAACCACTCGGACGCGCTGCTTGGCATCTTCGCGGCCATCTACCCTGCCGCCTCGGTCGCCTTGCAGCAGTACGACGCCGGCAACGCTGCGGAAGCCCGCGCCATCCTGGACTCCACGCGTGAGCTTGGAAAGCACATCTTCAGCGCGCCCACGTTCTACTACAAGACCGGTATCGCCTTCATGTCCTGGCTCAACGGCAAACAGCCCGGTTTCCAGATGGTGGGAGGCCTGCACTCCGGCCGCTCGGTGCTGCACTTGGCAAAGACCTTTGAACTGGCGGATCAGGCCGGTCTGCTGAAGGACCCGTCGCTGGCGGCCTTCCGGATGTCCGACTACCTGCGCATCAACGGCGTGGGAGCATGAGCACGGATTTCTCACGCCTGTCGCTGAACAGCGCCACCACCAAGAAATGGACCTTGGCCGAAGCCGTGGACGGCTGCGCCCGCGCAGGTATTCCTGCCATCGGTCCTTGGCGTGACCGCGTAGCCGAAGCAGGCCTGGACAAGGCAGCCAAGCTCATCAAGGACGCCGGGCTCCGGGTCTCGTCCCTGTGCCGCGGTGGTTTCCTCACCGCAGCCGACGCTGAAGGACAGGCCGCCGCCCTGGCCGACAACTTCGACGCCGTCCGGGAAGCCGTTGCTTTGGACACCCAGGAGCTGTTCCTCGTGGTCGGCGGGCTCGCTCCCGGCGAGAAGGACGTTGTCGCAGCCCGCCGGCGCGTGGCTGACCGCCTTGAAGAGCTGGTTCCTTTTGCTTCGGAGAACGGCATTCGACTGGTGTTGGAACCCCTGCACCCGATGTACGCCGCCGACCGCGCCCTTATCTCCACCCTTGGACAGGCGCTGGATCTCGCCGCACCGTACGACGCCAAGGCGGTCGGCGTCGCCGTCGACACCTTCCACGTCTGGTGGGACCCGGAACTGAAGGCGCAAATCGAACGTGCCGGCCGGGAGAACCGACTCGCCTCCTACCAGGTGTGCGACTTCAACCTGCCGATCGCGGCGGACGCGCTGTTGTCCCGCGGGATGATGGGCGACGGCGTCATCGACTTCGCGACCATCGGCACCTGGGTCAGGGAAGCCGGATATACGGGCGACATTGAGGTGGAGATCTTCAACCAGGAGATCTGGGACGCCGATGGTGACTCTGTCCTGGAAACCATGAAACAGCGCTACGCGGAGCTCGTTCTCCCGTACGCCTAATAACGTGGTCCTCCCGCGGATGCCCTAAGCTCCGCGGGAGGATCGCTCCCAAAGCAAGCGGGTCCCTGCCAAGGTCACGGCAGGGGCCCGCTTTTTGTGCGTGCTTGCTTTGTCCGGACGGAAGTCCTGCTTGGGGATGTGAGGGAAGTGGTACACAGCCGAAACATAGCGTCGATGCGAGGAAACATTGCCCTCCTACGCTGGATCCATCGGACTACTCCACCGGACAAAGAGGTCCCGGAAACCAGTGAAAGGACACCACAATGGTGCTTTTGAAGACCCTGAATTTTTTCCTTGATGCCAGCTCCGGCCACAGCGGACCGGACACAGGGGACTCCTCTGTGGCGGAGCCTGCTGTGCCCGGGTTTCCCTCCGAGAGGCTGTCCTCCAGCGCGTGGGAAGGCTGGTGGCACGACGCAGGCCAGGAGTTCCCGGCAAGTCCGTGACCCGTCAGTCGTCCGTCGTGGCGAGCCGCAGCCTGGCGCCCGGTACCCCGATAAGGGTGACCAAGCCGCCGTCGGGCGCTTGCAACTCCAGTTGGAAACCGCGGGCCTTTTCCATCGTCCGGACGGCGCCAACGTGAAAAACGCTCCCGTTGATCTCCACGGCGTCGCCGTCCTTGAGGGCCTTGAGCTTCTTATACTTTGCGTTCATCTTCTTGGTCGCCATGGTTCTCACGGAGTTCCTGCCCGCGGCGGATGACTTCGTCTTCCTGCTTCTGTTGCTTGTCGCTGCGCTTGGTGTCGCGCGGCGGAAGCTGAATGCTCTCCTCGGCCTCGATCCCACCCTGCAACTGGCGGCCGCGTTCCATCTCGGCGTCGAATTCGGCCCCGAAGAGGAGTGACATGTTCAGGATCCACAGCCACAGCAGCATGATGATGACACCGGCCAAGGCACCATAGGTCTTGTTGTAGTTGCTGAAGTTCGCAACGTAGAAGCCGAAGCCCAACGAGGCCAAAGCGAAGATGACCAGGGCAATGAAGGAGCCCATGCTCATCCAGCGGAACTTGGGTTGCTTGACGTTGGGGGTGAAGTAGTACAGAACGGCAATGACAACAACCGTAAGGAGAATCAGGACCGGCCATTTGGCGATGTTCCACACCGTCAGGAACGTTTCCGACATTCCTATGGCACTGCCGGCAGCTTCTGCCACCGGTCCGCTCAGCACAAGCATCGCCGCTACGAGTCCTGCGCCAATAACTGCGACAACCGTCACGGCGAGCATCGTCCCACGCAACTTGACGAATCCACGCCCCTCGTCCACTTCGTAGACGCGGTTCATGGCCCGGCTGAAAGCGGTGGTGTAGCCGGAGGCGGACCACAGAGCCACCAAAATACCGAAGACCAGCGCGAAGCCGGCAGCGTTGGAACGCGTCAGTTCCTCGATGGGCTGCCGCATGGCATCAACGCCTGGACCCGGAGCGAACTGCTGGACCATATCCAGCAGCGCCGATGTGGTCTTCCCCGCGTCCCCGAAGATCCCCAGCAATGAGACCAACGCCAGGAGCGCCGGGAAAAGGGAGAGGACCGCGTAGTAAGTAAGGCCTGCGGCGGCATCAGGACACTGGTCCTTGTTGAACTCCCTCAGCGTTCTCTTTGCGATGTACATCCACGTTGGTTTGACGAGGTCATTGGGGCTGTCCGGCTTGCGTGAGTCTTCCGGGCCCGGCGCCGTGTCCGCCTTGGTTGTACTGGTATGGGGTGAGTCTTGTGTAGTCATGAGACACCTGTTCGTGGGTTGAGCATGCGCGAACAAACTGACTCAATTATAGTAAGCATGCTGATGATTCAATCGGAAGCACCAACACCTGAGAATCTTGCAGCGGACGAAGCAACCAGCCTAGGCCAGCTTGCTTGCCGGCAGGAATTCGAAGGGTGATTCGATAACCGAACGGATCACCTGCCCGGCCGCACCCAGGAGCGTCCCGGAGTGCTCCAGCCCTGAGACAGTCAGGCTTTCCGGCTCCAGCAGTCCGGGCGCGTACCGCTCCAGGCTGGCCAGGAGGGCAGGCCGAAGCCACTCGCCGAGCACGGCAAAGTGCCCCCCAAGGACAACGGCCTCGATGTCCATCAGCCGGGCGGAAGATGCGAGCGCAATGCCAAGGTACCGGCCGGCGTCGTGCACTGCGTGTGCGGCGCGCGACTCTCCGGCGGCCAAGGCGGCGAGCAGCAACTCAGTCCGGCGACCCAATGAGCCCCCAGGAATACCGGCGGCCTCGAAGATGGCTTCCTGGCCGGCGAAGGTCTCCAGGCAGCCGGCGCCGCCGCAGGAACAAGCAGGCCCCTCCGGATGCACCACGATGTGGCCCAACTCGCCGGCAGAACCCCCCGGCCCCCTGAACAGCTCCGAGCCGATGATGACGCCGCCACCCACGCCCACCTCGCCTGAAACGTACAGAAAGTCGGGCGGCCCGCCGCCGTACCAAAGCTCACCGAGGGCGGCGCTGTTGGCCTCGTTGGAAAGCGTGACGCCGAGGGGAGCCCCTTCGAGCAAAGCGCCTGGTTCCAACTGCTCATGCTCCCAATGGAGGTTGGGGGCGGACAACACCACGTTGCGCTTCTCGTCCACCAACCCCGGGACCGCAAGTCCGCCACCAAGGATGGCGATATCCTCTGCCGCAGCCGCAGCTTTCGCCTCATCCGCCAAGCCGGCAAGCTGCTTCATCACGGCATCGGGCTTCATGCCCCTGTTGCGGGACTCCACCGTGGAACTGAAGCGCAGGTTTCCCCCGAGATCCACCAGGCCCACGGCAAGGTAGTCGACGTTGATCTCCATGCCCACCACACCGCGCCGGGAGCTAAGTTCCAACCCCTGGCCAGGCCTTCCCCGCTCGCCATCCCGGTAGAGGCCTACCTCGGCGACGAGTCCGGACTCCACGAGGTCGGCCACCAGGCTGGAGACAGCCGCCTTGGTGAGTCCCGTTCCCGCAGCCAGTTGGGCGCGGCTGGGCTTGGCGTGTCCGGTCCGGGCGATCGAGTCCAGCACGAGCGAAAGATTTCGACGGCGGACATCACCTACGCGGCCCGGCGCGGCTTGCTCAATCACTGACGGCCCTCCTGACAGCCTTGAAGATTTCTTGCTGCTTTCCATTGACCATGATCCATCATCCCCCATATAGTTCAGATTGAAAACTAATTGATGCGCTTTTCTTGAGCGCTTTGCAAAGGAGCAAGCATGACCCCTCAGCCCACCCCGCAGGACCGTTTCACGTTCGGCCTCTGGACAGTCGGCTGGACCGGCGCCGACCCGTTCGGCATCGCCACCCGGGCCGCACTCGATCCGGTGGAAGCCGTCCATAAACTGAGTGAGCTCGGCGCCTACGGCATGACGTTCCACGACAATGATTTGGTTCCTTTTGATGCGAGCGCCTCCGAGCGTGACCTCATCCTCAAGAACTTCAAAGCCGCCTTGGCCGAGACCGGGCTGAAGGTGCCCATGGTCACCACCAATTTGTTCAGCCACCCCGTCTTTAAGGACGGGGGCTTCACGTCCAACGATCGCTCCATTCGCCGCTTCGCCCTCAGCAAGGTCCTGCGGAACATCGACCTCGCTGCCGAACTGGGCGCGGAAACATTCGTCATGTGGGGAGGCCGTGAAGGCAGCGAGTACGACGGCTCCAAGGACCTCTCCGCAGCTTTGGACCGCATGAAGGAGGGCGTGGACACGGCAGCCGGCTACATCAAGGAAAAGGGTTACGGCCTGCGCATCGCCCTCGAGCCGAAGCCCAACGAACCCCGCGGCGATATCTTCCTCCCCACAGTTGGCCACGGCCTCGCTTTCATCGCCCAACTTGAGCACGGGGACATCGTGGGCCTCAATCCGGAGACCGGCCACGAGCAGATGGCCGGATTGAACTTCACCCACGGCATCGCCCAGGCATTGTGGGCAGGCAAGCTGTTCCACATCGACCTCAACGGCCAGCGCGGCATCAAGTACGACCAAGACCTCGTCTTCGGACACGGCGACCTCACCAGCGCCTTCTTCACCGTGGACCTGCTTGAGAACGGCTTCCCCAACGGCGGACCGAAGTACGACGGCCCGCGCCACTTTGACTACAAGCCCTCCCGCACCGACGGCTACGACGGCGTCTGGGAATCGGCCAAGGCCAACATGGCCATGTACCTTCTGCTCAAGGAACGGGCCCTGGCTTTCCGCGCCGACCCCGAAGTACAGGAAGCCCTGGCCACGTCCGGCGTCTTCGAACTCGGCGAGCCGACACTCTCCACGGGCGAAACCACCGCAGACCTGCTGGCTGATGCTGCGGCATTCGAGTCCTTTGATGCAAACCAGGCGGCGGAGCGCTCCTTCGCCTTCGTACGCCTGAACCAACTGGCCATCGAGCACCTCCTCGGCGCCCGCTAAATACAACCCGCAGCAATCCGTCGCCGGGTCCGGCCTTACACCGGATCCGGCGACTGCTTACAGAAAGAACAACCCATGCCCCTGGTAGCCGGGATCGATAGCTCCACCCAATCCTGCAAGGTCGTTATTCGGGACTCCGCCACGGGAGCCTTGGTGCGCCAAGGGCGGGCTTCCCACCCTGAAGGCACCGAAGTGCATCCCGATCATTGGTGGGCGGCTCTCCAGGAGGCCCTGGCGCAGGCGGGCGGGCTGGACGACGTCGAGGCCGTTTCCGTGGGTGGCCAGCAGCACGGGATGGTGTGCCTTGACTCCTCAGGAGACGTCGTGCGGCCCGCCCTGTTGTGGAACGACACCCGGTCGGCCGCTGACGCTGATGCCTTGGTTGCGGAGGCCGGTGCTGGCGATGCTTCCGTGGGCGCTGCCCACTGGGCGTCAACCACCGGAACGGTGCCTGTTGCGTCTCTGACGGCGACCAAGCTTCGCTGGTTGGCGCGGAACGAGCCGGAAAATGCCCGGCGCACGGCCGCAGTGTGCCTCCCCCATGACTGGCTGTCCTGGCGGTTGGCGGGCCACGGAGCGGGTACTGGCCCTTCCTCCCTGGAGGCGCTCCGCACCGACCGCTCCGATGCATCGGGCACGGGGTATTTTTCTCCGAGGACCGGCGAGTACCTCGAGGAGGTACTGAAAAGCACGCTTGGTCATGTGCCTGTACTGCCGGGCGTCGTGGGCCCTTTGGACGTAGCGGGCAAAACACCAGCGGGTGCGCTGATCGGGCCGGGCGCCGGCGACAACGCCGCAGCAGGCCTTGGCGTCAGCGCCGCCGTCGGGGATGTGGTTATTTCCATCGGGACGTCCGGGACCGTGTTCGCCGTCTCGGACGACCCGGCGCAGGACGCCAGCGGGCTCGTGGCGGGCTTCGCTGATGCTACCGGGAACTACCTTCCCCTGGCCTGCACGCTCAATGCCACCAGGATCTTCGATGCCACTGCCGGGCTGCTGGGTGTAAGCCTGCAGCAATTCGGCGAACTGGCGCTGTCCGCCCCGGAAGGCTCCGTCGGGCTCACGCTCATTCCTTATTTTGCGGGTGAACGGACACCCAACCTTCCGGACGCGACCGGGTCCCTCCACGGGCTGACAGTCTCCAACTACACGCCCGCCAACCTGGCGAGGGCCGCCGTCGAGGGTGTCTTGTGTTCGCTGGCCGACGGCCTTGCCGCGCTCCAAGCGCAGGGCGTTGCTGCACGGCGCATCATCCTGGTGGGCGGCGGAGCCCAATCGGAAGCTGTTCAACACCTTGCCGGGGCGGTCTTTGGATTACCGGTCTTCGTTCCGGCTCCCGGGGAGTACGTAGCGGACGGAGCCGCCCGGCAGGCAGCCGGAGTGCTTGCCGGCCAGATGCCCGACTGGCCCTTGGAAGGCATCCACCTGGGGGAGCGCAAGGATGCCACTACGCCGGCCTTCCTACGCAGGTACCGCGATTACGCCGCAAAGGCCGCCATGGGCTGATCATCGCCGCAGTTGCTCTATCGTGACAGGGTGAGCACTGAACAATCCGCACAAGGTCGCCCTCCCGTCATGGAGGACGTTGCCCGGGTGGCCGGCGTTTCCCATCAGACAGTGTCGCGCGTCCTGAACAACCACCCCAACGTGAGTTCAAAGACCCGCGAGCGCGTGGAGCAAGCCATCACTGAGCTCGGTTACCGCCGTAACACGGCGGCACGCAGCCTGGTGACGCGACGTTCCCAAACCATCGGGGTACTGGGCAGTGAAATGGCTCAATACGGGCCCTCGCACACGCTCCTTGGAGTTCAACAGGCCGCAAGGGATGCCGGCTACTTCGTCAGCGTTGCAGGCCTCCGCGAAGTCACACCGGAAACCATCAAGGACGCCATAGCGCACTTCATGGACCAGTCAGTGGACGGCATCGTCGTCACGGTGCCGCACCCCGGGACCTTTGACGTTCTCAAAGAGGTGACTACCCAGGTTCCCATGGTGGCCGTTGGCTCCGTGGGTGACGAAGAGCTAACCGGTGCAACCGTGGACCAGCGCGAAGGAGCACGCCTGGCCGTTCACCATCTCCTGGAGCTTGGACACCGGCGGATCGGCCATTTGTCCGGCCCTGCTGACTGGATCGACGCTGCCGCCCGCATTGAAGGGTGGCATGCTGCCCTCGCGGAAGCCGGCGTTGAACCGGCGGAGTTAATCGAAGGCGACTGGAGTGCCGAATGCGGCTACCGCGAAGGCCTCAAGATCGCCCAAGAACGAGCCATGACAGCGCTGTTCGTTGCCAACGACCAGATGGCATTGGGCGTCTTGCGGGCGTTCAGCGAGGCCGGGGTGGAGGTTCCTGGCGACATCAGCATCGTAGGCTTCGATGACCAGCCCGAAGCTGCCTACTTCATACCGCCGCTGACCACAGTTGCCCAGGACTTTGAGGCGCTGGGCCAACGCTGTATTGCGCTGCTCCTGGACCGGTTGGAAAGCGGCGTCATTGGCACGCCCGCAACCGTCGTCCCGCGCCTGGTTGTCAGGTCCACCACGGCCCCCGCCCGCTCCTAGCCCCGGCTGCGTCGCAGCAGGAACCGGGAGCTGCCATCATTGTTCACGCACGGGCCCAACGCTCTTGACAACTATGTTGTGAGCGCTAACAATTGCATCAGACCTTCTTCACTTTTCCGCCCAACCCCCGGCAATGAGGCCTTGGCCAGCCGGATGGAGAGCAGCTCATGAATACCACTGAAAACTTCCCGCTGGACGAGCAATTCGTCATTGGCGTGGACTACGGAACACTGTCCGGGCGCGCCGTCGTCGTGCGAGTCTCGGACGGCGCCGAACTCGGTAGCGGAGTGTTCGAATATCCACACGCCGTCGTGTCGGACCGCCTCCCCGCAACGGGCCAGCGGCTGCCGGCCGACTGGGCCCTCCAGGTTCCCAACGACTACCGCGACGTTCTCCGCAATGCGGTACCGGCCGCCGTCGTGGACGCCGGAATCGATCCGGCGCACGTGGTGGGCATCGCCACCGACTTCACCGCTTGCACCATGGTTCCGACGACGGCGGACGGCACGCCGCTGAACGAGGTGGAACGCTTTGCTGACCGGCCCCACGCGTACGTGAAGCTCTGGCGCCACCACGCGGCTCAGCCGCAAGCGGACAGGATCAACAAACTCGCAGAAGAACGCGGCGAGGCATGGCTCCCGCGCTACGGCGGACTGATCTCCTCCGAATGGGAATTCGCCAAGGGCCTGCAACTGCTCGAGGAAGATCCGGAAGTCTACGCCGCCATGGACCACTGGGTCGAGGCGGCTGACTGGATCGTCTGGCAGCTCTGCGGAAACTATGTCCGCAACGCCTGCACCGCCGGCTACAAAGGCATCTACCAGGACGGCAAGTACCCCTCGGAGGACTTCCTCGCCGCGCTGAACCCCGACTTCAAAGGCTTCGTGTCCGAGAAGTTGGAACACGCCATCGGCCGGCTCGGCGACGCCGCGGGTTATCTGACGGAAGAAGCCGCAGAATGGACGGGGCTGCCCGCAGGAATCGCCGTGGCCGTGGGCAACGTGGACGCCCACGTCAGCGCGCCTGCCGCAAACGCCGTGGAGCCCGGACAACTCGTCGCCATCATGGGGACCTCAACGTGCCACGTGATGAACGGCGACGTGCTCCGCGAAGTGCCCGGCATGTGCGGCGTGGTGGATGGCGGCATCGTGGACGGACTGTGGGGCTACGAAGCAGGACAGTCCGGGGTCGGCGACATCTTCGGCTGGTTTACCAAGAACGGCGTCCCTCCGGAGTACCACCAGGCAGCAGCGGAAAAGGGCCTGGGCATTCACGAATACCTGACCGAACTCGCTGAGCAGCAGGCCATCGGCGAGCATGGCCTGATCGCCTTGGACTGGCACTCCGGCAACCGCTCGGTGCTGGTGGACCACGAACTGTCCGGCGTGGTGGTCGGGCAGACCCTGGCTACCAAGCCCGAGGACACCTACCGCGCACTACTCGAAGCAACAGCCTTTGGCACGCGCACCATCGTGGACGCGTTCCGGGACTCCGGTGTGCCCGTGAAGGAATTCATCGTGGCGGGAGGCCTCCTCAAGAACAAGTTCCTCATGCAGGTCTACGCCGACATCACGGGCCTGCAGCTCTCGACAATCGGTTCCGAACAGGGTCCCGCCTTGGGCTCCGCCATCCACGCCGCAGTAGCTGCCGGCAAGTACGCCGATATCCGTGAGGCCGCCGCGGCCATGTCCGCCTCGCCGGGCGCCGTCTACACCCCCATTCCGGAAAACGTCGCTGCCTATGAGGTTCTCTTCCTGGAATACCGCACCCTCCACGACTACTTCGGCCGCGGCGCCAACGAGGTCATGCACCGCCTCAAAGCCATCCAGCGTGAGGCACGAGGCACCACCCCAGGCGCCGATTTCGACGGCGGAACCGACGCCGCTGAGCGGACGGAAGCTGAGCGCACCGAAGGAGTCAACGCATGAGCACCCTCCTCGAAACCATCGCCCGGATCCGACGCGAAGTGTGCGAACTGCACGCCGAACTGACGCGCTACAAGCTGGTGGTTTGGACGGCCGGCAACGTCTCGGGCCGCGTCCCGGGCCACGACCTCATGGTCATCAAGCCGTCCGGCGTCTCCTACGACCAACTCACCCCGGAGCAGATGGTGGTCACCGACCTGTACGGAACGCCCGTGCGGGGCATGAACACCGGCAGCGGCGGCACTGTGGACTGGGGCAATCCCGATCTTTCGCCGTCCTCGGACACCGCGGCGCATGCTTACGTTTACCGGCATATGCCCGAGGTCGGCGGGGTGGTCCACACGCACTCCACGTATGCCACTGCCTGGGCAGCCCGGGGCGAAGAAATCCCCTGCGTACTGACCATGATGGGCGACGAGTTCGGCGGACCCATCCCCGTCGGGCCCTTCGCGCTGATCGGAGATGACTCGATCGGCCAGGGCATCGTGGAGACCCTCAAGAACTCCCACTCCCCCGCAGTGCTCATGCAAAACCACGGCCCGTTCACCATCGGCAAGGACGCCCGGTCCGCGGTGAAAGCTGCCGTGATGTGCGAGGAAGTGGCCAAAACGGTCCACGTTTCCCGGCAACTCGGCGACCCCCTGCCCATAGACCAAGCCAAGATCGATTCCCTTTATGACCGCTACCAAAACGTTTACGGCCGCTGAAGCGACGCCGCTGCAGCACCCGCACCACCACACCGAACTTCCAGGAGCACACCATGGCCACCGCCACCACGTCCCCCAACACCACGTCGCTTGACCACTACGAGGTCTGGTTCCTCACCGGCAGCCAGCATCTCTACGGCGAAGACGTCCTCAAGCAGGTGGCAGCCCAGTCGCAGGAGATCGCGAACGCCCTCAACGCCGCCGGCGACGTCCCGGTCAAGCTCGTATGGAAGCCTGTCCTCACGGACTCTGACGCGATCCGCCGCACCGCACTCGAGGCCAACTCCGACGACTCGGTCATCGGCGTCACCGCATGGATGCACACCTTCTCGCCGGCCAAGATGTGGATCCAGGGCCTGGATGCACTCCGCAAGCCGCTCCTGCACCTGCACACCCAGGCCAACCGGGACCTGCCCTGGGCGGACATCGATTTCGATTTCATGAACCTCAACCAGGCAGCCCACGGCGACCGTGAGTTCGGGTACATCCAGTCGCGCCTCGGCGTGCCGCGGAGGACCGTCGTCGGGCATGTCAGCAATCCCGAGGTCGCCCGCCAGGTGGGCGCCTGGCAGCGCGCCTCGGCCGGCTGGGCCGCCGTCCGGAACCTGAAGCTGACCCGCTTTGGCGACAACATGCGCAACGTCGCCGTCACCGAGGGCGACAAGACCGAGGCCGAGCTGCGCTTCGGCGTCTCGGTCAACACCTGGTCAGTCAACGAGCTCGCCGACGCCGTCCACACCGCGGAAGAGTCCGACGTCGACGCCCTGGTTGCCGAGTACGAGCGCCTTTACGAAGTGGCTGACGAGCTGAAAGCCGGCGGTGCCCGCCACGACTCACTGCGTTACAGCGCCCGCATCGAGCTGGGCCTGCGCAGCTTCCTGGAAGCCAACGGTTCCGCGGCCTTCACCACCTCCTTTGAGGACCTGGGTGAGCTCCGGCAGCTTCCCGGCATGGCCGTCCAGCGCCTCATGGCCGACGGTTACGGCTTCGGCGCCGAGGGCGACTGGAAAACCGCCATCCTCGTCCGCGCCGCCAAGGTCATGGGCGCGGGCCTGCCCGGCGGCGCCTCGCTCATGGAGGACTACACCTACCATCTGGAACCGGGCTCGGAGAAGATCCTCGGCGCGCACATGCTCGAGGTCTGCCCGTCCCTGACCGCGAAGAAGCCCCGCGTTGAGATCCACCCGCTGGGCATCGGCGGCAAGGAAGACCCCGTCCGCATGGTCTTCGACACGGACGCCGGCCCCGGCGTCGTCGTCGCGCTGTCCGACATGCGCGATCGGTTCCGTTTGGTCGCGAACGCCGTTGACGTCGTCGACCTCGACCAGCCGCTCCCCAACCTGCCCGTGGCCCGCGCCCTGTGGGAACCCAAGCCCGACTTCGCCACGTCGGCCGCCGCGTGGCTCACCGCCGGTGCCGCGCACCACACGGTATTGTCCACGCAAGTGGGCCTGGAGGTGTTCGAGGACTTCGCCGAAATCGCACAGACCGAACTCCTGACCATCGATGAGGACACCACCATCAAACAGTTCAAGAAGGAACTCGCCTGGAACGCCGCCTACTACAAACTGGCCGGCGGCCTGTGAGCGCTGAGTTCACGCTGCGTGCGGGCGGCTACACGGCTGTTGTCACCGCCCGCGCCGCAGCGCTGCGCGTCCTCCGGTTTGATGGCCGGGACCTCGTGGTTCCGTTTCCCGGGGGCGGCCCGATTCCTGACTACCGTGGCATCATCGCAGCTCCGTGGCCTAACCGGATTGCCGACGGGAAATATACGTTCGACGGTGTTACGCACCAGCTGCCGGTCAATGAACCCGAGCGCGGAACATCCCTGCACGGGCTGGCGTTCCCACTCGACTGGACTCCCAAAGAGCACGACGCCGGTTCAGTCACCTTGACGTGCACCGTGGGGGCGACTGCCGGGTACCCGTTCGTGCTGGAGCTTGAGGCCCGGTACGTGCTGGACGATGCCGGTCTCCACACAACCGTCGCTGCCCGCAACGCGGCGGACACAGTGGCACCCTACGGCGTCTGCCCCCACCCTTACCTGGTGGCCGGATCGTCGCCGTTGGATGAGTGGGTCCTCGAGGTACCCGCGGAAACTTTCCTCGAGGTCACTCCGGACCGGCTGCTGCCTCTCTCGCTGGCGCCGGTTGAAGGCCACGCTTTCGACTTCCGCACTGCGCGCGCCATCGGCAGCACCGAAATCGACCACGCCTTCACGGACGTGACGTTCGACGGCGGGCTGGCGCGGCTGTCGCTACGGGACCCAGGGGGCACCGGCGTCGGGATGTCCTGGGACGAAAGCTGCACGTGGCTGCAGCTCCATACGGCAGACAAGCCGGCACCACTGCCCAACCGCCTGGGGTTGGCCGTGGAACCGATGACGTGTCCGCCGGACGCCTTCAACAGCGGCACGGACCTGATTCGGCTGGAACCCGGCGCCACGCATGAGGCGTCCTGGAGCATCTACGCCCTCTAACGTCCCGCGCACCCAACTGGGTCGCATTTGTGCGCGTTTTGAAGGCTCATAACGCGCACTTTTGCGACCTACTTGGGTGCGCCGGCGGTGCTTTGGCGCACCACGAGCTCGGGCGTGAAGACGACGGCCCGGTGCTTGGTCCCGCCGCTGTCCTGCTCCTCGGCAAGGAGCTCTATGGCGGTACGACCCAAAGCCTCCGTTGGCTGGCGGATGGAGGACAACGGCACGACGGCGGAAATCGCGAAGTCGATGTCGTCGTAGCCGATCAAGGCAATGTCCTCGGGAATCTTGACGGTCCGCAGCATGGTGAGGGACTGCATCACACCGAGCGCCAGCAGGTCGTTGGAGCAGAATACGGCTTCGGGCCGCTCGCCGGGCTCGCGGTCCACCAGGCTGTTGCCCACATGGCGGCCCGCCAGGACGGTTTGCCCGGCAGAATCAAGGACCTCGATGGAGGCACCTTCCACCTCGGCGACGGCTCGCTGCGCGCCCTTGAGTCGGTGGGCCACCTGGCGGATGGTCGGGGTGCCTACAAAGGCAAGTCGACGGCGGCCAAGGTCCAACAGGTGCCGGGCAGCCAAGTACCCGCCGGCGTCGTCATCGACGGACACGGAACTGCAGCGTTCTTCATCGGCAAGTTCATCCACCAGCACTGTGGGAACCCCCCGCTCACGGAGCCTATCGATCCTTGCGGCAACGTCTCCGACAGGCGAGATGAGCAGGCCCTGGACGCGCTGCTCCTGGAACAGGTCCATGTAGTGCGCTTCCCGGGAGGCGTCCTGGCCGCTGTCCCCCACCAGGACAACGCTCCCCAGCGCCGTGGCTGCATCCTCCGCGGCCCGCGCCACCGAAGAGAAGAAGGGGTTGCCGACGTCCAGCACGATCAGGCCGATGGAGCGGCTCTGGCCGGCGCGGAGTTGCCGCGCGGCATCGTTGCGGACAAAGCCGAGTTCAGCGATGGACTTGAGGACGCGCTCTTTGGTCCGCTGTGACACCCTGTCCGGGTAATTCAGCACATTGGAGACCGTACCCACGGCAACCTTGGCATGGGTAGCAACGTCTTTGATGCTCGCTGTTTGGGACATGCTTTCCGATCTCCCTTGTTCACGTTCTCGAATGCAGGCAACGCCTTGACACCCCCACCGTCCGAGGGTAATTTGAATCGTAACAAATGAAACGATTCAAAGACGAGTAACCCGGAGAACACGCATGAGGGTATGTTTCCGCTCCTCGGTCCAGCCTCAATTGATGGACGAGTACAAGCGCCGCCACGCAGCGGTATGGCCGGAAATGCTCCGCGCCCTGAAAGATGCGGGATGGCACAACTATTCCCTCTTCCTTGCCACTGATGGTCAACTCATCGGCTATCTGGAGTGCGAGGACTATGCAGACGCGCAGGCCCGCATGGCCCTCACGGAGGTCAATGCGCGCTGGCAGGCCGAGATGGCTGCCCTCTTCGCCAACAGCGACGCGCCTCCGGACGAAGGGTTCGAAATCATCGAGGAAGTTTTCAACCTTGAGGATCAGCTGGCCGCTGCCGGCGCCGTCACGGAGCACTCCGACGCAGCACAGATAAACAAAGACTCAACCGCCCGCGAACACCAAAAGGATCAAGCATGAACACCACAGAATCGGCCCTGGGCCGTCTCGGGGAACTGGCCATTGAAGTGCCGTCCTGGGCCTACGGAAATTCGGGGACCCGGTTCAAGGTCTTCGGTACTCCCGGTACACCGCGCACGGTCCAGGAGAAGCTGGCAGATGCGGCCAAGGTCCACGAACTCACAGGCCTGGCACCAACTGTTGCGCTGCACATTCCGTGGGACAAAGTGGATGACTACTCCGAACTCCGCGAGTACGCCGAGAGCCTGGGTGTTGGTCTGGGCACCATCAATTCCAACACGTTCCAGGATGATGAGTACAAGTTCGGCTCCCTGACGTCGTCCAACGAATCCGTGCGCCGCCGGGCCATCGATCACCATTTGGAGTGCATCCAGATCATGCACGCCACCGGGTCAAAAGACCTGAAGATCTGGCTGGCCGATGGCACCAACTACCCCGGCCAGGACGACATGCGCGGACGACAGGACCGCCTCGCCGAGTCGCTGCAGGAAATCTACGCGGCCCTGGGTGACGAACAGCGCCTGGTGCTGGAGTACAAGTTCTTTGAGCCGGCTTTCTACCACACCGATGTCCCGGACTGGGGTACCTCCTACGCGCAGACCCTGGCCCTCGGTGAGAAGGCGTTCGTGTGCCTGGACACCGGCCACCACGCACCCGGCACCAACATCGAGTTCATCGTGATGCAGCTCCTGCGCCTGGGCAAGCTCGGTTCCTTCGACTTCAACTCCCGCTTCTACGCCGACGACGACCTCATTGTGGGCGCGGCGGATCCGTTCCAGCTGTTCCGCATCATGCACGAGGTCATCCGCGGCGGCGGGTTCGGCAAGGACTCCGGCGTCGCGCTGATGCTGGACCAGTGCCACAACCTGGAAGAGAAGATCCCGGGCCAGATCCGTTCGGTGTTGAACGTCCAGGAAATGACCGCCCGTGCCTTGCTCGTGGACACCGCAGCGCTGAACGAGGCCCAGCGTGCCGGGGATGTCCTGGCAGCGAACGGTGTCTTCAACGATGCCTTCTACACCGATGTCCGCCCGGCCTTGGCGCAGTGGCGTGAATCCCGCGGCCTGCCCGCCGACCCGATCGCTGCCTATAAGGCCAGCGGCTACCAGAAGAAGATTAACGAGGACCGCGCAGGCGGCCAGCAAGCCGGATGGGGCGCATAATTCCTATGAGCAACAAAACTGTTGAAGACCTGATCACACGCTCCAACCGCCTCGGCGCGGACAAGCGGAACACCAACTTCGCCGGCGGCAACACCTCGGCCAAGGGTTTCGAGAAGGACCCGGTTACGGGCCAGGACGTCGAACTGCTCTGGGTCAAGGGCTCCGGAGGCGACCTGGGCACCCTGAAGTCCGAGAACCTGGCAGTACTCCGGCTGGACCGGCTCCAGGCACTGAAGTCCGTTTACCCCGGCGTCGAGCGTGAAGACGAGATGGTGGCCGCGTTCGATTACTGCCTGCACGGCAAGGGCGGCGCAGCGCCCTCGATCGATACCGCCATGCATGGCCTCGTGGACGCAGCCCACGTGGACCACCTGCACCCGGACTCGGGCATCGCGATCGCCACGGCCGTGGACGGCGAGGCCCTGACCAACAAGATCTTCGGCGACAAAGTGGTCTGGGTTCCCTGGCGCCGCCCCGGGTTCCAGCTGGGCCTGGACATCGCCGCGATCAAGGAAGCCAACCCGCAGGCCATCGGCACCATCCTGGGCGGCCACGGCATCACGGCCTGGGGCACCACCAGCGAAGAAGCCGAAGCCAACTCCCTCTGGATCATCGACACCGCCGAAAAGTACATCACGGAGAACGGCAAGGCGGAGCCCTTCGGCCCGGCCCTGCCCGGCTACGCCGCGCTCCCGGAGGCCGAGCGCCGTGCGAAAGCCGCCGCCCTCGCACCCGTGATCCGCGGCCTGGCCTCCACGGACAAACCGCAGCTGGGGCACTTCAGCGATGACGCCGTCGTCCTTGAATTCCTCGCCGCCGAAGCGCATCCGCGCCTGGGCGCGCTCGGCACGTCCTGCCCGGACCACTTCCTGCGTACCAAGGTCAAGCCCCTCATCCTTGACCTGCCCGCCGACGCGTCCATCGAAGAGTCCGTTGCACGGTTGAAGGAACGCCACGCCGAGTACCGGCAGGATTACCAGGCCTACTACGACCGGCACGCCGACGCCGATTCCCCGGCCCTCCGCGGCGCGGACCCGGCGATCGTGCTCATCCCCGGGGTGGGCATGTTCTCCTATGGCAAGGACAAGCAGACCGCCCGCGTGGCCGGCGAGTTCTATATCAACGCGATCAACGTGATGCGCGGCGCCGAAGCGATCTCCACCTACGCCCCGATCGAGGAATCCGAAAAGTTCCGCATCGAATATTGGGCCCTGGAAGAAGCCAAACTCGCCCGCATGCCCAAACCCAAGTCCCACGCCACCCGCATCGCGCTGGTCACCGGTGCCGCGTCCGGCATCGGCAAAGCGATCGCCACCCGCTTGGCGTCCGACGGCGCGTGCGTCGTTATTGCCGACCTGAACCTTGAGAACGCCCAAGCCGTCGCCGAAGAGCTGGGCGGCCCCGACGTCGCCATCGGCGTCCAGGCTGACGTGACCAACGAAGCCCAGATCGCCGCCGCCATCGCCGAAGCCGTGCTCGCCTTCGGCGGCCTGGACCTGGTGGTCAACAACGCCGGCCTGTCCATCTCCAAACCGCTGCTGGAGACCACCGAAAAGGACTGGGACCTGCAGCACAACGTCATGGCCAAGGGCTCCTTCCTGGTCTCCAAGGCAGCGGCCAAGGTGATGATTGATCAGGGCCTGGGCGGCGACATCATCTACATCTCCTCCAAGAACTCCGTGTTCGCCGGCCCCAACAACATCGCCTACTCAGCCACCAAAGCCGACCAGGCCCACCAAGTCCGGCTGCTCGCAGCGGAACTTGGCGATCACGGCATCCGCGTCAACGGCATCAACCCCGACGGCGTGGTCCGCGGATCCGGCATCTTCGCCGGCGGTTGGGGCGCCAAACGTGCAGCGGTCTACGGCGTGGACGAGGAAAAGCTTGGCGAGTACTACGCCCAGCGGACCCTCCTCAAGCGCGAAGTCCTGCCCGAACACGTGGCCAACGCCGCCGCCGTGCTCACCAGCAACGAACTCTCCCACACCACTGGCCTGCACATACCCGTGGACGCCGGCGTCGCTGCGGCGTTCCTCCGATAGGTCATCCAGTGACAAACGCACCAACCAGCACCGCCCCGGCCAACACCGGGGCGGTGCCCGCTCGCCACGCAAACCAAGTCTTCGCCGCCGTCGACATTGGCGCGTCCTCCGGCCGCGTCATGCTCGGCCGCGTCTCCCCCTCCACAGGGGCGTCGCTCGAGACCGTGCACCGGTTCCCCAACGGGATGGTGGAGCTCGACGGCGGCCTCCACTGGGATTTTGACGCCCTGTTCGCTGAGGTACTCCATGGGCTGGCGGCTGCCGCTTCGGTGGCGTCAGGGAACGGTGAGCGGATCAGGAGTATCGGCATCGACACGTGGGCCGTGGACTACGGGCTGGTGGACTCCGCGGGTGAACTCGTCTCCGTGCCGTTCAGCTACCGCGACGAACGCAGCCGCTCCGCGGTTTCGCGGGTCCATGACGTCATCCCGCCGGAGAAGCTCTACGCCACCACCGGCCTGCAGTTCCTGCAGTTCAACACCATCTACCAGCTGGCCGTCGAGACGAACTTGAACGGTGTGCAGGCCCTCCTCATCCCGGACCTGATCGCATTCCTCCTCACCGGCGAGCGACGCACCGAAGCAACCAATGCCTCCACCACCGGCCTGTTCGACGCCGCAAAAGGTGCGTGGGCGTTAGAGTTCCTGGACGCATTGAAGCTTCCCCGGGACATCTTCCCGCCGCTGATCCAGCCCGGAGAAACCGTGGGCACACTGCTCGCCAGCATCGCGGAACGCACCGGGTTGCCCGCTGACACTCCCGTTGTAGCAGTGGGCTCGCATGACACCGCTTCGGCTGTGGCAGCCGTTCCGGCAGCGCAGGAAGACTTTGCCTACATCTCCTCCGGCACGTGGTCCCTGGTGGGCGTAGAGCTGGACAGGCCGGTCCTTTCCGAAGCCAGCCGGACAGCGAACTTCACCAACGAACGGGGCGTGGACGGCACCATCCGCTACCTTCGCAATGTTGGCGGACTGTGGCTCCTCAGCGAATGCCAGCGTGAGTGGGCCTTGGAGGGCTACCGGCCTTCATTGCCCGGTCTGCTGGAATCCGCTGCAGCGCTGCCCCCGGGCGGCCCCCTCATCGACCCCGACGATCCCGCCTTCACCGCCCCGGGCAACATGCCCAATCGCGTCAGGGCGGCAGCGAAATCCGCCGGTGCATTCCTGCCCGAACGGGCAGCCAACGTGGTCCGCTGCATCATGGACAGCCTGGCGGCGGGCTACGCGCGAACGCTCGCCGACGCCGAACGCCTCACCGGCGGCAGCACCGGCGTCGTGCACATCGTGGGTGGCGGTTCGCAGAACAAGCTCCTGTGCCAACTGACCGCTGATGCAACAGGCAAGCCGGTGGTGGCCGGCCCAGTCGAAGCAACTGCACTCGGCAACGTCCTGGTCCAGGCCAGGGCCGCGGGTGTCCTCACCGGCGGTTTGACCGAGCTGCGGGAGCTGGTGGCCGTGGGGACTGAGTTGGTGCGGTACGAATCCGCGTTGCTTCGCGACCCGGTTTGAGTGGAGGCACAACCAGAAGGCTCACCCCATGACCCACGCCGCCGCAAGCAGCAGGGGCACTGCCAGTGTGGACGTGGTCACGGCCGTGGACTGCGCGATCTTCTGTGCCGCTCCGTACCTCACGGCATAGAGCACCACGTTCTGGCCCGTGGGCAGTATGGCGCAGGCAGTCACAACAAAGGTGCTGAAGGCGTCGAGGTGGAAGACGAACACCGCCAGGACCCACGCCAACGCGGGCTGAACGACGGACTTGAGGACCACTGCCAGGGCCGTCGGTGCGCGGTCACCAACACCTTGGCCAGCGGACAGACCGTGAAGGGACATGCCAAAAATAATCAGCATGAGGGGTACCGCCAATTGAGCCACGAGCTTCAACGGATCCAGGGTCCAGGATGGCAGTTCCACACCCAACGCGCTCACCACCACGCCAAGGATCGCCGCGACGGTGACGGGATTCCGGAACGGCGTTGCGAGCGTCCGCCAGATGGAAACCTTGGACTTGTCCGGGTCCGTGAGGTCCAGGACGGTCAGGGCAATGGGTGTCAGGATCGCCAACTGGAACAGCATGATCGGCACGACATACGTGGTGCTGCCCAGGATGTAATTGGACAGGGGAACGCCCAGATTGGTGGAATTCACGATTCCGGTGGCCAACGCGCCAATGGTGGTTCGCCGGAACCCCCAGTGGGAGATCAGCCCCACCAGGGCGAACACCAGCATCACCGCAACTGCTGTGACCACGGAAATCAAACCCGTGGGGCTGAGGATGTCCGAGATATGGCGGGACGCGATGGTGGAGAACATGAGGCTCGGCAACCCCACCATGAACGTCAGGCTGGAGAGCACCTTGGTTCCGTGCGGGCCAAGGGCATTTGTTTTGCCCAGGACATAGCCCACCAGCAGGACCACGCCCACCACAAAGAAGCCCTTCAGCACTCCGTCCAAGCTTCTGTCCTCACATAGGGTCTCTTTGCCGGCCTTTGGATCGTAACCGCTTTCCCGGCGTTGGCGGCCGGAACGTCTGGTACGTCACAGCGCCGGCGAAGGGTCCCGCGCTAAACTGTTCGCATTATGATCCGCACAATGTTCAAGTCCAAGATTCACCGCGCCACGGTGACTCACGCCGACCTCCACTACGTCGGTTCGGTCACCGTTGACCTGGACCTCCTGGACGCGGCCGACATCCTTCCCGGCGAACTCGTGTCCATCGTGGACATCACCAACGGCGCCCGGCTGGAGACCTACACCATCGCCGGTGAGCGCGGTTCCGGTGTCATCGGTATCAATGGAGCCGCTGCCCATCAGGTCCATGTGGGTGACCTCGTCATCCTCATCACCTACGCAGAGATGACCACGGAAGAAGCCAGGGCCTACGAACCCAAGGTGGTCCACGTGGGCAAGGACAACCAGATCCTGCAATTAGGCAACGATCCCGCCGAGGCACACACTCCCGGCCTGATGCGCCCGCCGCACGCCCTGAGCAACGCGGCGCACCTCAGCTGAACCAGCCACACGCTTACTGACGACGGCGGCACTCACCCGGGTGCCGCCGTCGGGCATTAAGGGCGCGTCCGGATGACGGACCTCACGTCCGAAAACGCTTACTGGCCGATTAAATCTGATTAGGCTGGGAGCGTGACCCACTTCTTCCCTGCCACCACGCCATCATGATCGGCGTCCTGTCCGGGTTCTTCGTTGTGTGGGCCATCATCCTTGTGGGCATGTTCGTGGGGCGCCGTGGGATCCTGGGTGAGAATGCCCGTTCAGTCCTGAGTTCCTTGACGTTCTTCGTGGCCAGCCCGGCATTGTTGTTCGAGACATTGAGCAAGGCCAGGCTGCACGATGTTTTCGCCGCGCCGCTCCTGGTGACCGCCGTGGGTGCCATCGTCACGGGGCTCATGTTCTTTGTGATCGCCAAATTCTGGCTAAAGCGCAAGATGCCCGAAGCCCTGATGTCCTCGATGAGTTCTTCGCTGGCCAACTCAGCGAACCTTGGCATTCCGATCGCGGTGTTCGTGCTGGGCGATGCCAGTTACGTTGCGCCGCTGCTGATTTTCCAACTGGCGTTCTTCACTCCCCTGTACCTGATGGCCCTCGATGCAAGTACCAGCACGCACCGCACCACGCCCCTGCGTTTCCTGCTCATGATCGTGAGGAACCCCATGATCGTCGGTTCCGGGTTGGGCCTGATTGTCGCGGCCACGGGATTCCAGCTGCCACGGCTGATCCTGGAGCCCATCCACCTCATTGGCGGAGCAGCGATTCCGGCCATGTTGATGGCGTTCGGCATGAGCCTGAACGGGTCGAAGCCGTTGCAGAAGGCAGCAGGCCGGCGCTTGGACACGCTGCTTGCCAGTGGTTTCAAGCTGATCGTGCATCCACTGATCGCCTACGTGTTCGCCCGGTTTGCCTTGGGCATGGAAGGGCATGCGCTCTTCGCCATGGTGGTGACCTCGGCACTGCCAACGGCGCAGAACGTGTTCGTGGCGGCCAACCGTTACCAAGCGGGCATCACTGTTGCCAAAGACACCGTACTGATCACCACGATCGTCGCTGTCCCCGCGATGATCGCCGTAGCCCTGCTGCTCACCTGACCCAAGTAGGTCGCAATTGTGCGCGTATTGAGCGCTCAAAACGTGCACAACTGCGACTCAGTTGGGTCCCTCGAGTCGGTTACTCGACGTCGGCACTGGCCAGGTAGTGGTCCAGCAGCTGCGCGCAGCGGATGAAACCAAGATGCGAGTATGCCTGCGGGTGGTTGCCCAAGTGCGTTTCGCTGCCGGGGTCGTACTCCTCCGAGAGCAAACCCGTGGGCCCGAACAAGGCCACGAGCTGGTTGAACAGCTCCAACGCATCATCCAGCCGGCCCACCGCGAGGTACGCCTCAATCAGCCACGTAGTGCAGATGTGGAAGCCGCCCTCCAAACCCGGCAGGCCGTCGTCGTACCTGTACCGGAAAACGGTGGGCCCGACCCGCAACTCACGCTCCACGGCAGTCACGGTGTCCAGGAACCGTTGGTCGCGCACGTCCAGCAAGCCCGAAAGGCCGATGTGCAGCACGGCTGCATCGAGGTCGGGACTGTCGTAGGCCACGGTGTACGAGGCTGCCGACGAATCCCAGCCCTCGCGGAGTACTTCCTCCCTGATGGTCGCGGCCGTTGTCGCCCAGTCATCGGGGGCAAGGCGACCGTGGAGCGCGGCAGCACGCACGGCCCGGTCCAGCGTCACCCAGCACATCACCTTGCTGTACACATGGTGCCGGGGTGGGCGGCGGGCCTCCCAGATCCCGTGGTCCGGTTCGTGCCAGCGGGCGATGACGGCGTGGGCCATCTGCTCCATGAGGTACCAATGCTCGTCGGGCAGGAAGCCGCGGCGTTCCCCGAGATCGTGGATCAGCTCGGCGATGGGACCGAACACATCCAGTTGCACCTGGTGATCCGCCGCGTTGCCGATCCGCACCGGCCGTGAACCCGCGTAACCGGGCAGGCTTTCAACGATCGCCTCGGTGGACAGCGGGGCACCGGTCACGGAGTAGAGCGGATGCAGCCACTCCGGCCCCGGCGCGTTCTCGAGGATCCCGCCCAGCCAGCGCAGGAAACCGTCGGCCTCCTCCGTGGAACCGAGTCCCACCAGCGCGTTCACGGTCATGGACCCATCTCGCAGCCAGCAGTAGCGGTAGTCCCAGTTGCGGGTGCCACCAATGCCTTCGGGCAGCGACGTAGTTGGCGCGGCAAGCACCGCCCCGGTGGGCTCATGGACAAGCGACTTAAGCACCAACGCTGAACGCCGCACCAATGACGTTTTGATGGTGGGCAACTGGAGCGTCTTCACCCACTCCCGGGAGGACTGCCCGACGGCGGCCCGCCGCTCCGGTTCTCCGCCCGGGTCCGCGGGCAAAGACTCGGTATCGCCGCAGCGCAGGTTGAGCACGACGGGACCAAACTGGAGGGGTATCTCCGCCGTGGCCGTGGCGTGCCGGCTGTCGTTGATGATGGTGAATTGCACGCCCGGGGCCGACAGGATGATCGGGTCCGAGGTTCCCACAACATGCACTTCATCCCCGCGGATCTCCATGTTGAACGGAGCGTTGGCGTAATCCGGCCGCGGCGCGAAGACCACCCGCGCCGTGCCTGTCCCGGAGAGGACCCGGACCAGGCTGGTGATGCCTTCCGGAGCAGGTTCGAGGTAGTCCGTCACCGTCACGTCGGCCCACCGGGTTTCCACGATCATGGTGTTGTCCACGTAGCGTTGGGCCAGCACGGGCGAAGGTTTCACGGGTTCGATGCTGAAGTGCCCGGCCGGATCCCCGCCCAGGATGTGCGCAAACAAGGATCCCGAATCGGGCAAGGGGTGGCTCATCCAGCAGACCTTGGCATCCGGAGTGAGCAATGCCGTGGACGATCCGTTGCCAATCATCGAGTGCCGTTCCAGTCCCACGGCGTCCTCGCCGAAGAGCCATGACCGCCGCAGTTCGAACAACAAAGCCAACACGCGCGCAAAGGCTTCCGGGTCCGGAAGCGTGTATGCCGCCGTCGTACGTCCCGGACCTACGTGAATGCCCACGTCGGGGCCGCGCAGGGTGGCGAGTGCTTTCTCGTCGCTCTCGGCGTCCCCGGCAAAGAGGGCTGCGCTGACGCCGAGCCGGGTACGAAGCTGCTCGAGGGCCTTGCCCTTGGCGGGTTCGTCCACGGTGAGGTCCAGGACTGTGCCGTCGATGATGAAGTAGAGGCCGTACTCGATCGCTATCTGCTGGCACCGGAAGATGACCCGCTCCACCACATCCGGAGCCGCGGGGCGCGTGTGCACGGCGACGCCCGCAGGCTTCCGGACAATGCTGATGCCCTGCTCGAACGCAACCGCTTCCGTCAGGGCTGTGGCAACTTGCTGAAGGAGGGTTTCGGTGGCCAAGGACAGGTTGTAGGCGAAGCCCATGTCGAACTCGATGCCGTGGGAACCCACCAAGTGGACTTCGGCCGGGAGCCGGGACACCGCTGCCAGGTCCCTGAGGGAGCGGCCCGAAATGAGGGCCGCGTGCGTGTTGGGTAGCGCCGCGAGCGCACGAAGGGCAACGGCGGCGCTGTCCAAGGGCAGGGTTTCCGTGGAGACGCCTTCAGCGGAACAGAGGGTACCGCCGTAATTGCACGCCACCAGCAACCCCGGAACCCTGGACAGGTTCCTCAGGTCCGCCATGAGCTCCTGCGGGATTCCTTGGTCCTCGTGCGGGCGGACGAAGGTGCGGAGCCTGCCGAGCGGCAGTGAGTTCATCAGCAGCGCCGAGTCGGCGAGTGCCTGGTTCAACGGCATAGGCATGGCGGGTCCTTCCGAATCGGATAGGACTAGTTTCCGCCCGAAATGTTTCCCTCGTATACCTCGTAATTGCAGGAGCGTTAAATTTTTTTCCGCCCTCGGCCCGCGGTGCGCGGCTGACTAGGCGGGTACGAGCCCTGATACCTCGGCAAGCAGTTCCACGGAACGTAGCCGTTCCTCGGTACCGATGCTCTGGTGCGCCACGATGAGTTCGTCGGCGTCCGCGTGCTTGGCGAATTCGTCAAGGTAATCGCACACGACATCGGGGGTGCCGACGGCGGAGAACTTCATCATCTGGGCAATGTGCTGGCCCTGCGGGGAGTCAAGCACCATGTCGGCTTCGTCGTCCGTGAATTCGCGGCCGCCGCCGAAGAACAGCGAGACGCGGGCCCGCTTCACCGCGAGATGGATTGCCTGTGCCTCCGCGTTGCTGTCTGCAGCGACGACGTTGACCCCGGCAATCACGTGCGGTTCCGACAATTGATCCGAGGGCTTGAAGTCGCGGCGGTAGATCGCCACAGCGTCCTGCAAAGCAGCGGGCGCAAAGTGCGAGGCGAACGCGTACGGCAATCCCAGCTGAGCCGCGAGCTGCGCGCCGAACAGGGAAGAGCCAAGGATGTACAGGGGTACGTTGGTGCCCTTGCCTGGCGTTGCCTCAACACCTTGGATGCGGGTGGGGCCGGTGAGGTAACCCTGCAACTCCAGCACGTCCTGCGGGAAGGTGTCCGCAGACATATGGTCGCGGCGGAGTGCGCGCATGGTGTTCTGGTCGCTGCCCGGTGCACGGCCCAGCCCGAGGTCTATCCGTCCCGGGTGCAGCGTCTCCAAGGTGCCGAACTGCTCAGCGATGGTCAGCGGCGAGTGGTTGGGGAGCATGATGCCGCCGGCGCCCAGCCGGATGGTGTTGGTGTGCGCGGCTACGTGGGCGATCAACACGCTGGTGGCAGACGACGCGATGGCGGACATGTTGTGGTGTTCCGCGTACCAGACACGCCGATACCCGAGCTCCTCGGCTTTCTGCGCCATGGCCACGCTGCCCGCGAGGCTATCCGCCACCGTCTGGCCCTTTCCGATGGTCGCCAGGTCCAGGATGGAAAGAGGAACAGTCACGGGGATGCCGGCCTTTCGGTTGCGTTGCACGGTGCCGGCTCAGTTGGTTGCCGGGCACTCTAGCGACAACGACGGCGGCCCGCGGCTTATTTCTGTGAGTTGCGTCGCGCTCTACCCGCGTACGTGGTTAAGCCCCTTGTGTGACCCCGTTCGACGCCCGATTAAGCGCCGTGACCCCCTGTATCCCAGCGTTTCACAGCGCTTTGACCACGCTCTTCGCACTGCCGGATAGTTGCAGCGACAAGTACGCATCAGACCTCCCGCTCAGGGAAACAAAGGGGAAACCATGGCACGTTTTGCAGGCAAGACCGGCGTCACCGCGGCGCTGGCCGCTGTCGCTCTCCTGGGGCTCGCCGCCTGCTCGGATCCCGGAGCCACGGCAGCAACGGGAGCCACTACGCCGCAGGGGTCGGCAGGCGCGAACGCTTCTTCAAGCGCCGCGGCCAAACAGTTCAACCTCACCCCGGAGCAAAACCGCGTCAAGGTGACCGTTGACCCGGAGGCAGCCGCGAAAGTGCCGGATGCCATCAAGGCGGATGGCAAACTCACTGTGGCCACCACCGGAGGTACCGCGCCGCTGAGCCTCTTCGCCACCGACAACAAGACGCTGATCGGCAGCGAGGTGGACATCGCGTACGCCGTGGGTGAGAGCCTGGGCCTGCAGGTGGAGGTCCTTCCGGTGGCGTGGGCGGACTGGCCCCTCGGCGTCGAGTCCGGCAAGTACGAGGCTGTGCTCTCCAACGTCACCGTGACGGAAGCGCGCAAGGAAAAGTTCGACTTTGCCACCTACCGCAACGACCTCCTGGGCTTCTACGCCAAGAGCGACTCGTCCATCGGTGAGATCAAGGAAGCCAAGGACGTGGCTGGAAAGCGCATCATCGTCGGCTCCGGCACCAACCAGGAGGCGATCCTCGTGCGGTGGGACGAGGAGAACAAGAAGAACGGTTTGAAGCCGGTCGAGTTCCAATACTACGACGACGACTCCGCCTCGAGCCTGGCGCTGCAGTCCGGTCGAGCGGACCTGACGTTCGGACCGAACGCAGCCGCCGCCTACAAGGCAGCGCAAGACGGCAAGACCAAACAGGTGGGCACTCTTGAAGGTGGTTGGCCGTTGAAGGCAGAGATCGCGTTTACCACCAAGAAGGACAACGGACTGGCTGTGGCTGCCCAGGCGGCACTGAACAAGCTCATCAAGGACGGCAGCTACGCCCAAATCCTGGATCGCTGGGGACTCGCTTCCGAGGCAATTCCGGCGTCCGAGCTGAACCCGGCAGGCCTGCCCAAGAAGTAGGAGCCGCTACACGGCAGGGCAGACCTGCCGACGCCGAATCCCCGCCGGATACCAACCGGCGGGGATTCTTGCATCGCGCTCCCCAACTGGGTCGCAGTAGTGCGCGTTTTGAGCGCTCTAAACGCGCTCTGCTGCTACTTAGTTGGGTTTAGAGCTGCGCCGGGTCGGTGTTGGCACCGCAAAGTACGACGGCGACCGTCTCGCCGTCGCGGGGGGCGTAGGCACCCGTGAGCAATGCCGCGTAGGCGGCAGCGGCACCGTGTTCCACGATGATCCTGTAGCTCTCCCAGAGCTTGCGCCGGGCCTTGATGATGGCGTCGTCGCTGACCAGGACGCTCTGCACGCCGGTCCGGCGGGCAACGTCGAAGCAGATCGTACCGACGCGCCGGGCACCCAACGAATCCGCGGCTACACCGGAAACGGGCACATCCACGGGTTCACCTGCAGCCAAAGCGGCATGCAGGGTCGGGGCGGTCTCCGGCTCCACTCCCACCACGCGGGCGGATCCTTGGGTTGCTGCGGCGATGCCGCCCACCAACCCGCCTCCGCCAACAGCAACGAGGATAGTGTCGACGTCGGGCAGTTGGTCCAGGAGCTCAAGACCCACTCCACCGGCGCCGGCTACGATTTCCGGCTGGTCGTACGCGTGGCAGTAAACCGCTCCCTTTTCCTCGGCGAACTCAAGCGCGGCCGCGTAGGCCTCGGCGTACTCAGAGCCTCCCTGGACTACGCGGGCGCCGATGGCATACAGCTTATGGACCTTGTTTGCCGGGGCAGACTCCGGCACGAACACAGTAGCCGGCACGCCAAGCTTAGAGGCAGCGTAGGCGTTGGCCAGTCCGGCGTTGCCCCCGGACGCTACCACCACACCGGCATGCGGATTCAGCCAGCCGTTCTCCTTCGCCGTAAGCAGCCGGTTGAACGCACCCCGCGCCTTGAACGTGCCCGTGTGCTGCATGTACTCGAGCTTGAACCACAGGTGGTAGGGCTCCGCAGTGCCACTTTCCAGGACGGGCGTGTGCCGCACCCAGCCGGCTGTTCGGGAGTACGCCGCCTCCACCTCTTCACGCGTGACCATGAGTGCCCCTTCCATCGGTTCAATCCTACGGTTTGGGCAGACGCAAACCGCCGTCGTGCCCAGGACCTGAACTGGGTTGCCACGCAACGCAGAACCGCGGAGTCACCTGCACAGGACCCACGGCGCTAGGGTACGCTCAGCACAGACCCACGCACTATCGATGCTGGCTTCCGGGGGGAACACATGGGGATTTCGCGCACGCGCAAGGCAATCTACGCAGCAGCAACAATCATGGTGGGTGCAGCTTCGCTGGGCACAGTTCCGGCCAGCGCCACAGTTCCGGCCACCGCACCAGCCCCGTCACTAGGCCCGACGGCCATCATCGACGGCGTCCCGTACGTCGGAGCAGAGCTGCGCAAACAGTACGACTACGACTACATCGGCTGTAAGAACCCGGACGGCACCACACCCAACGGGTACACCGCCGAGTGGTTGCGGGACGGCGTGACCCTGCCGCCTGACCGCCAAGGCGAAGTCCTGAAGCTCCTGCCCGCCGATTTTGGTCACCGGATTTCCCTCAGGGTCCATCCCTCCACGCCCGCGGAAGCCAACTGTCCGGACGCAACGCGTGTCAGCCCCGATACGGCACCCATCAAGGCCTCGTCCAGGGCCATGGGTTGGACGGGTCGTGGCAACTTCGAACCCCTCGGCCGGATGCAGGACGGCAGGCTGATGCTTTACCCGCGGACGTACACCTACGTCCCGGGCAGCTGTGAGGGCCCCTGCCCAAAGTATGAAGGCTCATGGGACGAGCCTCGACAGGTCGGGCAGGGCTGGGATGCCATGGGCTTCGTGTTCTCCCCCGGCGACTTCGACGGCGACGGGTTCAATGACCTTCTTGCAACGGATGCCGGCGGTGGCCTCTTCCTCTACCCGGGTAACGGCGAGGGCGGGTGGCTTGAGCGGCGGTACGTTGGCCAAGGCTGGGATATTTTCGACGCGATCGAGGGCCCCGGCGACTTCAATGGCGACGGCACCAACGACGTCCTCGCCCGTGACGCCGCCGGAGACCTTTACCTCTATCCCGGCGACGGTGAAGGCGGTTGGCTCCCCCGATCCAAGGTCGGCCAAGGCTGGCAGGTCATGGACAAGATCATCACCGGTGGCGACATGAACGGTGACGGCCCTGTGGAAGTTTTCGCCCGGGACTGGAACGGGCACCTCTCCATCTACCGGGCTGATGGCCGCGGCGGGTGGAATTCGTCGGCCGTCATCAGCAGCGGTTGGGGCACTTTCCAGGACATCGCAGGCTTGGGCAGTTTCGCCCACCAGAAATACAACGACCTGTTCGCCGTCAACGCGACCGGGGACCTTGTGACCTACTCTACGGGCGCATCCACCGCTGTCCTGTGGGGACCGTTCGGGCCCGTCGGCATTGGCTGGAACGTCTTCCGCGAGCTGCTCTAAAGCGCCTGCCCCAACACCGCCAACTGCAGGCTGACTGTGCCGCGTGAAACGTCGACGACGGCGGCACCCGCCTTTCCGTCGTCGGGCGTTCCTCCCAGCCGGGCCGGCAGGGCGCCGAGCCAGCGTGACAACCACCCGCAGCCGCCGCTTGGCCGGCGCCCGCGGCTCATGCTGTGGCTGCTTCCGCAGCGCGATCGGGCGTCGCGAGCCCCAGGTTTTCGCGCAGCGTGGTGCCACGGTATTCCGTGGGGTACACGCCACGTTCCTGGAGCTCGGGTACCAAGTGGTTCACAATGTCGTCCAGGCCGGTCGGGATGAGCCATGGCGAGATGTTGAAGCCATCCACCGCACCAACGCGGGCGTACTGTGCCAGGTGATCCGCCACAGCCGTGTACGAGCCGGTGAAAGTCGCATCGATCCGCGCGGTTTTGGAGGTCACGAACTGCCGGATGGAAAGTCCTTTGTCCTTGGCTTCGGCACGCCACTGGTCGGCGAGCTGGCGGGCCTTGGCACCGTGGAAGCCGCTGCCACGGGTTTCGGAGGTTTCTTCCACGACGGGGTCGATTTCCGGCAGCGGACCGTCGGGATCGTAGGACGAAAGCTCGCGCCCCCAGAATTGCTCCAGGTAGGCGATGGCCTGTTGCGGCCCGATCTGCAGGGTGCGGACCCATTCCTTCTTTTCCTGCGCTTCTTCCGGCGTGGCCGCCAGGATGAACTCGCTGGCGGGGAAGATCTGCACGGCGTTGGCGCCACGCCCGGCTGCAACGGAACGGGCCACGATGTCGCGGCGGAACTCCACCGCATCATCGAATTTGGGATGGGCGGAGAAAATCACGTCAGCTTGGCGGGCAGCAAAATCCCGGCCGTCCGGAGAATCGCCCGCCTGGAAAAGCACGGGACGGTACTGTGCGCTCCGTGGCAGGCGCGGGGTCACATCAACGGTGTAGTGCTGGCCTTCATGGAGCACACGGCGGGCGGGACCGGCCGGTGTTTCCCATGAGTCCCAGATCCGTTTGGCCGTTTCAACGAAGGCCTCGGCGTGCTTATAGCGGTCGGCGTGGTCGAGGTACCCGCCGCGCCGGAAGTTGGCGCCCGTCCACGCGTTGTCCGTGGTGACGATGTTCCAGGCTGCACGACCACCGGAAATCAGGTCCAGCGACGACAACCTGTGGGCGAGGTCCGCGGGATCGTTGTAGGTGGTGTTTTGCGTGGCGACCAAACCGATGTTCGTGGTTACGGAGGCCAAAGCGGCAAGCATGGTCTGGGCGTCCGGCCGGCCCACAACGTCCAGGGCGTGCGGACGGCCGAGGTGCTCGCGGAGACGCAACCCTTCGCCGAGGAAGAACGCAGCGAACTTACCGCGCTCGGCCGTTTGCACGATCCTCCGGAAGGACTCGAAGTCGGTTTGCGATCCGGATTCCGGAGCTTTCCAGATAGTGCCCGAATTGACCCCTTGGAAGAAGATGCCGAACTGGATCTGCCCGCTGGGCTGAAAAATGTCGCGTGTCATGGTGGGTCCTTACTTTGCAGCGGCAGTGCCGGCCGGGGCTGAAGTCGAGTAGCGGTTTTCGGCACGTTCCAGGCCCAGCAGCTCACGGAGGGTGGAGTCCTGAAGGGGCGCCCGCAACGAACCACGGCGCCGCAGCTCAGGGAGCACCAGCCGCGACAATTCATCGAGCTCCAACGCCAAGTCGCCCGGGTGCAGCCGAACGCCGTCGACCTCCTGCAACAGCAGGTCCAACAGCCCGGTGAGTTCCGCGGCGGAACCGACAAAACGTGCCCGTCCCGCGTCCTTCAAAGAAGCCGCGCGGGAAGCCGCTTCCTCGCCACGCGCGTCCAGGACGACGTCGAGCTCTGCCACCAGCGCAACGGACGCACCCAGGCGGGCACGGACGTCCCTCGCCTCATCGAGCAGCAGCTCCGGCGTCGGCGCCGTGACCAGCACGGCGTCAACTGCTTCCACCGGAATATGTCCCTCGCCAACCAGCGACGCCCCAGCCAGAACCGGCAACTGTCCCTGCAGCGGCCGCGGAATGATGGATGGGCCCTTCACTGAGTACGGAGTGCCGGCAAAGTCCGCGGGCGTTTCAAAGTCCGCGTAGTGCAGCTTGTCGACGTCGATGTACCGACCCGTGGCGACGTCGCGGATCACGGCGTCGTCCTCCCAGGAGTCCCACAGGCGGCGGCTGACTTCGATCGAGGCGGCAGCTTCCTGGGCGAGCGCGTCACCACTGACGGAAGAACGTCCGACGGCGGCAGCGGCCTCGGGCGATTCGGCTGCGGTTGCGATCCACCCGGCCCGGCCGCCGGATACGTAGTCCAGGCTGGCGAGCTGCGTTGAAACGTGGAACGGCTCGGTGTAAACAGTATCCACCTCGGGGACGAGTGCAAGTGTCCGCGTGATCGGGCCCGCATAGGCGGCACGTTGCAAGGCGTTGACCCTCCCGGGCGCGGGCGCGTCCTTGAAGGTTGCCACATGGAAACCAGCGGACTCCGCTGCGAGGACGGCTTCCGCGAGGGTGCCGAACCGGCCACCGTCCCACCCGGCGTCGTCGAGTTCGATGGCCAGGAATCCGGCCTTCTTTTCCTGCGTCACTGCTGCTCCTGACGTTCGTAGGGGATCTTCTCGCCGGCTAGACATGGGCTTTGCCACTCCTGTTGAAGCTGTCGAAGCCGAGGTCCTCAGCCCGCTTGGCGGTCTCCACCACCTGGTTCAGCCGGTCCGCAGTGGAGACGATCTCCCCCGTCACCGGGTTCTTCACGTGGGGAATGATGTCCAGGACTTGGAATTTCATGTGCCTGAACCGAAGGTTGCTTCAGTGACGGTCTTGGACTCCGGAAGGGCTTCCTCGGAGAGGCCCCACCGCTCCAGGACCTTGGCGTAGGAGCCGTCCTTGATAGTGGAGTTCAGGGCGTTGGTGATGGCCGGCGCCAGTTCATTGCCTTTGAGCGTGGTTGCGGCCACCAGGGTTTCAGACGGCCATCCCGCGTTGACTTTGCCCACTACTTTGAGGTCGTCACGGGTGTTCTCCCGGTACGTCACCGACGGGTACGGCGCGAGGTTCAGGTCCGTGCGGCCGGAGGACAACGCCAGAATGGTGTCAGCGTCCGAGGAGTAATACTGGAGCTCCGCCGGCGCCTTGCCCTTCGCTTCCAACTCTTTGTTCCACGCCAGCAGGATCTTTTCCTGGTTGGTGCCGGAACCCACGGAAATCTTGAGGCCGGAGATGTCGTCCGCGCCCTTGATGTCGTAGGTGGAGCTCTTCTTCGCTTCGAAGCCCATGTAGGCGGCGCGGTAGGTGGAGAAGTCGAACAGCTTCACCCGCGCGGCGTTGATGCCCACGTTGGAGAACACTGCCTCGAAGTCTCCGGACTGGGTCTTCAGCGGCCAGTTCTCCCAGGAGGTGACCTGCAGGTCCAGTTCCAGGCCGAGCTTGTCGGCCACCAGTTGGGCGATGTCAACCTCGACGCCGATGGGGGTCTTGTCGTCCGTGGCGTGGAAGGACAACGGAATGGCGCCGGCGGTGGTGGCCACCGTCAGCTTGCCGTCCTTGGCGATGGCAGCCGGAACAGTCGCTGCGGCCGTGGCATCCTTCTCCGCGCGGATGCGGTTCTGGTCCACGGAAGTGTTGTAGACGACGCCGTTCTTGGCGGCCGCGGACTCCGGCTGGGCTGCCGACGCGCCGGGGTCGGAGCACGCGGCGAGAGCGGGAAGTACGACGGCGGGAAGTACCGCGAGTGCCAGGAGCCTGGTTTTGGTAGAGCGAAGCATTGGAAAGTCCTAGATATTGAAGGCCGGTTCGATGACTTTGGAGAAGAAGCTTCGGGTGCGTTCTTCGCGGGGGTTGGTGAAGATTTCCTGCGGAGTGCCGGACTCGACGATCTGTCCCTGATCCATGAAGACCACGGTGTCCGCTACGTCCCGGGCGAAGCCCATCTCGTGGGTCACGATGATCAGGGTGGTCCCGGATGTAGCGAGTTCGCGGATAACGTCCAGGACCTCGTTGACGAGTTCGGGATCCAACGCGGACGTTGGCTCGTCGAAGAGGAGGATCTTGGGGTCGAGCGCGAGTGCCCTGGCAATCGCCACGCGTTGTTGCTGGCCTCCGGACAGTTGGCGCGGGTAGGCGTCCGCACGATCCTTCAAGCCAACCCGGTCCAGGAGTTCCAGCCCGCGTTTCCTGGCCTCCGCCTTCGACCGTTTTTGCGCCACGATCGGCGCCTCGATGACGTTCTCCAGGGCAGTCAGGTGGGGGAAGAGGTTGAAGTTTTGGAACACCATGCCGATGTTGGTGCGCTGCTTCAGGATGTCCTTCTCGCGCAGCTCGTGGAGCTTGTTGCCGCGGACCTGGTAGCCCACAAGGTCGCCGTCGATGGTGATGTAGCCGCCGTCGACTTTTTCCAGGTGGTTGATGGTGCGCAACAGTGTGGACTTGCCGGACCCGGACGGGCCAACAATCACTGCCACCCCGCCAGGCTGGACAGATAGGGAAACGCCCTTGAGGACCTCAGTGCTGCCGAAGGATTTACGAACGTTGGTGATGGTCACCTGGCCGCGCGTAACAGCGGCAGGCCGTGCCGCCGTCGTGGGTTTTTCCGTGACGGGTGCCGGTTGGTCGTCCAACTGTGCTTCTGCAAGGTGGGCGCCAGCGGCTGCCTCGGGGGAGCTGAAGACGGTGGTCATCGGGATTCCTTACCGGTTGTTTTTGTGCTTGCAGCCGCGGCGTGGCTGGTGAAGAACTTCCGGGCCTTCTGCAGCGGCGTCAGCGGCAGGTTCCGGACCGCGCCCTTGGAAAAGTGGCGTTCGATGTAGTACTGGAAGATGCTCAGCACCGAGGTGATCACCACGTACCACAGCGTGGCCACCAAGAGCAGCGGCAGCACCTGCTGGGTGCGGTTGTAGATCACTTGGACCGTGTAGAACAGCTCGGAATAGGCCAGCACATAGACAATCGAGGTGCCTTTGACCAGACCGATGATTTCGTTGAAGGCGTTGGGCAGGATGGCCCGCATGGCCTGCGGAAGAACGATCCTGGTGTTCCGCTTCCACGCCGGAATGCCCAGGGCCGCGGCAGCTTCGAGCTGGCCTTGGTCCACGGACAGGATGCCGCCGCGGATGATCTCTGCGGAGTACGCAGCCTGGTTCAGGGTCAGGCCCAGGACCGCTGCGGCGAACTGGCTGATCAGCGTAGTGGTCTGTGCTTCGAAGAACCGGACGTCCGTGAACGGGATGCCCAGGCTGATTTTCTCGTACAGGTAGCCGAGGTTGTACCAAAGCAGAAGCTGGACCAGAAGCGGCGTGGAACGGAAGATCCAGGAGAACGTCCAGGACACGGAGACCAGCAGAGGAGACGCAGACAGCCGCATCAGGGCAAGGATGAAACCAAGGACGAAGCCGAGCACGCCGGAGATCGCCGTAAGCTTCAGTGTTTCAACAAGCCCTGTAACAACCGACTGGGCCGTGAACCACTCAGCGACTACGCCCCACTCCCAGCGGGGGTTGGTCAGCAACGACCAAACGATGGCGGCTACTCCGGCGGCCACGATAACCGTGCCTACCCAGCGCCACGGATGCTTTGCCGCAACCAGCTTGTAGCCGGAGTAATCAGCGGTGGGCGGTGCGGTTTCCGCCGTGGCAGGCGGTGCGATTGCACTCATGCGCCACCTCATTTCATTGGGGTTGTTGACTATCGGATGGCTGCAAATCTAGGGCTGCCCGGGGCGGCCAGCAAGGCGGGAATTTGCACTTCTTCACGGGACTTCCCGTGGCTTCACCGGGCTTCGCGAAGCGTCACAAACGGCTTTCCGGAGAGGCGAAAGCGACGGAACTTTTCCTCCATTGACGTCGCATGACGCGCAGTGAACGGCCATGACCAGCGCCTCGACCAAGGCCGCCCGACGTCCCTAGATTGGGCTGCACCAACCGCTGTTTTCAGGAGATCCCATGCCGTCACGAGTTCCCGCGGTCGCGTTCATCGGCGGTGGCCCGCGTACGGCCGGCGTCCTCGAACGGCTCGCCGCCAGCAGGCCCGCGCTTTTTGAGGGTCCGCTGCATGTCCACGTTGTGGAGCCGTATGAGCCTGGCTCCGGGAGGATCTGGCGCTATGACCAGACTCCCGGTTTGCTGCTCAACTCCATGGCCGCTGACATCACCATGTTCACCGACGCTTCCGTGGCATGCGACGGGCCTTCCGAGGACGGCCCCGGGCTCGCTGCGTGGGCTGCGGGCGTGCTCGACGGCAGCATCCGCGACGTACCTCCACTGGAGCCGCACCTCCTGGCGCAGCTACGCGCCATCACTCCGGCGTCGTTCCCCACACGGCAGCTTCAGAGCAAGTACCTTGAGTGGTTCTTCCGCCGGGCCGTTAACGCCCTCGGCCCCGACGCCGCGGTGACGGTCCACAGGGACACGGCCACCGCCGTCGAGGGTTCCGCGGAAGGCCGGTATCGCGTGCGGTTGGCTTCCGGCGCGACTGTGGAGGCCGACGTCGTTGTTTACGCCCTTGGTCACACCGATTCCCAGCCCGACGCCGAATCAGCGCGCCTTAGCGAGTTCGCGGCGCTGCACGGGGTATTCCATGCGGCGCCGTCCTACACCACGGATGTGGACTACTCCCCCATTGCCGCCGGGCAGGACGTGATCGTGTCCGGCATGGGCTTGGCGTTCGTGGACCTTCTCGTGCTGCTTTTCGAAGGGCGCGGAGGCCGCTTCGTGGAAAGGCCCGACGGCGAACTGGAGTATGTGCCTTCCGGCGCCGAACCGCGTGTCTGGGCAGGGTCGCGGCGGGGTGTGCCGTACCACTCCAAGATCTCCTCCACCCTGCGTGGCGAGCCGTTCGGACGGCCGCGGTATTTCACCGCTGACACCATCGACTCCTTACTGGGCGTACACCAGGAGCTCGATTTCCGGGCCAATCTCTGGCCGTTGATCGCCAAGGATGCCGGCTATGCGTACTACAAGGAACTGTTCACGGGCTACCCCTCTCGCGTGTCCGGCAGTTGGGCGGAGTTCGAGGCACAGTTCGATGCTGTGGACTGGTACAGCGCTGCACGGGAAGCCTTGGTGGAGGCGGCCATCCCCGACCCCGCACTGCACCTCGACCTTGAGGCACTCGACCATCCCCTGAGCGGCTGCGCTTTCGATTCCCACGAGGCGGTGCAACGCTCGGTCGCCGCCTACATCCAGCGCGACCTTGACCTCCGCACCAGCCCCGACCATTCCGAGACCCTGGCCCTGTTCACCGCCCTGTTGTTCGTCTACATGGACCTCGGCAGGCTTGTTCCGCAGGAGCGTCTCAACGCCCGGTCGCAGCAGGCCATCCACGGTTGGTGGCACGGCTTCTTCAGTTTCGTGGACTCCGGCCCGCCATCGCACCGCCTTCGGGAGATGCTCGCGCTGCACCGCGCCGGGTTGCTGAAGTTCCTCGGGCCTGGAATGTGGGTCCGCGCCGACGAGGCGGTTGGCCGGTTCGTGGCCGGGTCCTTCCAGTCCCCGGTGGTAGTGGACGCTTCGGCATACATTGAGGCGCGGTTGCCTTCCGCTTCCGTGGAGCGTTCCGCGAACCCTGCCTTGGCGGACCTTCACGACGCCGGATGGGGCACCGAACAGAGGTTGCTCACCTCCGATGGTCCGCACTCCACCGGTAAACTCCTTGTCTCAGGGAATCACGAGGTCCTCTCTCCAGGGGGTGCTCCGCAGCCCGGTCTGTTCGCCGTGGGTCCGTGGACGTCCGGCTGGGGTGCGGGAGCTTTTGCCCGCCCCAATACCAACGCCGCACCCTTCCGGGAGAACGATGCCCTCGCCCGCCGAATCCTGGCGACGCTGGCCGCGGGTGCCCGGGTTCCCGTCCCAGCCGCCCAGCCCAACTGAGTCGCAGTAAAGCGCGTTTTGAGCCCTCTAAACGCGCTTAACTGCGACCTACTTGGGCTCCACCTACGAAAGGCAATGACTTGACCGCAACACCAACCCGGCCGGCGTCGGGCCTCACCGTGCTCAGCCTGCCCATGCACGATCCTCGCGTTCGGCCGCTCCTGGACGAACTCGCCGTCGAGTACAACACCCGCTACGGTGACCTCTTCAGCAGCGAAGGGGCCTCCGAGGAACTGAACCGGTACCCTGCCGAAGAATTCGCGGCGCCGCACGGCGCGCTGATCATCGTGCAGGAGAACGGCGAATCCGTGGCGGGCGGCGCGTTCCGCCGCTATGACGAACACACCGCGGAGCTGAAACGGATCTGGACGCATTCGGCCCATCGTCGCCGCGGCCTGGCGCGGCTTGTCCTCGCGAAACTTGAAGACGAGGCACGACGCCGGGGCTACCGCAGGCTGTACCTGACCACCGGTCCCCGGCAGCCCGAAGCGAAGAACCTGTACCTCGCCACCGGCTACAAAGCACTGTTCGACCTCGCCGCCGACCCCGAAGAAATCAAGCATTTGGCGTTCAGCAAGGATCTTGCCGCGCGCAGCTAAGCTATGCGCATGGCCAAGAAAACCACTGCTGAAAAGCTTGCCACCATCCAGCAGGGGTACACCCTGCAAGGAGCCACCATCGAACTGGGCGCCGCGATCGTGGACGGCGAGATCCACAAAGAAGCGCAAGTCCGGCTCCCCCTCGCCATGATGAATCGGCACGGCTTGGTTGCCGGCGCAACAGGCACCGGCAAGACCGTCACCTTGCACATGATTGCCGAACAGCTCTCGACGGCGGGTGTTCCGGTTTTCCTCGCCGACATCAAGGGCGATTTGTCCGGGCTGGCTACGCCGGCCACCGCCAGCGAGAAGCTGACGGCACGCACATCTGCGCTCGGCCAGGAGTGGTCTGCCCGAAATTTCCCCGTTGAATTCTTGTGCCTCGGCGGCGACGGCAACGGGATCCCCGTCCGCGCAACAATCACCTCGTTCGGACCCATCCTGCTCTCGCGCATCATGGACCTCAACGACACCCAGGAATCCAGCCTGCAGCTGATCTTCCATTTTGCGGACAAGAACAACCTGGAACTGATAGACCTCAAAGACCTCCGTTCCGTCATCCAGTTCCTCACCTCGGACGAGGGCAAAGCTGCGCTTGCTGACCTGGGCGGGCTATCCAAGGCAACGGCGGGCGTAATCCTGCGCGAGCTCGTCGCACTCGAGGCCCAAGGCATGGAGAAGTTCTTCGGTGAGCCCGAGTTCGATACCGCCGAACTCCTCCGCACAGCCCCGGACGGCCGCGGAGTGATCAGCTGCCTGGAGCTCCCCACGCTCCAGACCAAGCCGCTCCTGTTCTCGACCTTCCTCATGTGGCTGCTGGCCGACCTCTTCGAGGAGCTCCCGGAAGCCGGCGACCTGGACAAACCCAAGCTCGTGTTCTTCCTGGACGAGGCACACCTGCTCTTCAACGGCGCGTCCAAGGCATTCCTCGAAGCCATCACCACCACCGTCAGGCTTATCCGTTCCAAAGGCGTCGGCATCTTCTTCGTCACCCAAACGCCCAAGGACGTACCCGCGGATGTCCTCGGGCAGCTGGCCAACCGCGTGCAGCATGCCTTGCGCGCTTTCACGCCCGAAGATGCCAAGGCCCTGAAAGCAACAGTCTCCACCTTCCCCGTGAGCGATTATGACCTCGAAGAGACGCTCACCTCCGCGGGAATCGGCGAAGCGGTAGTCACCGTAATGAACGAAAAAGGCGCGCCCACGCCGGTCGCTTTGACGCGGCTCCGTGCGCCCGAATCCGTGATGGGTCCGAGCACCGATGACCTGATCCGCAGTACTGTGGCGGCTTCCTCCCTGCTTGTAAAATACGGCACCGCCGTGGACAACGTGTCGGCGTACGAGAAGCTGAGTGGAAGTGCGCCCGTGTCCACCGGGGACGCTGCACCCGGGCTGCCTCCCGTGCCCGGCAGCTCGACGCTTCCCGACGTTGTTCCGGGGGGAGCTGCGGCGGGGTCCCGTTCGGCGGGGACCGCGGCGGGGAGTTCCCAGAGCGACATCGACGCCGAAGCGCGTCGCATAGAGGAAGAGATTCTCGGCCGCCCGAGTTCCCGCCCGGCGACCGGCCACATCCCCATGCCGGCGCCAGCCCCGGGGCCAGCTCCGCAGCAGCCCTCTTCGCAGGATAGTGGCGTTCTTGGCGACCTCGCCGGCGTCCTGGGCGGCGCCTTGGGCGGTGGCCTCAAGAGCATGGTCCGCTCCATGGGAACCCAACTCGGTCGCGACCTTATGCGCGGCGTTTTCGGCACTTCCTCGCGACGGCGCCGGTAGTGCTGCCCGCCTGACAACACCACGACGCCGGGTGGCCGGCAGCGCGCGCTGCCACCCGCCGTCGTGGTTTTTTACGTTCGCCTGAAGAGTCTTCAAAGGTCATCCTGCCACCATGCTGCGCAGCTATTGCTGCCACGGCAGGTAACGTAAAGGGCGTGCAGTTAAGTCAAGCAATGGTCAAGACCGCAGCCGGATGGCTGCTCGGTCTGATGCTTGCTGCCGCCGGCGCCATCGTCTGCATCAACCTCGTGAGCTCATCCGTGGCCAGCCCCCAGCAGCCTGTCAGGGAGTACTTGGAGGCATTGCAGAAGGGTGAGGGCGAGGAAGCGCTGGGGCTGCTGCGAGCCAAGGTGCCCAGCGCCAACGCGGCCATGCTCGACGGAACAGCCCTGCAAACCGCGGCTTCCAAGATGTCCGACGTCAAGGTCGGGAACCCGATATCCAGAGGCAACAACCGCGTAGCGGTGCCCGTGGACTACACCTTGGACGGCAACCGCCTGCACACGGAATTCCTCATGGAACGCACGGGGACGCAATGGTTGTTCTTCAGCAAATGGGCTTTCGTCCCCACCACGCTGCCAACCATCGAAGTTACCGTGGTCAACGCCAGCGAAGCCGCACTCAACGGCGTCCCCGTGAACATGCCCAACGGCCACAACACCTTCGCCGTCTTTTACCCCGGCAAATACGAGGCCAGCCTGAGCGGCACCTACTTCGAGGCCCCCGCCACTGCCGCGGTGGTTTCAAGCAGGGATGGTGGCCAGGCTCCCTTGAACCTGCAGACAAGGTCTACCAAGGCCATGAACGAGGCCGTCGCAGGCAAAGTCCGCGAGTTCTTGGATACCTGCGCGGCTGAAGCCACCGAACAACAACGGCTCCAGCCGGATTGCCCCTTCTACCATGCCAGCAACGCGCGGGTGGTGGACGGGACAATCAAGTGGGAAATCACCGAATACCCCAAGATCGTCATTGAGCCATTCGGGGGAAAGTGGGTGGTGGCACCCTTGAACGGCAAGGCCACTCTCACCGCACGGGAGATCAACCTGTTCACCGGCTACGTCAACGACCTCAACGTAGAGCACGATTTCAGCTTCACCACGCAGCTGGACATGGACAACAACACCGTGACCGTCACCCCGCTTCTAACGTTCTAGCCATCCGCCTGGTGCTGGTGCGAAAAAGCCCGGCTCCCTATCCCTGGGGACAGAGGAACCGGGTCATTTTCGCTGGCGCTTTTGTTAGTCCGTGCCTTAGTCCATGCCGCGCAGGTCCAGGACGAGCTCGGAGTCGCCATCGGCTTGGAGGACCACGGGGATGCCCCAGTCCTGCTGGTACAGGTGGCATGCCGCGTGGTCCGGAATTTCCCCGTCTTCCGTTTCGGGTCCATCGCATGCAGCGGCTCGGGCCGTAATGTGCAGGATGCCCTCGGGCACGTCGGACGACAATTCGAGGGTACGCAGCAGACCCACTGATGTACCTCCGCCTGACACCAGCAGTTCCGGCGGAGTGGACGAGATTTTCAGCTGCGTGGGATCGCCCCAACGGTCGTCGAGCTTCTGGCCGGTGGGGGCCTTGAAACGAACAGCAAGATCAAGGGTGCCCGGGGTCACAGGGCTCTTGGGGCGGTGGGTCTGCGACGCACCCTCATCCACCTGCTGGGCCTCCTTGGGAATCGGCACCAGAACCAGCTGGTGCTTGTTCGATTCCACAACTACCAGCAACGGATCAGTATCGTCGTGGTTGACCACGACGACGTCACTTGGCTCCGCGAGGCCGCGCGCCAATGTTGACACAGTCTTGGTCGCGGGGTCATAACGTCGAACGGCGCCGTTATAGGTGTCTGCGATGGCGACGGAACCATCAGGAAGCACTGTGACACCCAGGGGGTGTTGAAGGCGTGCCTCAGCAGCCTCGCCGTCCCTGAAACCGAAGTCAAAAAGGCCCTTGCCAACGGCGGTCTCCACCGTGACGCCCGACTCGCCTACCACCAAACGACGCAATGCCGACGTTTCGGAGTCAGCCACCCAGATGTTGTCATCGGCATCAATGGCCAAGCCCGACGACTGGGCGAACCATGCCTCTTCTGCAACGCCATCCAGCAGGCCTTCGAGGCCCGAACCAGCCAGGATGGAAACCTCGTTGCCCCGGGGGTCGAAAGCGAAAATCTGGTGGGTTCCTGCCATGGCGATGACCACGCGCTGCAGCTTTTCGCTCCACACCACGTCCCACGGTGAAGACAGGGAGACCCCGGTACCTAGCCCAAGCACCCCGACGTCCACGGCGTCGGCAGCGAAGTCAGCCGGGCCGCCGTCGTGATGTTCAGACCAGGTGCCGGCACCGGTTTCGGTGACCCGGGCAGGGCCGGCATCGAGTAAGCGCTGCACGCCGTTGCCGGCCACAGTCCGGACAAGTCCTGACTCAAGCGTCACACCCCGCAAGCGGTGGTTTACGGTGTCTGCCACAACGGCGTCGTATCCAAGAGTGGAAGCGAGTTCTGCCGGCAGGACAGCCACGCCCTGCGGCTCATTGAACTGCGCAGTTTCAGCGTCTCCGTCCAGGAAGCCCTTGGTACCGGATCCTATGACGCGTTCCACGGTTTCAAGGTCGGGACGGAGTTCCACCAGACGATGATGGCCTGAATCGACCACGAGGTAGTTGCCGTTGGCCAGCTGCGTGGCCTTGCCGGGGAACCGAAGAGTACCCGACGTTGGCTCGGGAGCTACATACGGGCCGTTACCCCGGTGCAGCGTGCCCTTGGCCTCATGTTCTGCCACCAGTTCCTCGAGAAGGACCGCGAGTCCGTCAGCATGCCCCTCGCCGGACAGGTGGGCGACGATATAGCCCTCCGGATCGACAACTACTAGCGTGGGCCACGCCCGGGCAGTGTAGGCCTTCCATGTTGCAAGCTCAGGATCGTCCAGCACCGGGTGGTGGATCTCGTAGCGTTCCACGGCCGCGGCCAGCGCCTCGGGATCGGCCTCGTGTTCGAACTTTGGTGAATGAACGCCCACCGTGACCAACACGTCCGAGTACTTTTCCTCGAGCGGTCGGAGCTCGTCCAGGACGTGCAGGCAGTTGATGCAGCAGAAGGTCCAGAAATCGAGCAGCACGATTTTGCCCCGCAAGGACTCCAAGTCCAAGGACTTTCCGCCTGTATTGAGCCAGCCGCGGCCCTCCAGTTCAGAGGCCCGGACCCGGAGTTGGGTGCGTACGGTTTCGCTCATCAGCGTCCTTCCAGCTTGGTGTTACGTTCAGTCTGCCCGGTTTTGCTGTCGGCCTTGGCCGTGTGACCGGCCACCTTGCTGCTTCCGGCTGCCGGCGTGGCAGGGCGCTCTTCCGATTTGACGGGACTCGTTCTTCCCGGCTTGGCTTCACGCTCGGCCAGCTTGGCGTCGCGTTCAGCGAGCTTGGCGTCGCGTTCAGCGAGCTTGGCGTCGCGTTCAGCGAGCTTGGCGTCGCGTTCAGCGAGGCGGGCAAACATATCGTTGTAAGCACTGAGATCGGCGTCGTTATTCCTGTCGGCCGCGCGGTCAACGCGCCGGGTCTCACGTTCATCGGAGCGGGACCACATGACAGCCACGCCGATTGCCACCAACAACGTAGGCACTTCGCCGATACCCCATGCCACGGCGCCCCCCATCTGTTGGTCTGCGATGGCAGAGGAGCCCCACGTGCGGCCCAGGTTTCCGAAGTAATCAGCGGCCAAAAGTCCCGTACCACCCATGATGGCGACGCCGAAGAAGGCGTGGAATCCCATCGTGGCCAGTAGGAGGAGAAGCCGCATCGGATAGGGCGCGCGTCGTGGCAGGGGGTCGCTGCCGATCATGCTCAGGACAAAGATGTAGCCGGTCAGCAGGAAGTGCAGATTCATGAGCTCATGGCCCACGTGTTCGCGCATAGCCAGGCTGAACAGGTCCGAATAGTAGAAAAGCACAATGGAGCCCGCAAAATTCGCAGCAGCGAACAACGGATGCGTCACGACCTGGGAGAACTTGGAGTGCACAAACAGCAAAAGCCATTCACGCAGGCCCCGTGAGCCGTGGGCTCCTTCCCCCCTCGACGGGAGTGCGCGGAGGGCCAGTGTCACCGGGGCGCCGAGGACCAGGAAGATGGGTGCCACCATGGTGAGTGCCATGTGGTCCACCATGTGCGCAGAGAACAACACCCTGCCATAGACGGCCGGCGGGCCCGACGTGATGTAGGTGAGGACGAGCAGCCCAATCAGCCAGTTCACCGTGCGGAACCAGGACCAGCTATCCCCTCGCCTACGGACCTTGATGATTCCAAGAACGTATGAAACAGCGGCGAATAGTGCCACCCCTACCCACAACCAATCGAACCGCCACTCCGTGAGCCAACGCTCCGGTGTGAGTTCCGGTGGGACCTCATATCCCGACAGGATGAACGCCGGCGAGGCGTCCGGGGCGTATGTGGTGGGTTGCGGAGGAGCCGAGCGGCCAAGCGCCACGGCGAGTCCCGACGTCGCGCCCATCACCAGCAGCTCAACCAAAACCAGCTGCCACAACACGCGGCGCGCGGACAGGGAACCGTTCCTTCCCAGTTGGGGAATGACCCACTGGCGGTGCATAAAGCCGATGCCGCCGAGGACCAAGGTGGCCAGCGACTTCGCCAGGATGAGCTGGCCGTACGCCGAGCCGAACAGGTCTGATGGGTTGGTGACCCGAATGGCCGCGTTGATCACGCCGGACGCAAATACCAGAATGAACGCGAAGCCCGCCAAAGACGAGAAGCGCCGAAGGGTGGGCTCGGTAATGTCAGGAGTACCTGAGCTGCGGGAACCCGTGAGCATCCCCGACAACACGGCCAGCATAATGATCCCGCCCACCCAGGTGGAGACGCCCACCAAGTGCAGGCCGAGAGAATTGATGGCTCCCTCATGGTCGCTGGAGCTCGACGAGTGACCGATCAATGCCGTGGGAACCAAGCCGATGAGGGCGAGGAGCAGCGTGAAGGCCAACCCAGTCAGTGAGCGGACTCCGAACAGCGCTGTGGTGACCACTGCCGCAATGATCGTGACTGCGAGCCAGGCTTTGCCTGTTTCGATGTCCGTCATGAAGTAGACCAGTGAGCGGGTGAACTCGGCGTCCCCGGACAGACCCTGTCCCGCTACATCTGCGTAAGTCAGTACCAGGACTGCAACAGCTGACAGCGTCCAGGTTGCTCCTGCCACCGCCGCAACGGCCAGGGCACGTGCGAAGGCAGGGTGCTCAGGCGCCTCGACGTCCTTCTCGCGGGACCGCGTAGCCTTGAGGTTCTTGGGCAGGATACCGACGGCGAAAATCAAACCGCCAATCACCGTGGCGACTGAAACATTGTGGATGGCCTTCGCGAAGGGCAGCCCCCAGCGAACGAGTGCACCAGGGTCTGAAACCTGGCGTGCAGCTGATGCACCGGAAAAGATGAGGGCTGCCGCCAACGCCAGGATCAGCACTGCCAGTCCGGCAAGCTGCCAAGGAAGGGAAATCCCCGCGACGGAATCGCCTCCGCGCGCACCCGGCTTGGGAACGGGCGAAGGGACAGTTGCAGAGTTTCTTGCTGATGGCACCTATCCATTGTCCGTTACCGGTGGCTGGGCTGCGAATCGGCAAACGATTGGGGAGGAGAAGTGGGAAGGGCCAGTGCGTCTGACGCGTCTGTACTCCTTGGCCACCCGTAAATTGGAGAAGGGGCGGCAACCAGTTGGTTGCCGCCCCTTCCAGGCGTTCGCCGAAGAGGAATTACTTCTTCTTGGCGACAGCAGCCTTCAGCTTGGAGCCAGCGGTCAGCTTGACGCTGTGGCCGGCTGCGATCTGGATGGTTTCGCCGGTCTGCGGGTTACGGCCGGTGCGTGCTGCGCGGTCCGTGCGCTCAACTGCGAGCCAGCCCGGGATGGTGATCTTTTCGCCAGCGGCAACAGAAGTCTCGAAAACTTCGAACAGTGCATCGAGCACGGAGTTCACGGCTGCCTGGCTGGTGCCAGCCTTGCCTGCTACCTCTGCAACGAGTTCACTACGGTTCTTAGCCATTTACGTCCTCCTGGACTCATACGTTTTTTGAGCTTTCAAGCGGAATGCGAGCAAGCCACTGCTCGAAAACTTACCAGCTTGCACTCGCATGACCAGCAAATTCCGCGTGTTTCCGCGCTTTTTTGACCAAAATCACCGGATTTTAGGGGTTTTTGGGGCTTGGAGCCGTCCATGGCGTACCCTACGGATCCACGGCTCCGCTATTGGTCAGGGCGATGATCAACCCAAAATCCGCTGATACAGCAGGTGATCTTGCCACTTACCGGCGATTTTCAGGTAGGAAGCGGCACGCCCGATGCTCTCGAATCCGCCGTTTGAGGACAACCTGCGAGGCCGCGTTGTGGGGCAGAGTCGCCGCCTGGACGCGGTGCAACTCCAGTTCTCCGGCAGCCATCCCGAGAACAGCCTCCACCGCAGCGTTAGCCAATCCGCGGCCCGTGTGGGTCGCGTCAACCCAGTACCCCAAATTAGCGTTGAGGAACGGGCCACGCACTATGCCCGTCAGCGTGATCATCCCGATCACGGTCTCTCCCGTAAAAATGACCCACGGCACCTCGCTGCCGGCCGCATACTGATCCAGTTTGCCTTGAATCACCATCTCCTGCCCGGGAGTCGTGAAGAACCACTTCTCGCGTCGCGGCTCCCATGGTTCCAGATGCTGGGCGTTGCGGCTGTAGGCAGCAGCGAGTGCTTCGGCGTCACTGAACTCGATGGGCCGCATGAACACCTGGAGGCTTTCGCCCCGAGAGCGGACGTTCAGGGGTCGGCTGAGGTTCATCCTGCGACCTTACCCTTGCGGACGCATTGGGATTGGTGTTCGACGGCGCGTGGCTGCGTTTGGGTGGGGCTGGGTGTTTTGTTGGTTAATGTGGGAGACCCCCCAACGTGGGTTGGGGGGTCTCGACCTGAATGGTTGTCCGGCGGTGTCCTACTCTCCCACAC
>NZ_JBFBGW010000015.1:0-112448 GCF_040684895.1 Paenarthrobacter sp. NPDC089322
GGCCTTCCTTCTTCACCAGGTTCTTCAACCCGACAAACTCCGGACCCATCTGAACCTTCGCCTTGATCCACTCAGGCTTACGTTCAACCGGGACTGCCGAGTTACGCTGCTCAACACGCAGCAATTTACGACCTTCAGGTGCCAGGGTCACTGGAGTGCTCCTTCTGGAGTGGAAACGAGTGCTTCTTCATGCTTGCGGAATTCTTCCACGAAGCGTTCAACGATATCGGCCGGGTTAATAGTCCGTCCGGTTTCCAGCGACATGGTGGTGACGCTGGCGTCGGTGATTCCGCACGCGATGATTTGCGCATAGGGTGCGAGGTCGTTACTGCAGTTGATGGCCACCCCGTGCATAGTGACGCCGTCCAGGACACGGATGCCGATCGCGGCGATTTTGCGGTCCGGACCTTTGTCGTCGGCAAGGATCCAAACACCCGCGCGTCCCTTCACCGTCACTGCCTTGATGCCGTAATCCGACATGACGGCGATCATGGTGGCTTCAAGCCGCTCTACATAATCGCGGATCCCGCTGCGGTTCTTGAGTTTCAGAATGGGATAAGCCACCAATTGGCCGGGGCCGTGCCACGTCAGTTTGCCGCCACGGTCCACAGGAACCACCGGTGTGCCGTCGAAGGGACGCTCATGGTCTTCCGTGAGCTTGCCCGCTGTATAGACGGCAGCGTGCTCCAGGAGCAGGACGGTGCTGTTTTTCTCGCCGGCAACAACTTTGTTGTGGATCTCGCGCTGTAGGTCCCAGCCCTGCATGTAATCAACGAAATCCGGGGCAAGACCCAACTGTGAAAACTCAAGAGTCATGGGTTCAAGCTTAGACCCAGCACGTCACTGCCCATGATTTTGTGGTGAACCTCTCAGTCGCAACCGGTATGTTGCGGTGTCGTTCGCGGGCGTCGGCTGCTGCCCTGTGGATAACTTCTGCGGGAAACGCGGTTGATGGGGTAGACCTTGGATATGGAAACTCCCGTGCCAATGCCCGTACCTCATGGCACCCTGACAGTGCCGGTACCTCACGCGCCTGGCTACGAGCTCACAAGGTTGCTCGGGCAGGGTGCTACTTCCATGGTGTGGTTGGCGACGAGGAATACGGATGGACATCGCGTGGCGGTCAAATGCCTGGGGAATGCTCCGGACAGCGGTTCGGATTCAGCAGGGATACTGAGCGCCAGGCAAGCAGCCCGGGAGGGTCGTATCCTTGCCACGCTGCAGCACGACCACCTCGTGAAGGTACACGACGTCGTCATGCTGGGCGCTGGTGGTGGCTTTGGCGTGGTCATGGACTACGCGGCTGGTGGCTCCCTTGCGAACCTCATGGGCGCGCGGGGCAGGTTGGGGATCGGTGAGACCGTCACCATTCTGACTCCTGTAGCCCAAGCCCTGGCTTACCTGCATTCGCAAGGCACTGTGCACGGAGATATCTCGCCGGGCAACGTCCTGTTTACTGCCGAGGGAAAGCCCCTTGTTGGCGACTTTGGCGTAGCCCTTGCAGTGGGTGGAGCCCATGATGGCTACAGCGCGGGGACTCCTGGATTCGTCGACCCGTCGGCTCAGGGCATGTCCCGGAGCGAAGTCCTGCAGCCCCAACGGGACGTTTATTCAGTTGCGGCGTTGGGGTGGTACTGCCTGACGGGAATGGTGCCGGAAACCGCAAAGCTTCGTCCGCCGCTTTCCCTCTTGGTGCCGGGTATTCCGAAAGGCCTCGCTGCGGCCTTGGAAGCCGGGTTGGACCCCGACATCCATGTACGCCCTACAGCCCGGGAACTGGCCAAGGCCATCTACCGCAGTGCCCCTCCGCAACCTGTGGATCTGGCCGGCTCTGTACATCCGTCTGTCATCCCGGAGTTGTTGACTCGCCGTGAGGCGGGTGGGCGCTCCCAACCAGGCTGCCGATCCTTGGGGACTGTGCTGCATCGCTGGCGGCGCTCCTTGTTGACATTGCCGCGATTGCCCCGGAAATGGCGGTTGTCCCGGAAGCGAGAGTTGACTCGGGGGCACCGGCTGCCCCGGAAGGACAAGGCGCTGGCGCTTTTGTTCTCCGCTGTGGCAGTGCTGTTGGCGGTGAGCGTAGCAGCCCTGTGGCAGGCGAACCTGGAGGATGGTTCGGCGGCCGGCGAAAGAAGAGTGGGTGTCCGGGAGGTGACGATGGTTGGCAACAAAGAGCAGCACGGGATACCGGAGGCAATGTCAGCGGCACTTCACTCCGAGGATCCCCTCGTCGCCGTCCCTGCTCTGTCGGCTGTGCGGGATCTGGCCTTGGGACACCACCGACTCGAACTGCTGGCCCTTGTGAATGCCCCCGGCTCGCCTGCCGAAGCGGCCGACTTGGTGCTCATCCGACAGCTTGAGGCGGACGGCACGCTTTTGGCGGGACTGGTGACAAACCTCAGTGCAGTCACAGTCCTGGGCGATCCGGCAGGTGGCCAGGTGGTGGTGGGCCTGACCGTGCAAACATCCAGCTACGAGGAGCGCGATGCTTCACATACTTTGCTGCGATCCAATCCTGCAGGCACTGCCCGGGAGATGCGTCTGGTCCTGGTTCGAGCGGAGGGGACGTGGAAGCTGTCCGAAATCCTGCCTCCCGCTTAACGGCCGGTCGCTACTTATGGTCAGTGCCCGGCATCATTTGCGAGCCAGGACATCGCCTCGGTAAGCCCCGGGTGCTTCCATGCAAAACCTGCATCAGCAAGCCTCGCGGGTTCCATCCGTTGGTTGGCCAGAACGAGTTCGTCAGCCAATTGACCCAGGGCCAGCCTGAGGACCGGCGCAGGAACCCTGCACAGTGCGGGGCGATGGAACGCCTTGGCCAGTCCCTGGACAATGGTGTTGACATCAGCGCTTTCCGGGGCGCAGACGTTGACCGGACCCTCGAGTTCCGAAGTGAGCAGGAAGGCGAGTGCGGCGGCCTCATCGGCGAGGGTTATCCATGGCCAATACTGGCGGCCATTCCCGAACGGTCCGCCCAGCCCCAGCTTGAGCAGGGGGAGCAGTGGCCCCAACGCGCCACCGGAGGTACTCAGCACGACGCCGGTCCGGGGCGTGAGCACCCTGACGCTTGGGGGAGCCGTCCGGGCTGTTTCCTCCCATTCGACGCACAGGGACCCCAGCACCCCCTTTCCAGGCCCGGAGTCTTCGCGGAGTATGCCTTCGCGGGACGCGCCGTAGTATCCGGATGCCGATTGGCTGAGGAAGGAAAGCCGGGGTTGTCCCAGGCGTTTCATGGCAGAAGCCAGGGTCCTTGTGGACTGGAGGCGCGAGTCCCGGAGCACCCTGATTCTGTGCTTGGTCCAAGGTCGGTCTCCGATGCCGGCGCCCGAAAGGTTGACGACGGCATCGGCGCCATCCAGGACTGCTTCGTCGAGGGATCCGGTTGCAGGATCCCACGACCATTCCCCGGCTGCCCTGGCGGGCCTCCTGACCAGTTGGACGATTTCGGCGCCTTGACGGGCCAAGTGCTCTGACAAGGCGCTCCCGATGAGTCCCGAGGCTCCCGACATGACGATTCGCATGACCCATCTCACCATGGCCCGGGCATGTGGAGAAACGCGGGCCAAAGCGCCGGACGGCGTGTACCTCTTGACTATGATCGAACAATGACCTCCTCCAGTTACCTCCGCTTCCCGCATGTACACGGCGAACTGGTCACGTTCGTGGCCGAAGACGACGTCTGGATTGCGCCCGTCTCAGGCGGTCGCGCCTGGCGGGTCTCCTCCCAGCAACTGCCGGCGAGAAACCCCAGGTTTACGCCCGACGGCAAGGGCCTCGTGTGGACGGTTGTGGTCGGGACATCGCCGGAGGTGGTGACCGCTGACGTCGACGGCGGTGGATACAGGCAGTTGAGCTACTTCGGACACAGCACTACTCGCGTGAAGGGTTTCACGCCCGCGGGAAACGTCCTGGTCACCAGCGCTTTCCAGCAGTCGGAAAGCCGCCACACGCATGCCTATAGCCTCCCGCTGGCAGGAGGCGCCGCCGTCGAACTTCCTTTTGGACCTGTTGAGGCGGTGGCCTTTGGGCCCGAGATAGGCGATGAGAAGCCTGTGGTCCTGGCGAGTGTGCTCTCACGGGAACCGGCCTGGTGGAAGCGGTACCGGGGTGGCACCGCCGGAAAATTGTGGATAGATGCTGACGGCAATGGCGAATTCGAACGACTCGTGCCGGAGATCGACGGCAACCTGACGGATCCGCTCTGGGTCAATGGACGCATTGCCTTCCTATCCGACCATGAAGGCTACGGCAACTTGTACTCCGTCCTTCCTGACGGTTCCGGCCTTCGCCGACACACCGACCACGAGGACTTCTACGTACGGCACGCGAGCACGGACGGGAACAGGGTCATCTTCGAATCCGCCGGTGAACTGTGGATCCTCCCGTCCCTGGACGCGGACGCCGAAGCCGGAAAGCTGGACATCACACTGGGTTCGGCGTCGTCCGCCCGTCGTCCGGCGCCCCTGAAGGCATCTGCCCATCTGGGTGACGTCTTCCCGAACGAATCCGGAACCGCCAGTGCCGTGGAGGCCCACGGCACTGTTCATTGGCTGCGCCACAAAGATGGGCCATCGCGGGTGGTGGAAGCGACGCCCGGAGTTCGGGCACGGCTGCCGCGGCCACTCACAGACGGCAGGATCGCCTATGTAGCCGACCACGGCGGGGTTGAAGCCCTCTACGTGAAGCGCATCGCAGGGCGTTTGTCCGGCGTGGTGGAAGTGCCGATCGTTGAGGCCGCGCCGACCGTCACCGTTGAAACCGGGGCCCTTCCCCAACCTGTCTCCGCCTCGAATATTCTTGGACATGCGTCCTCGCCCCATCCCGTGGCCAATGCCGGCCACCTCACGCAGGGCACTGACGAGGCCGCCGCTGCGAAGCCGTCCGCAGACACGGCAGGCGGGTCGGAGGAGCCGTCGGTCCCTGCCGCTGACACGGAAACGGCAGATGTCCGCATAGACTTTCCGTCTCCGACGCGAACAAGCACGTTGGAGGCGAGTCCCGACGGTCGTTGGCTGGCCATCGGGACTACTTTCGGCGACGTCTTCGTTGCAGACACCGAAGCCGGGACCCTGAAGGCTTTGGTCAGCATCGGCGAAGGCAGCATCGAACAGGTGTCGTGGTCTGCCGATTCCCAGTGGCTTGCATGGTCCGAGCCCGTGACGTCCTTCGGGTCGCGCAGCAAGCTTCGGGTAACCCGCCCCGCACAGCCTGACGCCGGCATCATCGATGTCACCGACGGACGGTTCCGCGACGAGTCGCCGCGATTCACTCCCGACGGTAAATTCCTGGCTTTCCTGTCCAACAGGAGCTTCGACCCCGTCTACGATGGGCATTCCTTCGACCTTTCCTTCCCGAGCCCTATCAAGCCGTATCTGGTGGCCTTGGCGGCGGACACGCCGTCGCCGTTCGGCCCTTCCGTGGACAGCCTCGCGGATGCTTCGGCCACCGGGACAAAGTCCGACGACGGCGCCGCTCCAGTCGTGCGGGTGGATGCGGAGGGACTGGCCCACAGGGTCATCACCGTTCCTGTCCCGCAGGGCAACTACTCTGATTTGGCTGCTGCCGATGGAGCTCTCCTGTGGCTGGACACCGAACTGTCCGGCGTGACGGGCGAGGGCAAGGGAACGTTGCAGGACAAAAAGACGGCTCCGTCCCTGGTGCGCTACGACCTCGCCAAACGGAAGCAGGCAACGCTTGTCAGCGCCGCGGACAGCTACCGGCTCTCCGGAGACCGCAAGCGGGTGGTCTTTGTCCTCGACAAGCAAGTCACGTCAGTTCCTGCAGATAACAAAGTGGACGAGGAATCGGCTGATTTGGTCAAGGTGGACCTCAACAGGATCCGCGTCGTCCTGGATCCTGTGGCCGCCTGGGGCCAAGCCTTCGACGAAGCCTGGCGCCTCCAGCGGGACTTCTTCTGGGCTTCCGATATGGCAGGACAGGACTGGGACTCCATCCATAAGCGCTACCGCCCCATCGTGGAACGGCTCGGATCGCACGACGACCTCATCGACCTGCTCTGGGAACTCCACGGCGAACTCGGAACGTCCCACGCCTATGTGCGGCCCGCCGCCGTGACGGAGCCTGGCCGCAATGGCCAAGGGCGGCTGGGTGCAGAACTGCAGTTGGGCAGCAAAGGGTGGGAAATCACCAGGATCCTTGCAGGAGAGTCATCCGATCCGCTGGCAACAGCGCCGTTGACCCGACCAGGCGCCGACGCGAAGGTGGGTGACGTCCTCCTGGCGATTGACGGCGTCGAGCTTTCCGCCGCCCTGACCCCGGCGATGCAGTTGGTGGACGCCGCGGGACGCATCGTGGAGTTGACGCTCCTCAACGGGGAGGGCCATGGCGAGGCTGCCGGTCAACAGCGACGCGTGGCAGTGGTGCCCATCCGGGACGAGGAACGGTTGCGGTACCAGGACTGGGTCAGGGCAAACCGGCGAACGGTGCGGGAGGCTTCCGAGGGCAAATTCGGCTATCTCCACATTCCCGACATGATGGCCCACGGCTGGGCACAGCTCCACCGGGACCTCGACACGGAGACCGCGCTGGATGGCTTGATCGTGGACGTACGGCGGAACAGGGGTGGCCACACCTCGCAGCTGGTTGCGGAACTCATCGGCCGGAAAGTCACAGGCTGGAGCATGCCGCGAGGGGAAAAGCCGCGGACATACCCGCATCACGCTCCCCGTGGGCCGGTCATTATCCTCGCCGACGAATTCGCCGGGTCTGACGGCGACATCATCACTCAAGTCTCCAAAATGCGGGGGATCGGACCGGTCATCGGTACGCGGACCTGGGGTGGCGTGGTGGGAATCGATAACCGCTTTGCCCTGGCCGACGGCACAGGCGTTACCCAGCCGCGCTACGCTACGTGGTTTGCCGGTGGCACGGGATGGGACGTGGAGAACCGCGGAGTTGAACCCGACATTGAGGTGATTTTCCCGCCGCACGCCTACGCCGCCGGGACAGACCCGCAGCTCGAGTACGGTATCGGCGCCCTGAAGGAAATGATCCAGGAACTGCCCACCGACCGTCCACCGTTGCGTGAGGGTTATCGCAAGGTGCGGCCCGCACCACTGCCTTCCCGGCCACAGCAGGGCTGAACCAGGGCCGGCACAACGACAGGCAGCAAAACCAAGGCCCCGCCGCTCCCTTATAGGGGGAGTGGCGGGGCCTTGGCGTTGACCCGCAGCGGGCCGTTTTGAACTAGGCGGCGAGCGTCGCGTCCAAGGTGATGTCGATGCTGGCCAGCGCGCCGGAAACGGGGCATCCGGTCTTCGCTTCCTCGGAGATGCGGCGGAAGTCCTCTTCGGAAATACCCGGGATCCTGGCGGTCATCGTAAGGTGGCTGCCGGTGATGCCCGTGCCAGGGACGAACGTGACATCGGCCTTGGTCTCAACCTCTTCGGGCGTGAAGCCGGCCTGTGCCAGAGCGTGGCTGAAGGCCATGGAGAAGCAAGCGGAGTGTGCGGCCGCGATGAGTTCCTCAGGGCTGGTTTTGCCACCGGCCTGCTCGGTGCGGGCCTTCCACGTGACGTCGAACGTGCCCAGGCCTGAGCTGTCCAGTGTGGTGTTGCCGGAACCCTCCATCAGGTTGCCGTTCCAAACCGTGTGTGCGGTACGTGTTGCTGCCATGTCCACTCCTTGGGGTCGTCTCGTGTCGGCAACCAGCCAGTGCCGGTGCCACCGGATCAATCCTATGGATTCGTCGTCCGGACTGCACAGTCATTCCGCTGTTGGTGGATTGTGACCCCTGGACTGGCGGCTCGGCGCTGCGGTCAGTTCCAGATGGTGGCGATGGCGATGTTGATCAGGGCGAGTCCACCGACGCCGTGGGCAAGCCCCGTGGAAACCGGCTCACCCTTCTTGACCTTGCGTGATCCGATGACTGCGAGGACCGCGACCGCCACGCCGATGGCGAACTTGATACCGAGCTTGAAGTAGTTGGCCTCGGCGTCCGGCATCATCGGGATGACGCCCATCATGGCGATTCCCGTCAGGAGTTGCAGGAAAGCACCGTCCCGCTGGCGGGGGTGCACGGTGGGCTCTTTGATGGTTGCGATCCAGTAGCCAACGATCATGGCGGCGCCGACGATGTGCAGGAACACCAAAATGCTGAAGAGAATACTCATGGCCCCAGCTTATCCAAGCGGTTCTACGTCCTGTAGCAAAGCCACGCTATGGGACGAAAAGCAGAGGGGCAGGTTCCCGGGTTTCCCCGGAGACCTGCCCCGCGAGAGCTAAGCCGCTGTGAGCGAACCGTCGGGCTAAAGGCCCAGGTCTGCTTCGAAGGCACCTTCCTCAAGGCGTGCCTTGAGGGTCTGCAGGAAGCGACCGGCGTCGGCACCGTCAACCAAACGGTGATCGTAGGTCAGCGACAGGTACATCATCGAGCGGATGGCGATGGAGTCGTCGCCGTTTTCGTCCGAGACCACCACGGCACGCTTGACAATTGCACCAGTGCCGAGGATGCCCACCTGCGGCTGGTTGATGATCGGCGTGTCGAACAGCGCACCAACAGAACCGATGTTGGTGATGCTGAACGTGCCGCCGGACAATTCGTCCGGGCCGATCTTGCCGTCGCGGGTACGGCCTGCGACATCGGCGATCTTGCCGGCGAGCCCGGCGAGATTCAGGTTGCCGGCGTCGGAGATGACCGGAACGAGGAGACCCTTGTCCGTGTCGACTGCAATCGCGAGGTGTTCAGCGTTGTGGTACGTGATTTCCTGCTTGGACTCGTCGTACGCGGCGTTCAGCTTGGGGTGCTGCTTGAGGGCTTCAGCGACGGCCTTTGCGATGAACGGCAGGAACGTCAGCTTGACACCGTTCTGGGCCTGGAAGGAGTTCTTGGCCTTCAACCGAAGCTTGGCGATCTTGGTCATGTCGACCTCGTGCACCTGAGTCAGCTGGGTGGAAACTTCCAGCGATTCACGCATACGGCGGGCGATGACCTGGCGAATGCGCGGCGCCTTCTCCGTGGTGCCCCGCAAGGAGGATGCAACAACGGGAGCAGCTGCCTTCGGGGCCTGGGCTGCGGCAGGAGCTGCTGCAGCGGGGGCTGCGGCTTGCTTGGCCTCGGCTGCGGCAAGGACGTCCTGCTTACGGATACGTCCACCGACGCCAGTGCCGGAAACAGAAGAGATGTCCACGCCGTGCTGGTTGGCGAGCTTGCGGACCAAGGGGGTGACGTACCCGGTTTCGGAGGAACCTGCGGCTTCGGCCGACGCTGCCGGCGCCGGCGCTTCAGCCGGGGCGGGTGCAGCAGCGGGGGCAGCGGGTGCCTCAGGCGCAGGAGCCGGTGCGGCGGCAGGAGCGGCCGGTGCTTCTGCAGCCGGAGCAGGAGCTGCCGGAGCCGCGGCCGGGGCAGCAGGTGCGGGTGCGGAAGCGGGTGCGGCTGCGCCGGATCCGATGATCGCGAGGACTGAGCCGACCTCCGCGGTTTCGTCCTCGTTGACGCGGATTTCCTGCAGGGTGCCGGCAACAGGTGAGGGGATCTCAGTGTCGACCTTGTCAGTGGAAACCTCTAGAAGCGGTTCGTCGACCTCCACGGTGTCGCCAACAGCCTTGAGCCAGCGCGTGACGGTGCCTTCGGTGACGCTCTCACCCAGTGCGGGGAGCGTTACTTCGTGGCCTTCGCCACCGGAAGCCGCGGGTGCCTCGGCAGCAGGAGCCTGCTCTGCCGCGGGCGCGGCGGGAGCTTCTGCGGCGGGTGCGGACTGTTCTGCGGGAGCTTCGGCAGCGGCCGGTGCTTCCTCAGCGGGAGCTTCAGCGGCAGGCGCTGCAGAGCCGGAGCCGTCCCCAATGCGGACGAGGGGCGCGCCGACCTCTGCCGTCTCGTCTTCTGCGACGAGGATTTCTTCGATGACGCCAGCGACCGGAGAAGGGATTTCGGTGTCTACTTTGTCGGTTGAAACCTCGAGCAACGGCTCGTCGATCTCCACCCGGTCACCAACCTGCTTGAGCCAGCGGGTGACGGTTCCTTCGGTGACACTCTCACCGAGGGCGGGCAAGTTAACGGATTCAGACATGTCGTCCCCGTTCTCCTTATTGATCTTTGTGCGGATGAATTCTGCTGGAACGGGCCGGGTGCGCCAGGTAGTTTCTGCGCTGCACGCACCCGACCCGCTTGTCTTGGGTAAAGACTTAGCCGTGGAGTGGCTTGCCCGCGAGGGCGAGGTGGGCTTCGCCCAGGCTTTCGTTCTGGGTGGGGTGGGCATGGACCAGCTGGGCCACATCCTCCGGGTACGCTTCCCAGTTGACGATCAGCTGTGCTTCACCGATCTGCTCGCCCATGCGGGAGCCGATCATGTGGATGCCAACAACGGGGCCGTCCTTCTGGCGAACAAGCTTGACGATGCCGCCCGTGCCAAGGATCGAGCTCTTTCCATTGCCCGCGAGGTTGTACTCCTGCGTCTGCACCTGGTCGTCGCCGAACTTCTCCTTGGCGGCCTTTTCGGTGTAGCCAACAGTCGCGATTTCAGGCTCGCAGTAGGTGACCTTGGGGATGTTGATGTCTTCGACAATGGCAGGGTTCAGGCCGGCGATTTCCTCGGCCACGAAAATGCCCTGCTGGTAGCCGCGGTGTGCGAGCTGCACGCCGGGAACGATGTCGCCGACCGCGTAGATGTTGCCGACGCCGGTGTGGAGGCGTTCGTTGGTGATGACGAATCCGCGGTCGATGGTGAGGCCGGCTTCCTCGTAGCCCAGGTTGGCGGTGACAGGGCCACGTCCAACGGCGACAAGCAGAAGGTCGGCTTCGAACGTCTGGCCGTCCACCAAGGTGACCTTGACGCCGTCGTCGTTCTGTTCAACCCCCTGGAAGAAGATGCCCGTGCTGAACTTGATCCCGCGCTTCTTGAAGGCACGCTCGAGGTTCTTGACGATCGACGCGTCTTCGTTGGGAACAAGGGAAGGCAGGCCCTCGATGATGGTCACGTCGACGCCGAAGGACTTCCAAACGGACGCGAACTCGACGCCGATGACACCGCCGCCCAGAACGATCGCACTCTTGGGGATGTAGTCCATGGTCAGGGCCTGGTCCGAGGTGATGACCTTGCCGCCGATTTCCAGGCCGGGGAGGGAGCGCGAGTAGGAACCGGTGGCCAGGACGATGTTCTTGCCCGTGTAAGCGGTGCCGTTCACGACGATGGTGTTGTTGCCCTGGAGCTTGCCTTCACCTTCGATGACGGTGATGCCCTTGGACTTGATGAGTCCCTGCAGGCCCTTGAACTTGCCGGCGATGATGCCGTCCTTGTAAGCGTTCACAGCAGACATGTCGATGCTGTCAAGCGTGACGTTCACGCCGTACTTGGCGGAATCGCGTGCATGGTCGGCCAGTTCGGCCGAGTGCAGGAGTGCCTTGGTGGGGATACAGCCGTTGTGCAGGCAGGTTCCGCCGAGCTTTGCCTTTTCCACAAGGCCAACGGAGAACCCCAGCTGCACCGCCCGCAAAGCCGTGGCGTAGCCGCCGCTGCCGCCACCGAGTACCAGGATGTCGAATTCTTGCGCAGTTGCCTGATCGGCCACTTAAACGCTCCCTCGCGTGAATGATGACACGGGACTACGTGTCATCGGGTCTTTGGAACTTGTTCTGCCGTGATTATGCCAGCACGTAAGTTCTCTTGCATTTGTGACTATCGAGTTCACCTTAGCGAACCACCTACCCATGCTCCACCCTCTGCGGGCGTTTGTGGAGCGCTTGTGTCGAGACTCACGTTCACTTGTGACACAGCGCTACAAGCCGCATAATTCCGGGGAAGTGCAGGCTTTGCGAACCGGTTCGCGGGGCCTGCGCAACCCCGGAAGGAGCGTTGGGCATCAGGACGCGGAGGACGTCAACAGATCCTCGGCGTAGGCCACCAGCGTACGGACGGTGCAGCCGGTGCCCTGCTTGGGCGTGTAACCGTACGGGCTGCCGTTGTTGAACGACGGACCGGCAATGTCCACGTGGGCCCACGGGATTTGCCGGCCGTCGCCGTTTTGGCCCACGAACTCGCGCAGGAACACAGCCGCGGTCATCATGCCTCCGTTGCGTTCTCCGATGTTGGCCAGGTCTGCCACCTGCGAGTCGAGGCTCGGGCGCAGTTCCTCCGGCAGCGGCATGGGCCAGACGAGCTCGCCTGCCCGGTCTGCGGCGGCCTTCAAGGCGGCAGTAACGGAGTCGGAACCCATGACTCCGGCGGTGCGAAGGCCGAGGGCGATCAGTTGGGCTCCCGTGAGCGTGGCGACGTCGATGATGGCGTCCGGCTTCTCCAGGCTGGCCGCGACGAGGCCGTCGGCCATGACGAGCCGGCCTTCGGCGTCGGTGTTCAAAACCTCCACGGTCTTGCCGCCATAGACGGTCAGGACGTCCGCGGGCCGTTGGGCGGCACCCGAGGGCATGTTCTCGGCAATGCAGAGCCAGGCGGTCGCCTTGATGGGCAGGCCCAGCGAGGCGATGGCCAGGACCGTATTAAGAACGACGGCGGCGCCCGCCATGTCGCTCTTCATGTCACCCATGCCAAGGGCCGGCTTGATGGAGATGCCGCCGGTATCGAAGGTAATGCCCTTGCCAACGAGCGCAATCTTCCGGGTGGCCTTCGCGGGGGCGTACTCGACCTTGACAAGGCGCGGCTGGCGGGTCGAGCCCTTGCCGACACCGAGGATTCCGCCGAACCCTTCCTTCTCCAGTCGCTTCTCATCCCACACGGTCACCTTGACCGGCAGTCCCTTCGAGAGTTCCTTCGCCGACTCGGCAAAGGACTCCGGGTACAAGTGGCTGGGCGGCTGGTTGACGAGCGTGCGGGTCGCGTTGACGGCACGTGCCAGTACGGTGGCGCGGTCCAGTGCCGGCTGGGCAGCCTTCGCATCGACGTCGGTGAACACCAGCGCCTTGGCAACGGGTGCCTTCAATCCGTCTTTGCTTGAACGGTGCTCGGTGTACGAGTAAGCGCCCAGGGCGGCGCCTTCTGCGACCGCGGCTACATCGGTGACCGACGCCGTCGGGAAGGCCAATGTCACTGACGAGAGTCCCGCCAGTTGGCGAACTGCCGACCCTGCTGCGCGGCGCAGTGCCTCATCGGTGAGGTTGCTGCCGGTGGGAAGCTTGCCAACGCCCGCCAGGACCAGGACTTCCGAACCCGTTTCCGGCAACCCCGGAAGCCGGTGCACCTGATCCGCAGCGCCGGTGATCCCCAGGAGTTTCAGGGAGCCGGCAACCGACTCTGCAGCTTTGGCGCTTAGTGGATTGGAGAGCAGCACGGGCCCGTCCGCCCCTTGCGCAACTCCGATCACGAGTGCGTCGCTGGGAGACTTTTTCAGGTCTTTGGCGATGACGCCCAGAATAATGTCAGTAGTCTTGACCACGAGGATGTTTCCTCACTTCTCTCTGCATTGCTGGCGGGGCCGCATGTTCGGCGGCCTGCCCCGGTACGCGCCCGACGTCCTCTTGCGACGGCGGCCTTGGTCTACAGGGTCGCCGGGGCGACCCGTTTCGATCGTAGTCTCTTCCCGGCTGCGGACGGCAATTAAATGAGAGCTGCGGCACATCGGTGGGCAGGAATGCGCGCCGGACGTGCGGCGTTGTACCTATACACATAGTCCCCATCCAACCTTGCGCCCTTCGTCTGCGCGGCTGGATGGGATCCTGCGACCCTTGCCACTGTGAAAGGAACATGCCGTGTTTGAACGGATATCCGGCTCCCTCCTGGACCCCGAGGCGCTCTACGCGAGCAACATCGAAACCTTCCACGATCCCGAACTGCGCGGGCTGAACATGCTCATGGGATTCACCGGTTTCGCGGATGCCGGTCACGTGGTCCGGCAGATCAACGCCGAGCTCCTGGACCAGCTCGACGCCGAGGTCGTGGCAATGTTCGACGCCGACCAACTCATCGACTACCGTTCGCGGCGGCCGCACATCAGCTTCGTCGAAGACCACCTGCAGGACTACCACGCACCGAAGCTGGCCCTCTACAAGTTGAAGGACGGACTCGGGCAGCCGTTCCTGCTGCTTGCCGGCTTCGAACCCGACCTCCAGTGGGAGCGGTTCTCAAGGGCCGTCGTCGGGATCGTTGAGAAGCTGGACGTCAACTTGGTGACATGGATCCATTCCATACCCATGCCGGTGCCCCACACGCGTCCCGTGGGGGTGACCGTCCACGGCAACCGGCCCGAACTCATCGAGGGTATCTCCAGCTGGAAGCCCACGGTGGACGTTCCCGCCGCGATTGGCCACATCCTGGAACTGCGGCTGACGGAAGCCGGGCGCAACGTGGCAGGTTACGTCATCCACGTTCCGCACTATCTGTCCGAGGCAGAGTACCCGTCCGCTGCTGTTGCAGGGCTGGAGTACCTGGGCGCAGCTACATCCCTCATGCTGCCCACTGACCGGCTTCGTGAAGCAGGTCGGGAGGTCGGCCGCCAAATTGCGGAACAAATCGAAGCTTCGGAGGAAGTGCAGGCTGTTGTGGCGAACCTCGAGGCGCGCTACGACGAGAAATCCGAAGGCATGGTCCGGCGTTCGCTGCTCGCCTACGAGAATGACGAACTGCCCGACGCTGAGGACATCGGGGCGGCCGTGGAGGCTTACCTTGCCCGCAAGGACTCGCCTCAGTGACGCCGTAAAGACGCGCCTCAATAAATCAGCTTTGATGGGACGACAGGCATAATTGAGGGGTGAACGCTCCCCGTGCCTGGCTCATCTGGACGATCGGCGTTTTTGCGTACTTGGTGGCCGTGGCCCAGCGAACCTCCTTTGGTGTCGCAGGGCTGGAAGCGACCGAGCGTTTCGACGCGACAGCTGCGGCCATTTCCTTCTTTACTGTGCTGCAGCTGTTGGTCTATGCGGGCCTGCAGATCCCGGTTGGTGTGCTGGTTGACCGCTTCGGCTCCCGGGCGATGGTGGCCGGAGGCGCTGTGCTGATGGGCCTGGGACAGCTGCAGCTAGCCTTTGCGGATACTGTTCCCGGCGGCGTGCTGGGCCGGGTCCTGGTAGGGGCGGGCGACGCCATGACCTTCATTTCCGTCATCCGGCTCGTTCCCCTGTGGTTCGCTCCTGCGAAGGTTCCCTTGGTTACGCAACTGACAGGGATGTGCGGACAGTTGGGCCAACTCTTCAGCGTGGTTCCCTTCGCGCTGTTGCTCCATTCAACAGGCTGGACGCCGGCGTTCCTGTCTTTGGCCGCGATGTCCGTGCTCGCTGTGGTCCTGGTGGCGACCCTGCTGCGGGACGTACCACCCGGGCATCCTCCACGGGAAACATCGCAGGGCCTGAGGGCTACCGGTGTTTCGTTGTCCCGGGCCTGGAAGCAACCCGGCACGCGCCTGGGCCTTTGGAGCCATTTCACAGTCCAGTTCAGCGGCAATCTTTTTGCTATGTCGTGGGGATACCCCTTCCTGCTTTCCGCGCAAGGCCTGGACGCGGGGACGGTATCGGCTTTGATGGCGCTCTTCGTGGCCACCGCCATTGTCTCCGGACCGGGACTTGGCCGCTTCGTGTCCAAGCATCCGATGCGCCGTTCCGCCATGGTCCTCTTGATTACGTTGGCCACTGCCATGGCGTGGGCAGCTGTGCTCATCCTCCCGGGACGTGCTCCTTTGTGGCTTTTGGTGATCCTGGTGGTGGTGCTTGCTGTTGGCGGGCCGGGTTCCATGATCGGTTTCGATTTCGCCCGGACATTTAATCCTTCACACCGCATCGGCACCGCCACGGGGATCGTCAACGTGGGTGGTTTCGTCGCGGCACTGGTTGCCATATACCTCATTGGACTGGTGCTGGACATCCTCAATGCCACGGGGTTCTCCGGCGGCGACTTGTACGGTCTTGCCCCGTTCCGGATAGCACTGAGCGTCCAGTTCGTGCTCTTGGGCATCGGTACTGTCCTAATCCTGATGTCCCGGCGGAAAGTCCGGACGCAGATGGCGGCGCAGGGAATCCATGTTCCTCCCTTGCTGGCTACATTGGCCAGGCAGCGCAGGGAGCGGATGGAACGCCGCCGTGTAGAGCGGTCGAAGGCGGCTGCGGACGGCCGGCGCAGCCACTAGTTTCCTGCTTTATCCACATAGGCCCGTTGGTCGCTGTTTTCAAGCCAAACCGTTGCCCAAGCTTGAAGCATGACCACAAAAGAAACACTGAGAATCCACCAACCTGAAGACATCCTGGCCTACATCCCGCATCTGCTCGGCTACTGTCCCGAGGACAGCCTTGTGGCACTGACGATGCAAGGGAAGCTGCTCGGCGCGACGCTCCGCGTTGACCTGCCGGGTTCAGGATCGCCAGCCGCTTTGTCCACTTTTGCGGAACAGATACGCAGTTACCTGCTCGCAGATGAGGCAGCCGACGGCGTCGTGCTGGCCGTCTACACCGACGTTGGCTGGGAGGACGGGAGGGTCGTGACGGGATCACTTCCACTTCTTCTTGAACTCCAGCGCCAACTTGACGACGCCGGGCTCAGCGTCCGGGACGCATGGCTTGTTGGACCGGAATTCTGGCGTAGTGCCTTTTGCGCAGACCAAGCGTGCTGCCCCGTCCCGGGCCTTCCGATTGAACAGATCAAGAGCAGCAGGCTGAACGCCGAGATGGTCTATCGGGGCAGTACTGTCGGGATGTCGCCCCGGAACCAGGCTGAGCCGCCTTCGTTGGGCGTTCATGATGGCGTCGATCCTGCTGTGCTGGAAGCGGAGATCCGGTTTACCGAGCGGCTGCGCGGTACATGGCGTAACGAGCGCTGTCTTGACGCCATACTGGATGTTTGGAGGCAGCTGCTTGACAGTCACCGCACCACACAACCGGAGGGGCCGGAAGCCTTGGGGGTCACCATCAGCACGGACCTGGCAGGATTCCTCCGCGCGACACTTGGGATGCCTGTCTGGCGTGACGCCGTGGTCGTCATGGCTGCCGCGGGGGAGAGGTCCGCGAAAGCAGGAGCCGCAGCCTTTGGCTTATTTCGCAGCGATGATTCCGCAGGGGCCCCTTTTGATGCGGAGGAACTCGGCCTGCGGACGCCTGACCCCGCCTCGTCGCCGGACTGCAGCAACTCCTCGGCAGAAAGGAAGAACGGGGGAACATGGTCGGAGGATGTGTTCGCCTACGGTGACGTCCTCCTCGGCAGGCTGCCGGAAGTGCCGGACTGGGGTCGACTTGATGCCCTGCAGCGCGTGGTGTCGTACTTGTTCGGCACAGACGAAGCCGGCGACGCCGCAGCGGCAGCGCTGACTCTTCAGGGTTGGGTTGCCTGGTGCAAGGGGAGCGGATCACGGGCACACGCGTGCCTGACGGCCGCTGAGGCCGCAAAACCGGGCTACAGGCTTGCAGAACTTCTGGAAGAGATCCTCCGTCAGGGAACCATCTGCCCGTGGGCCCTCCGTCCGGCGTCCGCCTGGGGAACCTACAAGGGTGGGCTCAACTAGTCCTTGCCACTTCATCAGGCGTGGGATTTCCAAAACCGTGAGACAATGGATGCCGAGACCCGGTTGGGTCCGCGTTTGAATGCCCGCAATGGCCCGGATTCGGGAACATTACGGTGTCGTCGGCAGTTGTACCTAGTGACTCTGCGGACGGCGATCGCATTTGAAATTGATCGCGGACTTGACAGGGTCATAGTGGTGTTGCCCGCATGGTGATTCCACAGACCGCCGCTAGAAAGGTTTTCTGTGACCCCGTCTTCCGTCGAGAAGGAACCCGCCGCCCAGGCCGAACTGTCCGCTGAGGAAAAGGCGGCCACTTCGGCAAAGCGTGCGGCGACACGTGCTGCCGGCAAGGCTTCAGAGGGCGACTCTGATAAGCCGGCACCCAAGAAGCGCGGACCCAAGCCCGGCGCCAAGGCCGCGGCCGAAGCCGCGGATACGTCTTCAGACGCCGATGCCGATGCCGATGAGGTGGCAGTCGAGGACGAAGATTTTGATCCCGCAGCCGCCGAGGAAGTTGAAGTAGGCGACGACGACGTCGAGGACGGCGCCGCAGCGGGCAAGGACAAGGCTGCGCCTACCGGATCCGGGTTCGTTTACTCGGACGCCGATGACGACGACGCTCCTGTCCAGCAGGTCATGTCTGCCGGTGCCACCGCGGACCCCGTCAAGGATTACTTGAAGCAGATCGGCAAGGTAGCCCTGCTGAACGCAGAGCAGGAGGTCGATCTCGCGCTCCGTATCGAAGCCGGCTTGTTTGCTGAAGAGAAGATCAACGCCGACGACGGTTCCATGGACCCGAAGCTGAAGCGTGAGCTGGAATTCGTGATCCACGATGGCAAGAGGGCCAAGAACCACTTGCTCGAAGCAAACCTGCGCCTCGTCGTCTCACTGGCCAAGCGCTACACCGGCCGCGGCATGCTCTTCCTGGACCTGATCCAGGAAGGCAACCTTGGCCTGATCCGCGCGGTGGAGAAGTTCGACTACACCAAGGGCTTCAAGTTCTCCACGTACGCAACGTGGTGGATCCGCCAGGCCATCACGCGTGCCATGGCGGATCAGGCCCGAACCATCCGTATCCCCGTGCACATGGTCGAAGTCATCAACAAGCTGGCCCGTGTCCAGCGCCAGATGCTTCAGGACCTCGGCCGTGAACCCACGCCGGAAGAGTTGGCACTCGAACTGGACATGACTCCCGAGAAGGTCGTCGAAGTCCAGAAGTACGGTCGTGAGCCGATTTCGCTTCACACGCCGCTTGGCGAGGACGGTGATTCGGAGTTCGGCGACCTCATCGAAGACTCGGAGGCCGTGGTTCCGGCTGATGCGGTGAGCTTCACGCTTTTGCAAGAGCAGCTCCACTCGGTGCTGGACACTCTGTCTGAACGCGAAGCCGGCGTTGTGGCCATGCGTTTCGGCCTGACCGACGGCCAGCCGAAGACTTTAGACGAAATCGGCAAGGTCTACGGAGTCACGCGCGAGCGCATCCGCCAGATCGAATCCAAGACGATGTCCAAGCTTCGTCACCCGTCCCGGTCACAGGTTCTGCGGGACTACCTGGACTAAGAACAGCTGACCCAGTGTGGTACAAACGGCCTGCCCGGAAGTTTCCGGGCAGGCCGTTTTTGCTCGGGCTACTGACGCCGCGGATGGATGGTGCGTCCGCCGCGGCAGTTGCGGAAAACGGAAAAGGGCCCCTCCCGGTGTGGGAGGAGCCCTTTGCCTTCGTAGTGTTTCCGGGACTCAGTACGGGAACCGCCTTGCCCGGAGAATCCCGCTAGTCGACGGGTACGGGTGCCTTCTCATTGAGGCGCTCGGTCTCATCGTGCCAGTCGGAGGTCAGGGGCCGGAGCGTGGCCTCCACTGCGCGTGCGTGGTGACCGCAGAACAGCAGCTCACCACCGGAGGACTCGAGTACAACGCGGACATATGCTTGAGCCCCGCAACGGTCGCACCTGTCAGCTGCGTTTAGCGTGCGGTCTGCAACTGCTGTTGTCATGTCGGCCTCCTTAGTAGTTCTGTACATCCATATAACCAGTATTCGGAGCCGAACCATGGCAAGGATGGATCACTTTCGCTGTCCGCGTATCACATGTGCGTAACGTAACGATGATCTCCAGGTGCTCCCGGGAGTGGCATCCGGTGTCGGCGGGTGGCGGCGGCTAGCCTAGTATGGGCAGTGTTTGCCTTGAATTAACCGGGGACGCAGCCGGCACGCAGTTGGTGGACACCCTGAGATATACCCCGAAGGAGCGCACCCCGAGTGGCACCGAGTTCTGAATACAACGCCCGGCACCTTTCTGTCCTTGAGGGACTGGAAGCGGTCCGCAAGCGCCCGGGCATGTACATCGGTTCCACCGACTCCCGCGGGCTCATGCATTGCTTGTGGGAGATCATTGATAACGCCGTGGACGAGGCACTGGCAGGCTTCGGGCATGACATCAGAGTGATCCTCCACGCTGATAACTCTGTGGAAATCCATGACGACGGCCGCGGCATCCCGGTCGATGTCGAGCCCAAGACCGGCCTGTCCGGCGTCGAGGTGGTTTTCACGAAGCTGCATGCGGGCGGTAAGTTCGGCGGCGGTTCCTACACCGCGTCAGGCGGTCTGCACGGCGTGGGCGCATCTGTGGTGAACGCGCTCTCAAGCCGTTTGGACGTGCAGGTCGACCGGGGCAGCAAGACCTACCAGATGTCGTTCCGGCGAGGGGAACCCGGGCGCTTTACCGATTCCGGAAAGCCCGGCCCCAACGCGCCGTTTGAACCGTTCGTCGAAGATTCGGTGTTGGACGTGGTCGGGAAGGCGAAGCGGGGTGTTACCGGTACCCGGGTCCGATACTGGGCAGACCGGCAGATCTTTACTCCTGACGCGAAGTTCTCCTATGAAGACCTCGTGGCGCGTGCCCGCCAGACATCCTTCCTGGTGCCGGGCCTGAAGATCACTGTCCGGGACGAACGCAAGCTGGCCGGGACTCCCGGCGAGAACGGAGTTCACGAGGAAGTCTTCCACCATGACGGCGGCATCTCCGAGTTTGTGGAGTTCCTGGCCGCCGACTCCGGGGTAACTGACATCTGGCGCCTTCACGGTTCCGGAAAGTTCAAGGAGACCGTCCCGGTCCTTGACGAGAACGGGCATAGCAAAATCGCAGACGTCGAACGCGACTGTGAAGTGGACATCGCACTGCGGTGGGGGATCGGCTATGAGACCACCATGCGCAGCTTCGTCAACATCATTGCGACACCGAAGGGGGGAACACACCAGGCCGGCTTTGAAGCTGCCCTCCTGAAGACCTTCCGCAAGGCTGTGGAAACAAACGCCCGGAAGCTGAAAGCGGGCAACGACAAGATCGAAAAGGACGACGTTTTGGCCGGCCTCACGGCAGTGTTGACGGTCCGTTTGGCTGAGCCACAGTTCGAAGGCCAGACCAAGGAGATCCTGGGAACCTCCGCCGTCCGTGCCATTGTGGCCAAGGTGGTGGAGAAGGAAATCACCAGCAGGCTGAATTCGGCGAACCGTAACGACAAGGCCCAATCCGCGCTGCTGCTTGAAAAGATCGTCAGCGAGATGAAGTCGCGTATCTCGGCGCGCGTGCATAAAGAGACACAGCGGCGGAAGAACGCACTGGAGACTTCGTCCATGCCTACCAAGCTTGCCGATTGCCGGACTGACGACGTCGCTCGTTCCGAACTCTTCATCGTCGAGGGTGACTCAGCGCTCGGTACTGCGAAGCTTGCCCGCTCCTCCGACTTCCAGGCATTGCTTCCGATTCGAGGCAAGATCCTGAATGTGCAAAAGGCGTCGGTGGGGGACATGCTTTCCAACGCCGAATGTGCCGCCCTCATCCAGGTGGTGGGTGCTGGTTCCGGCCGGAGCTTCGACATCGAAGCAGCACGTTACGGCAAGGTCATCCTGATGACGGACGCCGACGTCGACGGGGCCCACATCCGGACGCTCCTCTTGACGCTCTTCTTCCGCTACATGCGGCCCATGGTGGAGGCAGGGCGAGTGTTTGCGGCGGTTCCGCCGTTGCATCGTGTGGAAGTCATCAACCCCGGGCAGAAGGCCAACGAGATGATCTACACATACTCCGAAGCCGAACTCCACGTCCTCTTGGCCAATCTGGCGAAAGAGGGGAAGCGCTACAAGGAGCCCATCCAGCGCTACAAAGGCTTGGGTGAGATGGACGCGCAGCAGTTGGCCGAGACCACCATGGACCCGCGCCACCGTACCTTGCGCAAGGTGGGCATCGACAGTGCCCAGCGTGCCGAAGAGGTCTTTGACCTCCTCATGGGCTCTGACGTGGCCCCTCGCAAGGAGTTCATCATCGCCGGTGCCGCAACCTTGGACAGGGAGCGAATCGACGCCTAAATGTGGTTCCGGCCACCCTGGGTTTTAGCCTCTCCGGCTTTTTCCGGGATGCCGCTCGCGGCAGCACCCGGCCGCACCGAGGACGGTGCAGCCAACGCTGCGGCGCCCACGGCCAGAGCAAGTGCTCCGAGTCCCCAGGGAAGGCCCGCTGCAACGGCGACCCCGCCCACGAGCAGCGGGCCCCCGGCGTCGCCCAGTTCGCGGCCCAGTTCCGCCGAACCCATGGTTCGACCCAGGCGTTCCGCCGGTGTCGCGTCTGCCAAATGGGCGAAGGCCAGCGGTGTTGCAATTCCGATTCCTGCTCCGATGAGCACGGCTGCCCCAAATATCGCTACGACTCCGGAGATAAGCCCCGCTATGAGCGTGCCCACGGCAATAGCCAGCAGGCCGATCACCATCCCTCTTCTGTCCGGCAGGACGCCTTGGTCGCGCAAGCCACCGATCCTCGGCTGGATCAGCGACGAAGCCACAGCCAGCACTGTTACCACCGACACGCTGCCGGCCGTACCCAGACCCTCCCTCGCGGCCAAAGCCGGAAGGAAGCCCACAGCAGCACCGAGTGCTCCGGTGCCCGCGGCCAACACCAGCGTAGGTCCGAGGAATGACCGATCCGTGCTTTGCCTCCAGACATCCAGGACGGTGTAGCGGGGACGGGGGAGAGGTTCAAGGCGGGGAACAGCAAAGACTACACAGATGGCAACGGCAAGCCCCAGAGCGGCGAGTGTGGCAAACAGCAGCGCAAACCCTCCCTGGATGATGGCCAGGGCGCCGAGCAGCGGTCCGATGGCGTAGCCGAGGCCCTTCCATGAACCGTAGCGGCCGAAATAGCGGCCCGTGTCCCGTCCGGCGAGCCGCGCGACAGTAGACGATGATGCCGGAGAGAAAGCGGAGGCTGCCATGCCTTGGCCAAGCCGGGCCATGGCAAGCATGAGGGGCTGCTCGGCCCACAAGCCGATCAACGAGGCGGCCGAGAAGGCCAACAGACCACCGATGATCACCGGTTTCGGCCCCACGCGGTCGCTGAGTGCACCAAAAACCGGTTTGAGGAACACCTCGGCCACGTCGTACAGGGCCAAAAGGACGCCGAGCCCCAACAGGCTCAGACCGATGTCCGTGCTTTCGGCTCCGAGTCCGGCTGCTACGGCATGGGCGCCAAAGGCCGTGGTGAAACCAGCTGCGTACAGAGGCCACCTGTGGCTGTTCCGGATGATTTGCCCGCGGGGATGATGTGTCGTCGCTTGCACACAGCCCAATGTACAAGTGCCCGAATGGACAAAGCGAAGTGCGTCGTCAGCCAAGCAGTCCAGGGACGATCAGGAGTGCGGTCGGTACCGCGAGCAGCAGCGCCGAAGTGGCGAGGACCAATGCCCGCAGTCCTGTGGCGAGCGGAGGCTTGGGTGACAGGAGACGGCTGACGCGTGACGCCGTCGTACGGGGCGAGTCGGCGCCGCCCGTTGCGCTCAACGCGGATGCTTCGACGACGGCACCGGCGCCGGCAAGTGACTGGGCGCCGGCAAGCGACTGGCCGCCGGGAACGGGGCCCTTACCGGGAGCGGACGCGCCGCTGGAGACGATGGCAATGGCTTTGATGAGGGTGCCCTTGCTCTCGGTGCGAAGGGCGACGTCGTCGGCGAGCATCTCGATCAGGGAGTTCACTGCAGTCTGTGCCAGCCGCGTGGTGGGAAACCACGGGAGCGCCTGGCGCCATGCAGCAAAAGCCCACAGAAGGAGGTCATGGCGTTGCGACAGATGGGCGTTCTCATGGATCAGGACGGCGCGGAGCTCTGCGGGCTCAAGGGCTGCCATGAGACCGTCGGACAGGACGGTGACGGATCGGGCGCCGCCGGGCAGGCAGTACGCCACGGGAGATTCGTGGTTAATGACGACGGTGCCCGGACCGTCATCGGAGGGTGAGGCCAGCAGTGCGAGCAGTTCGCGATGGCGCCTGCGTTGGCGTTCGATCTTGTAGTACGTGAGCAGCAGCGTAAAGACCAGATGAGCGGTCAGCAGCGCCGCCGCCGAGAGGGCGAACAGGTGCCAAAAACCCAAGGCCGTGGTTGGCTCGTTGTTGAAGACCATGCCGGCCAGACTTTTCAGCCCTGCAATGAGGTTGTCTCCAATGGGCTCCAGACCGTACACAAGCATGGCGCCAATCATGGACAAGCCACCCGCGAGTGCTATCGCCTGCCATAGGACCATGGCGGTGAAAGGAGAGCGGGCGGGCCACTGCGCGCGTGAGAGCAGTACAGGTACCGGCCACGCCAGAATGATTGCCAGGACCGCCAGGAAGTATGAGGTCCAGAACATACTGGCTAATTGTAGCCGAGCAGTTTGCGCAGGGTTTCAGCTTCACTTTCGGAGACGGAACCAATGAACCGCGCCAGGACGGCTTCGCGGTCCGGCGCGGAACCGAGGACCTCGTGCATCAACTCGGCGGTGTGGTCCGCGCGGCTCGATACGGCCTGGTAGCGGTGCGGCCGGGTTCCGCGTTCGCGTTCCACCAGGCCCTTTTTCTCGAGGCGCGACAGTACGGTCAGGACGGTGGTCACTGCCAGGTCCTTGCCTTGGTGTCCCTCTGTGCCGTCCGCGGCTTCGGAATCCTGTGCGAGCAAATCCCGCAGTGTGTTGGCAGTTGCAGCTTCCTGGCCCGCCCAGAGCAGGTCCATCACTGCCCGTTCCAGTTCCCCAAGACTTGCCATTAATACGTCCCTACCTTCCGCACCCCGCCAGTCAATGCCACTGCAGGGGAACGATGATCCAACATTCCACCATAAATCTACCGCTTTTCAGCCCTTCATTCTACGTGAGGTAGAACTATCGGCGCGCCGCGCCTTGGAGGGAGCGCTGGCGGGTGTGTAACGCCACGTGAAGAATGGGCATGTGCTCCTGCCGTTTGTTCTACACTGTGTAGAAGAGTAGTTTTCTACAAAACGTAGAAGTTAGTTCACCGCACTTCGGGCCGCCGGACAAAGGACAGCCATGGACGCTTTGGAAATCGCACGCTGGCAATTCGGTATCACCACCGTCTACCACTTCATGATGGTGCCCCTCACCATCGGCCTCGGCCTTGTGGTGGCCGTGATCCAGACCATCTGGTTCCGCACCGGCAAGCCCGAGTATCTGCGCATGACCAAGTTCTGGGGAAAGTTGTTCCTCATCAACTTCATCATGGGCGTGGCCACCGGCATAGTGCAGGAATTCCAGTTCGGCATGGCGTGGAGCGAATACAGCCGGTTCGTAGGCGATGTGTTCGGTGCCCCCCTGGCCCTTGAAGCCCTGCTCGCTTTCTTTGTGGAGTCCACATTCCTGGGGCTCTGGATCTTTGGCTGGAAGCAGCTCAAGCGCGGGGTGCATTTGGCCTGTTTGTGGATCGCAGTGGTCGGCTCGGTCTTTTCTGCGTACTTCATCATCGTGGCCAACTCCTGGATGCAGCATCCGGTGGGCGTGGAGATGGTGGACGGGCGGCCCGTCATGACCGACGCCTGGGCTGTGTTCACCAACAACACCGCACTGGTTGCCGTGCCACACACCCTGTTCGGGGCGCTCGGGGTTGCGGGAGCGTTCCTGCTCGGCATCGCCTGGTACCACCTCTGGCGGCGCCGCCACGACGGCATCGACATCGTGGGCAAGGACGGACGGATAGTGCCGGGCCAGGCAGCCATCCCGGGCCGGGACAAGGCCGACTACACCGTGTGGATGAAGTCGCTCCGGATCGGTGCCGTGGTAGCGATGATTTCCTTCGCCGGAACCGCCATCACAGGCGACCTGCAGGGCAAGCTCATGTTTGAGCAGCAGCCCATGAAGATGGCAGCAGCGGAAGCTGCCTGCCATGACGGTACAGGCTTCTCCGTCCTGAGCGTGGGCAACCTCGGCGCTACGAACTGCGACGACATCGTGGCTGTGATCGAAGTACCCGGCATCCTCTCTTTCCTTGCCAAGGGCGACTTCACCACGGAAGTAAAAGGCGTGAACAGCCTGCTTGGCGAATACAAGGAGAAGTACGGAACCCACCTTCCGGACAACCCCCTCTACGGTGACCGCGCAGGACAGGAAATCCAGTACGTGCCGGTCATGGAAGTCACCTATTGGGGTTTCCGGATGATGATCGGCTTCGGCGGCATCGCAGCCTTCGCGGCCCTGCTGGCATTGTGGGTCACCCGAAAGGGGATCGTCCCCCAGTCAAAGTGGCTGATGCGCCTTGCCGTCTTTGGAATCCTTGCACCATTCGGGGCCAACGCCGCCGGTTGGATCTTCACGGAAATGGGTCGCCAACCCTTCGTGGTGGCCCCGAACCCGGACATGAACGGTATCGACCAGGTCTTCATGTTCACCGCCGCAGCCGTGTCGCCCGGCGTCACCGCCGGAGAGCTCATGGGCTCGCTGGTTGTCCTCACGGCGATCTACGCAGTCCTGCTCGTGGTGGAAGTCAAATTGCTGGTCAAGTACGTCCGCGGTGGTGTGGCTTCGGCCATGCCTGAACTGGCCCACGCCGACACCCACCAGCAGCATGACAAAAACGGCGACGGCAGCACCGGTCCCGACAAGTCCGACGACGTCCTGGCCTTCGCCTACTAGAAGCAGAGGAATTCAGAACAATGGAACTGTTGCCAACCATCTGGTTCGTTGCCATCGCAGTGCTGTGGACCGGCTATCTCTTCCTTGAGGGTTTTGACCTCGGCGTAGGGATGCTCATGAAGCTCTTTGCCCGCAACAACACCGACCGACGAGTGCTGCTGAACACCATCGGTCCTGTGTGGGACGGCAACGAAGTGTGGTTGCTGACCGCGGCAGGGGCCACCTTCGCAGCTTTCCCCCTCTGGTACGCGTCACTGTTCTCGGCGCTGTACCTCCCGCTGTTGTGTGTTCTGGTGGCGTTGATCTTCCGTGCCGTAGCGTTCGAGTATCGCGGCAAAGTGGACACTGAACGCTGGCGTACAACGTGGGACTGGGCGATCGCCGTCGGGTCCTTCGTGGCCGCGTTCGGTATCGGCGCCGCACTGGCGCTGACGACTACGGGCTTGCCGCTCAACGACAACGGTGACCGCAGCGGTGGCCCGTTCGCCTGGTTCAGCGGCTACGCGCTGCTGGGTGGATTCGGCGTGGTGGCATTCGCGCTGGTTCACGCGCTGGCGTTCCTGGCGTTGAAGACCGACGGCGACGTACGGCTTCGTGCCCGCCGATGGTTTGTGCGGTTGGTCCCGTTTGCCGTCCTGCCCATGGTGGCGTGGATGGTTTCGGTCCAATTGCTCAGTGGCAAGCCGTGGACGTGGGGCCTGGTTGCGGCAGGCGTCGTTGCCGTCGCTTTGGCCTGGCAGCTGGCGCGCGGCGGTTCCGAGGGGCGCGCCTTTGCTGCCATCGGAGCCTTCGTGGTTTTTGCTACGGCATCAATCTTCGGGGCCGCGTTCCCTGTGGTCATCCCCTCCACCATCAACCCGGAGTTCAACCTGACCGTCTCCAACGCCTCATCATCGGACTACACCTTGGGACTGATGAGCATCGTGGCCGCTGTTGGCCTGCCTCTGGTCATCGCCTACCAGGCTTGGACCTATTGGGTCTTCCGCCGCCGCGTCAGCGCCTCCCACATTCCGGAAGCCCACGGCTTCCTTCCGGCGATCGCCGCGAAGGTTCTGGTGGGCAAGGAAGCCGATACCACAACCCCGCTCAAGCCTGGAGCCTAGCCACCCATGAAGCCCGTCTTCCCGTCCGGTCCCGCTACGCGCACCGCGCTCTACGGAACAGGCCTGCTGTCTGCCCTCAAGGCCCTCTCGCTGGTCCTCATGGCGCAAGCCGTGGCCGGGATGCTGGCAGGGTTGGCGGGTGGCTCGGCCGACTGGCATGACGGGCTCGTATGGGGTGCTGTCGGAGCGGTCCTGAGATCCTTGGCGGTGTGGGGACAGGGCATCGCCTCCCGGCGTGCCGCCCTTGGCGTCAAGGAGGAACTGCGTTCACGCCTCCTTGAGCGGTCACTGTCCGACGGGGGAGCTGCCAGCGTCGATGGAATGAACGACGGCGGCCTGGCCATCCTCGCGACCCGCGGACTGGACGCCCTGGACGACTACTACACGCAGTACCTGCCGGCTTTGGTCAACTGCGCCACCGTGCCGCTGTTGATTGGTGCCAGGATCTTGTTCGCTGACTGGGTCAGCGCCGTGGTCATCGTGCTGACCGTACCGTTGGTGCCGCTGTTCATGGTCATCATCGGACGGCACACGGAGGACAGTGTCAAGGACGCCCAAATCACCCTGCGCAAGCTCTCCGGGCACATCCTGGAACTTGCCAAAGGACTCCCGGTGCTGGTGGGGCTGGGACGGGCCAGCGAACAGCGCGCTGCCTTGGAAGACATCTCCGAGCAGTATCGCAGCCGCACCATGGGCACCCTGAGAATCGCGTTCCTCTCCGCATTGGCGCTGGAACTCATCGCCACCATCTCCGTCGCCGTCGTGGCGGTGTTCATCGGCGTCCGCCTCGTCGGCGGAGACATGGCACTGGAAGCCGGCCTCTTGGCCCTCATCCTCGCGCCGGACTGCTACCTTCCCCTGCGGGAACTTGGCACTGCCCACCACGCAAGCGACGACGGCAGGGCAGCCCTTGAGACCGCCAACAGGGTCCTGGAAACGCCCACGCACCGCCGACTCGCGACGGAAACCGCCAACGGCACCGGCCCCCAAGACGTCGTTGTGCCGCAAGACGTGGTGGTGCGTGGCCTCACCGTCACGTACACCGGCAGGTCCGCACCCGCCGTCGGGCCTTTGGACTTTACCGCCCCCGCGGGTAAGGTCACAGCCCTCGACGGCGACAGCGGCGCCGGGAAGAGTACCGTTCTGGGTGTCCTGGCCGGAATCATTGGGCACGGTCCCAGTGCTTCTGTCACCGGAAGCGTCACCGGCGCGGTTCCCGGTGCAGTGGCATGGGTGCCCCAGCATCCCGTGATGGTGGCAGAAACAGTCCAGCAGGAAATCGCGCTGTACCTTGAACGGGACCACCGGGAAGCCAAAGAGGAAGCCGTAAACCGCATCCTTCTACAGGCCTCGGCCGCGCATCTTGCCGCAAAACATCCCGCCGAACTCAGCCCTGGGGAACTGCGGCGCGTTGCCTTGGCCCGTGGACTGGCCCGGCTGGAGGCCGGAGCCACCGTGCTCCTCCTGGACGAACCTACGGCGCACCTGGACGCCCGGTCCGCCAGCGCCATCCGCGCAGCCATCATTTCACTCCGCCACTCAGCAACGGTGATCCTCGTGGCCCACGACGCCGCAACCCGCGCCGTTGCCGACCATGTGGTGCCGATCAGTCGCGGGCACCTCGCAACCGAGGAAAGCCACGCAATGGCCGGGCAATCCCCGGACGATCCCCAGGCCGTCCACGAACAGTCCCTGAGCGACCAACCCGGGCCGGTGACCCGTCAGCGTGTTAGCGCAGGGTTCGGCAGCACGTTGCAGGCGGCAGCGACCAACCCCGCGCGCCGGAACCTGCAACGCCTCGCGTCAGTCTTGAAACCGGTACGTGCCAAATTCGCAGCCGCCGGTCTCGTGGCTGTCCTGGCCGCGCTGTTCGCCGTCGCATTGTCCGGCCTCTCCGGATGGCTCATCATCAGGGCAAGCGAACAGCCGCCCATCCTGTACTTGCTCGGGGCCATCGTAGGTGTGCGGTTCTTCGGCATCGGAAGGGCCGTCCTCCGGTACTGGGAACGTCTGCTCACCCACGATGCCGTGTTCGCCGCCATGACCAGGCTGCGCGGCTCACTGTGGTCAACGCTGAGCCGCCGGGCCCTCTCACTCCGCAGGCTCCTGCAGGGCGGCAGCGTCCTGGGCTCCGTCGTGGACGATGTGGACACGCTCAGGGACCTCCTTCCGCGCGTTCTCCTTCCCGCAGTCACAGCGGTGGGAGTCGCCGGGGCATCCGTCATTGCCACCTCCCTGGTCCTGCCCGTTGCCGTTCCCGCCGTTGTCGTGGCCGCTGTATCCGGGCTGCTCGTCGCGCCGCTCCTTGCACTGCTGGCCGACCGCAACGCTGCGAAAGCGGAGCAACAGCTGCACTCCGCGGTGCTCCGGAACGTGGCATCGGCCCTGGACGCCCGCGCCGAACTCTCCGCAAACGGCGTTGCCGGACCGGTGCTGGCAGGCCTGGGAGCGACTGACCGTGCCGCCACTGTCGCGGCCCAACGGTCAGCATGGGCCGAGGGCCTCGGCCAATCCTTCATAGTTCTGGGCTGCTCACTCTCCGCCCTCTGGGCAGGGATCCTTGGTGCCCAAGCCGTGGAGGACGGTTCCGCCGCTCCTGCCCTGGTAGCCGTGATCGTGCTTATGCAACTGGCACTCGTTGAGCCATACGGCAGCATCGTCTCGGGCATCCGGCAAGGCCCTGCGCTCGCATCCGTCCTCGGACGCGTTGCGGGCTCGGGCGCCTTGGATGCCGGAACCGCCCTGGAAACCGGAACCGCCCGGGATGCCGGGCCGGCAGGCGAGGGGGCGGCGCACGAAGCCGGAACGCGCGTTTGGCCGGACTGTGACGGCCGTCCGGGGCTCCGGTTGGAGGGAATCGCCGCTGCCTGGCCGGGCGGTCCGGTGGTGTTCTCCGGAATCACCGCGGAAGCGGCACCTGGCCGTTGGCTTGCCGTGACCGGGCCATCAGGAGCCGGAAAGTCGACGCTCCTGTCGGTCCTCCTGGGCTTCCTGCCAGTGCAGGACGGAACCGTGAAGCTCACCGGCAAGGCGGCGTGGTGCCCCCAGGAAGCGCACCTCTTCGACTCCACCATCCGTGCCAACCTCTTGTTGGCAAGGCCCTCCGGAAACAAGCCAGGTGAACAGGAGATGCTTAAGGCGTTGTCGGATGTTGGCCTTGACGAGCTGGTCCAGACCCTCCCCAAAGGGCTCGATGCCCGCATCGGCCCCGGCGGGTCATTCCTCAGCGGAGGGGAACGGCAACGGCTCGCCATGGCCAGGACGCTGCTCACCGGTGCGGGCGTGCTGTTGCTGGATGAACCCACGGCACACCTGGATGCCGGCTCGGCGCGTGACATGATGGCGACGCTCAGACGCGGTTTGAAGGACGTCACGGTGGTCCTCGTGACCCACAATCCCGCGGATATAGATCCTGGGGATGCCCGGCTGGAGCTCGGAGCGGCCGGCGCATCCGACCCCGGGAGCAACGCAGGCGCCACCGAGCCTCACTATGGTGGTGCGGCGGAACTGGTTTGACGGCCTACTCCTCAGTAGCCTGTTGGCATGCCCTCAGACGCCCCGCGCCACATCCTGCCCGACGCCAACTCAACCGGCCTTCAGTGGCGGCCCGCAACTAGCCATGACCTCGGGAACTGGGCGGAGCTGATTGCCCGGACTGCCGCCGTCGAACATCCCGTCTGGTATGAAAAGCGCGGCGACCTTGTCCACGTACTCGAGTCCACCAAAAACGACCCCCGCGCCAACACGCTCCTCGGCTTTGACTCCGATGGAGTCGCGCGGGCCTACGGGCGGATCAGCAAGAACCCCGAGGGGGACAAGGCCCTCGCCATGGGATGCGTGGACCCCCAATGGCAGCGTCGCGGGATCGGTTCGGCAGTCCTTGCCTGGCAGGAAGCCCAAACACGGTTCAGGTTCAGGGACGACGCCGCTGCAGGGCGCATCACCGCACCACCCCGCCTGCGCGTCCGGACAGAGGAACAGCACGGCCACCAGGCACAACTGTTGACCTCCAAGGGCTATGGGATCGTCCGCTGGTTCAACGAAATGCACAGGCCGTTGTCCGTACCCGCTCCCGACACCGGCCTCCAACCCGGACTCGAGTTGCGGACTTTCGACCCCTCACTCCACGAACCGGTCCGCCTGGCACACAATGACGCTTTCAGGGACCACTGGGGAAGCGAGCCCCGCGATGAAGAATCGTGGCGCTTCACGATCGAAGAACCCACGGCCCGGCCCGACTGGAGCGCCGTGGTGGTCGAAGCGGCGACGGGCGAGGTAGCCGGCTACCAACTCGCGAGCTTTGATCCGGACGCTGCCGCGGACAGGGGATTCAAGGAGGGCTACACGGAACTGCTCGGCGTGAGGCGTGAGTTCCGCGGACGTGGCATAGCGCAGGCACTCCTGGCCGACGCCATGCGCCGTTTCAGTGCCGGGGGCATGGACGTAGCCTCGCTGGATGTGGACTCGGCCAATCCGACCGGCGCGCTCGCGTTGTACCTCAGGATGGGCTACGAAGCCGTGAACCGCAGCATGACGTGGGAAAAAACCCTGGAGCCTTGAGTCCTAGCCGTCGACGTCGTGCAGGTGATGGACGACGTCATGCAGGAAATACCTGGAGAACGTCAGCACCGTGAACGACGACCCGTTGCTGCGGGTACCGGAACGCTCCCACTCGGACTCCACCACCCGGGCAAACGACTCGGCGATCTGTTCGCCTTCCGCAACCAGTTCCTCGGCCACGGTCCGCGGGTCCGATTCGCCGTACTCACCGTCAATCGCTGCTTGGTCCTGGTCCCAGTTGTCGAATCGTGCGTCGTCCTCGGTCAGCATCAGGTTCAGGCGCTGATCGAACAGGCTGAACACATCGCGCACGTGGCACGCGTATTCAAGGGCCGACCACGTATGGTCGTTGGGGCGTACGCCCACGTCTTCGCGACGCAGGACGGCCCGCCACCGGGGGAGCATGTTCAGCACTGTTCCGGGAACAGTTGCAGGAGTCACCGTAGCGGGGTCGAAGCCGCATTCGGGGCAGGGCTTGGAAAGCACCCAGGTCCAGTCTTTTTCGTCAGGGATGATCGGCATGCCGCCAGTCTAAGCCGATCCTGTCCATGCACCGTCGCGGGGGCCAAATATGCTGCCGATTCCCATTGCTTCGTGTTCGCCCAAGAGTAGAGTTCGTTCCGGGGGGAGAGCCGGAAAGAGAAAATCATGCTCAAGGATCAGCAAGTGGGTGCCGTCTTGCCGGCACAGGATATAAGCCGGGCCCGCGCGTTCTACAGCGAGAAGCTCGGGCTTGAACCCGAGAACGCGGACGATAACGACAACCTTCAGTACAGATGCGGGAACGGGACGGGTTTCTTCCTCTACGAAACACCCAACGCGGGAACCGCCAAGAACACGCAGATGGGCTGGATGGTCGACGACGTCCCGGCCACCGTGGAGGAACTCCGCGGGAAGGGTGTGGTGTTCGAAGACTACGACCTCCCCGGGCTGAAGACAGAGAACGGCATCGCCACGATGCCGGACGGAAGCGCCGCCGCGTGGTTCCTGGATACTGAGGGAAACATTCTGAGCGTCAACCAGAACGGCTAGCCCGCCGATGGGCTGGTAAGTCCGGAGGCAGCAGCAGGGCCGGCGGTCATGACCGCCGGCCCTGCTGCTTTGTGGTGTTGCTACCGCGTTTACCGGCCGGACTACTCCGTGGGAACGTCAGGCCATGTCATGCTGGGCCCAATGGCTTCCACCGGCTGGGACAACGGCACGCCCGATCCGTCCCTTCTCCCATGCTCATGGGGAAGCGCCCTGGCTACGCCCGCCGCGGACGACGCCTTTGCCGGACCATGTCCCGCCCATGCGAGAAGCAGCGTATCTTCGCCCTTGAGGAAGCGGTGCACCCGGACGCCGCCCGTCGCGCGGCCCTTGGCCGGGTACTCCTCGAATGCTGTGACCTTGGCGGTGCCCGGAGCCGTGCCCGGCAGGGCGCCGTTGGTTCCGGCGATGGTGACGACGACGGCGGCAGGGTCGTCCGCGCGTACGGCACCGAAGTGGATGACTTCGTCGCCGGCGGCAAGCTTGATGCCTGCCATCCCTCCTGCAGTGCGGCCCTGCGGACGGACATTGGAGGCACTGAACCGCAGCAGTTGCGCCTGCCTGGTCACGAAGACCAGTTCGACGTCGTCCTCCTGGGCCGGTTCCACGGCCAGCACGGAGTCTTTTTCCTTGAGGGTGATGATTTCCCAGTCCCCGCGGTTCAGCGGGTAGTCGGGCTGCACGCGTTTTACGATGCCTTGGACGGTTCCGATGGCAAGGACAACGTCCAAGGGGACGAACGCCACCAGGGTTTCGCCCTTGACCAAGGTGATGAAGTCCTTCGCGGGGACGCCCCCCGCAAGGTTGGGCAGGCCACTGACAGGCGGCAGGACCGGCATGTCCATGACCTGGAGCCGGATCATGCGGCCCAACGATGTGACTGCCCCGATTTCCCCGCGGGCGGTGGTCTTTACCACCGATCGGAAGACATCGTGTTTTGCCCGGGGGCCCGATTCGGCCAGGGGTTCCTGATGGGAAGTCCGGGCGACCTGTCCGGAGACGCTGAGGAGTGCCCAGCAAGGATCGTCCGGAATTTCCAAGGGAAGCGCCGCGGCCTTGCCCTTCGGGCCCGGAGCAGCGGCAATCGATGCTGCCACCGTGGGAGAGACGGCTTCGGATTCCAGCAGCACTGTCCGGCGCGGAGTGCCGTACTTCCCGGCGATTTCGCCGAGTTCGCCGGACACCAATTCACGGAGCAACTGGTCTGAGCCGAGGATCGCTTCGAGGGCTTCGATCTCGCGGCGGAGCTCGTCCTGTTCTTTCTCAAGCTCCAGCCGAGAGTATTTGGTCAGCTGCCTCAAGCGCAGTTCCAGGATGTAGTTGGCCTGGATCTCGGTGAGGTCATAGATGGACATGAGCCGTTCACGCGCCGCAGTGGCTTCGTCCGAGGAACGGATGATCTGGATGACCTCGTCAATGTCGACGATCGCTATCAGCAGGCCCTCCACCAAGTGCAGGCGGTCCTTCTTCTTGCCAAGCCGGAAAGCCGTCCGGCGGCGGACGACGTTCAGGCGGTGGTCCACATAGACCTGGAGGAGCTGCAGCAAACCCAGTGTTTGAGGCTGACCGTCCACCAACGTGACGTTGTTAATGCCGAAAGAATCTTCCATGGGCGAGTAGCGGTACAACTGCTGGAGGACGGCGTTCGGGTTGAAGCCGTTCTTCAGCTCGATGACCAGGCGCAATCCATGGTTGCGGTCGGTGAGGTCCACGACGTCGCTGATGCCCGTCAACTTCTTCGCGTTGACAGCGTCCTTGATCTTCTCGATGACCTTTTCGGGGCCGACCATGTATGGCAACTCCGTCACCACCAGGCCGGTCCGGCGGGCGGTGAGCTGCTCTACTTCCACCTTTGCCCGGGTCTTGAAGGAACCCCGGCCAGTGGCATAGGCGTCGCGAATACCGTCCAGGCCCACGATGCGGCCGCCGGTGGGAAGATCCGGTCCGGGGACAAACTTCATGATGTCGTCCAACGTGGCATCCGGATGGGCAATGAGGTGCCGGGCGGCGGCGATGACTTCCACCAGGTTGTGCGGGGCCATGTTTGTCGCCATGCCCACGGCGATGCCCGTGGTGCCGTTGACCAGGAGGTTCGGGAACGCAGCCGGCAGGACATCCGGCTGGGTCAACTGGTTGTCGTAGTTCGGGACGAAGTCCACCACGTCTTCATCGAGGTGGTCGGTCATCGTCAGCGCGGCTGCCGCCAGGCGGGCTTCCGTGTACCGCGGAGCTGCCGGGCCGTCGTCGAGGGATCCAAAGTTGCCGTGGCCGTCAATCAGCGGCAGGCGCAGCGAAAAGTCCTGTGCCATGCGGACCATGGCGTCGTAGATGGCGGCGTCGCCGTGGGGGTGCAGCTTTCCCATGACTTCGCCAACCACGCGGGCACTCTTGACATGGCCGCGGTCCGGGCGCAGACCCATGTCCGCCATCATGTAGAGGATGCGTCGCTGTACCGGCTTCAAACCGTCACGCGCGTCGGGGAGGGCGCGCGAGTAGATCACCGAGTAGGCATACTCCAGGAAGGAGCCTTCCATCTCGGAAGTGACGTCAATGTCGACGATCGTCTCGGTGAAATCGCCGAGGGGCTCGCCTTTACGTGCGGAAGTTTGGCTGCGGGCCATGGGGTAGGTGGATCCTTAAAGATGTACTGCGGATGTTTTAGCTAGGCTAAGCCTATGGTGGATCAGCCCGACGTCGGCATTTATCCGGAATATTGGGAAGCCGATGTCGTCCTGCGTGACGGCGGGACCGCCCACATCCGCCCCATCCGGCCGCAGGACGCTGACGCCCTGCAGGCCTTCCATGCCGGCCAATCCCAGGCTTCCATCTACATGCGCTTCTTTTCCTTCAAGCCCAAACTGTCCGGCAAGGAAGTGCGGCGTTTCACGGAAGTGGACCACGTCAACCGGGTGGCGTTCGTCATCACCATCCGCGGCGAGATCATGGGAGTCGGCCGCTACGACCGCCTCGACGACCCCACCGAAGCGGAAGTCGCCTTCAACATCTCCGACGCCCACCAAGGACGCGGGATCGGCTCGATCCTCCTTGAGCACCTGGCGGTGGCCGCCCGCGAAAACGGCATCCGCCGCTTCACGGCCGAGGTCCTGCCGGAAAACCGCAAGATGCTGATGGTGTTCGCCGATGCGGGCTACGACCTCACCAGGCAGTTCGACGACGGCGTCGTCAGCGTCGAGTTCAACATCGACCCGACCGAGAAATCCCGGGCCGTCATGGAGTCCCGCGAGCACCGCGCGGAGGCGCGCAGCGTGCGGGACTTGCTGGCGCCGTCGTCGGTGGCTGTGATTGGTGCCAGCCGCAAATGGGGAACCGTTGGGTACCAACTGCTGGAGCACATCATCGAAGGCGGGTTCCAAGGCCCCGTGTACGCGGTCAACCCCGAGGCTTTCGAGTTGGCCGGCATGATTTCGTTCGCCACGTTGTCCGAGATACCAGGGCCGGTGCAACTGGCCATCGTGGCTGTTCCCTACGAGGAAGTCCCCAAGGTGGTGGACGATTGCGCCGCTGCCGGAGTCAAGGGGATCGTGGTGGCCACGGCAGGCTTTGCCGACGACGGCGAACGTGGTTTGGCACGTCAACACGAGTTGGTTCGACGCGCCCGTGCGAACGGCATGCGTGTCATCGGGCCGGAGTCCTTGGGCATCCTGAATACCCATCCGGCCGTTTCCCTGAACGCTTCCATGGCCCCCGGGATGCCTCCACGCGGCGGCTTGGGTCTGTTCAGCCAGTCCGCCGCGGTGGGCGTCGCTGTTTACGCGGCTGCCAGCCGCCGCCGGCTCGGCTTGTCATCGTTTCTTTCCGCCGGCAACCGGGCGGATGTCTCAGGTAACGACGCCATGCAGTACTGGGAGGACGACGCCGATACGTCGGCGGTGGGTCTCTACCTTGAGTCAATCGGCAACCCCCGCAAGTTCTCACGCCTCGCCCGCAGGTTGTCCCGGAGCAAGCCGGTCATCGTGGCCAAATCCGACGTCACGGGCCTGAGCCTGCCGCCCGGCCATGAAGTGCGCACAACGCAGGCGCCGGCTGCCGCTGTGGACGCCATGATGAGGCAGGCCGGTGTCATTCGCGTGGACACCATTGAGCAATTGATGGACATAGCCCAGATCGTTTCCTCGCAGTCCTTGCCCACCGGGCCCGGGGTTGCCGTCTACTCAAACTCCGTGGCCTTGGGGAAGGTCGTGGCGGACAGCGCCGGGCCCCTGGGGCTCGATGTCAACCGCCTCGTGACCGACGTCGACCTCGACGCCGGAATGTCATTGGCGCTTCCGGCGCTGAGGACCAGCCTGCAGGAGAGCCTCGCGGACGAGTCTGTCCACGCCGTCATTGCCGCGCTCCTGCCGGCACGCGGCCTCACTGTCGAGGCCTTGGCGGGTGTCCTGTCCGAATGTGCCGCTGAAGCCGGGAAACCAGTCGTAGCGGCGTTCACGGGGATCCTTGACCCGTCGGTCCATGTGGAAGGCATGGTGGGCGACCCGGGCAAGCCGCTCCTGCCGTGTTTTTCACATGCCGGAGCGGCCGTGAATGCCTTGGCGGCCATCGTACGCTACGCCCAGTGGCGTGACCGGGACCAAGGCTTGTTCGTGGAACCGGAAGGTTGCGATGTTGAGGCGACCAAGGAAAGCCTTTCGGCCATGCTTGCCGGGGTGACCGGCGAGAAATTGCGGAAGCTCGACGCCGGTGCTGCCGCCGCCCTGCTGGCCGGCTACGGTATCGCAGTGGTGCCAACGATCGGTTTTGGGACGGACGATGAAGCGGTTGAAGCGGCGGAACGCATAGGCTGGCCCGTCGTCCTGAAGACCACGGATCCCGCGCTGCGGCACCGCTTGGACCTGGGCGGTGTCCGGCTGGATATCCATGACGCCAACTCCCTGCGGCAGAACATCGCACAGATGCGCCGCGCTTTGGAGCCTTATGGCTCACCGTCTCTTGAAGTCCAGGCCATGGCTCCCGTGGGGCAAGCCTGCACCTTCCGCGCCATGGAGGACCCGCTGCTCGGTCCGGTGCTGTCCTTCGGCCTGGCCGGCGATGCCGTGAACCTCCTGGATGACTGGGCCCACCGCGTCCCGCCCTTGTCCGCGGCAGATCTCCACGACATCATCCGTTCGCCCCGCGCATCCAGGAAGCTGTTCGGTTACCAAGGCCTCCCCGCGGTGGACGTCGCGGCCCTGGAAGACATTGCTGCAAGGTTGGCCAAAATCAAGGATGACCATCCGGGAATCGCTTTGGTGGAGTTCAACCCGGTACTCGCGGGCCCGACCGGCGCGACGATCCTGGGCGCCGACGTCTGGATCGGCAACGCGGCACAACGCACTGACAGTGCCCGCCGCGCCATGCGGGGCTAGCAGTTCCGGCAGCCGGGGCCGCAGCTCCGACGGTCCCCTGACGGGCTTCCGTGCCGGGGCGCACGGTTATGAAGTCATCATCCGATCTGTGAAAATGGGGGAATGAGCACCCAGTCTCCGACGCCTCAATCCCGTCCGTCCGCTACCGGGCATCACACCGCACACCACCACAGCTCGCAGGGACAGAGCCTCGAACAGGCACTGCAGCAGGCAGGTTTCTATCCGCGGCTGGTGGCGGACGTCGTTGATGATGCCTTGGACGGCCGCGACTGCTTGTCGCACCTGGTGCACTTGGAGACGCACTTTGACCGTGCCGAAGTGCGACGCCACATCACGGTCCTGGTGCTCACGGAAGACATGCTGGTGATCACGCATGTGGATGACCAGCAGCTGGACGAGGCCGGCGAACAGATCGTTGCCCAGATCTCCACTGAGTCCGTGCCGGTGGCCCAGATCCGATCCGTGGTCCTGAGCTACATGTACTCCCAACCGCAGGATTACAAGCCTTCGGACCCTGTTCGTGAATTGACCCTGTCCATCGCGTGGTCCGGCGGACAGCGGCTGGACATGGGACCCGCGAGCTGCGGCGATCCGCAGTGCGAGGCCGACCACGGCTACACGGGAACCATCGCCCAGGAGGACATCGTCCTGCGCATCAGCGCCGAGGCGGATGGACTCCAGGCCGTGCAGGACGCCAAGGTCTTTGCCAGGGCGCTCCGGGCCGTGAATACCGGCAATGCCTCGCCGGTTCCTCACGTCGCCATGCCCGCGCCCCGGACCCGGTCAGGCGTCTTCAGCAACCGTCTGAGCCGCGGACACCAGCGTTGAGCGTGGCTGCACACGACAACGTACACGCCGAACCTGCGACAGCCCCTGTGCCCGAGCTGCCATCGGCGCCGCTGTTCGGAAGCAAATCCATTGCCGAGGTCTTCACGAGCGCAGCTGCCAGCCTGGGAGTCCCCGGCTACGCCAACCAGCTGCACCTGCCCCCGGCGCAGCGTGTCTGCGTGGTCCTGGCCGACGGGCTGGGCAGGGGTTTGCTCAAGCAGAAGGCGTCGCACACACCCTTCCTGCGTTCCGTGATGACCGGCGGCCAAGGAAACGTGCCGACGTGGATAGATTCCGCCTTCCCCAGCACAACTGCCGCCTCCTTGGCCAGCCTGGGCACCGGCCTTTCCGCCGGACAACATGGCATGGTGGGCTACGACGTCCTGGACCCCGGCCAGGACAAGGTCGTCAATCTGCTCGGCAACTGGGATGCCCAGGTTGATCCACTCGCCTGGCAGCCGCACCCCACTGTCTTTGAACGTCTCTCGGGCGAGGTCGACGTCGTCACAGTGAGCCTCCCGCAATTCGGCAATTCGCCGATGACCCGGGCCGCGCTGAGGGGAAGCCGCTTTGAAGGCGGCACTACGCTGCATGCACGTACTGCTGCCGCCGCGGAAGCGATGGCCGGCAGCGGCCCTTCCCTCATGTACTTCTACGTCAACGAACTCGACAAGGCAGGCCACCGCTACGGCTGCCAGTCGGATCGTTGGGAGCACCAGCTCGAGGAACTCGACGCCACCGCCAAGAGGCTGTCAGCCACACTGCCCGCGGGTACCACCATCCTCGTGACCGGCGACCATGGCATGCTGGACGTCCCCGAATCCCAACGCATTGACTACTCCGCGGACCCATCCCTCGTGGCGGGTGTCCGGCACACGGCAGGGGAGCCGCGGATGGTTCATCTCTACCTGGAGCCTGATGCCGGGGAAGCTTCGCGGAATGCACTCATCGGCGCCTGGCGGAAGCGCTTTGGGGAACGTATCTGGGCGTTCACCCGGGAGCAAGCGTTGGCTGCCGGTCTTTTCGGAGAGGTGCATCCGCAGGTGGCGCCGCGTATCGGGGACGTCATGATCGCTGCCCGCGACACTTTGGCCCTCTATGACACCCGCCGCGTGCGCCCAACGGCACTGGAAGTCGTGGGCCAACATGGTTCGTTGACCAAGGCGGAACGGGAAGTACCGTTGGTTTGCTTCCCGGCCGCAGGCAAGAAGGGCAGACGTGGCTGAACTGGTGTTCTTCTCGGGCACCATGGACTGCGGCAAGTCCACGTTGGCCCTTCAAATGGACCATAACCACCGGGCACGGGGTCGCGGTGGCGTACGCTTCAGTTGCAACGACCGGGCAGGTGGATCAAGGATCTCCAGCAGGCTCGGACTCCAGACCGACGCCGTGGAAGTTGGCGACGCCACGGACTTCTGGGACGAAGTCGTGGTCCGGCGGACCAGCGGTCTGAAGGTGGATTACCTGATCTGCGACGAAGCCCAGTTCTACTCAGCGGCCCAAGTGGAGCAGTTGGCGCGGCTCGTGGACGAAATGGACGTGGACGTCTTCGCTTTCGGAATAACATCCGACTTCAGGACGAGGCTCTTTCCCGGCTCGCAACGGTTGATTGAGCTTGCCGACAGGGTTCAGGTCCTGCAGGTTGAGGCCTTGTGCTGGTGCGGCCGCCGCGCAACCCAGAACGCCCGGACCGTGGACGGCATCATGGTGGTTGAGGGCGAGCAGGTCCTGGTGGGAGACGTGTCGCCCGGCAACGTGGACGGTGCCGCTGAATCCGGAAGCGTGATTGAGTACGAGACTCTGTGCCGGCGGCATTACATGCGCAGGGTCACTGCCCACGGTGCCAACCTCATGGCCGGAGCCGACCAAACCCTGCCGTTCGATGTCGATGCTTGCCTCTGGCCGGGTGCAGGAGAACTGCGGCGCCCTTAGTCGCCGCGGGCACCAAAGACGATCTCGTCCCAGCTGGGTATGCTGGATCGCTTCGCACGGGACGGTTGACGTTCCACAGGTGCCTCATGGTCCTTTGGAGCCGCTGTTTCCTTGGGCTCAGTAGCGGGTGCTTCTCCTGCAGGCGCGTCACCGGGGTTCCGTTCCGCTTTGACCCCCGTGCTGACCGGGCCGCCCAGCAGCTCATCCAAGCCGGCGCGCTGTGCGGGTTCACGGCCGGAGTCTGTTTTTTCCTCCGCATCTGCCGTGGAGGGAGTGCCTGCAGCAGCGCCTTTCCTGCCGGCCAAAGACGTAACGGGCCGCAGAGGGCTGGCCACGACGGTGATTTCGCGGGTCTCGGTGCTGACCCCGTCATGCAGCTTCAGGGCGTCGTCGCCCTCGTCCGGTTCGACGTGCCTGGGCGCCAAGCTGAGCCGGGACAGCATGGAAGGGCGTCCATCTTTCCGCGCCGGTTCGGAGGCCGCGGGCTGCTCGGGCTCTTCGACGGTGTCGTCGCCTGCAAGGTGCTCGTCTTCTTCGCCCGGCCGGGGGTGGGCAGCGGGCACATTGCTGAGCAGCACGGCCAGGGCATCATCACCGTCCTCGTCCACCCCCAGGCGTTGTCCACGGCGGGAACGGAGCATCTCCAGGAGGTTGTCGGATTCCTTCGCTGAAGCGCGTGCTGCCGTTTCGGCGTCGGTTTCGAAGTCGAAAGGGCGGTCCGAGACCGCAGTGAGGCGCCGTGCGGGTACGGGACCGTCAAGCGGCTCAAGCTCACTGAGCTGCTGCGCCCAGCGGTTGGCGTTTTGCAGGGACTTTCGCTGCGGACTGAACGTCCACATGGCGGGAGGTTCCTCGCCGATACTCGCGTGGGCATTCGGTACGACGTCGAAACGGGCGACGACGGTCCAGGAACCGTCCGTACGGCGCCACGAGTCCCATTCAACAGTTGAAGAATCGATGCCGTGCGCTGAAAGCCTGTGTGCCACCATCTCGCCGAGGGTGGCCGGGTTGTCCCCAAAGACGGAGCGGTAGATGTCATGCCCCGGTGCAGGCGAGGCTACTTCAATGGCGCGGGCCTGTTGTGCGACGTATTCACGTTCAGCAAGGACGGGGCCCTCGTAACGTTGAACGTTGGCCAGCGGGAGGCCGGACAGTTCGGCGACCTCGGCCGCCGTGGCTCCGCTGCGGATCCTGGCCTGGATGTCCCTTGGGGACATGGCAACAGGGGTTATCGACGCGCGTGCAGCTACCTGGGCAGGGGTCCGGCTTGCGGCTGCACGCAGGGCTTCGTCGATCGGAAGCTGGAACATCGCACCGCCGGGTCCGCTGAGCAGCAGATGCCCGCCGTCGTCGTGGACGCCAACCAGCCGTAGATCCTGCATAACACCCTCCACCACATGGCATAACTGACATTCGAAACTCTGCCACCCGAGTTGCCCTTTTCCTACTAGGACAAAGGGCGTGCCGTGATATTCCAATGAAAATGGGGCATCGAAGCTGGCTTGGGGGCGCTGGCCCGGCCTCTGGACAATCATCCGGCAGGGGAGGACAATCTGGCCGATACCGGGCACAAAACGGGCGAGTCCGGCGTTTACACCGATACACCGGCGGCGGGCACCACACACCCGGGCCCGGAATCCCACCGCAGCAACTACAGAGGACAAAGAAGGACCATGGCCACGGATTACGATGCCCCTCGAAAGACCGAGGAAGACGTCAGCGAGGATTCCATTGAGGAACTCAAGACGCGCCAGTCGGGGAAGCAATCCTCGGCGGTGGACGTTGACGAGACCGACCTCGCGGACGGATTCGAGCTACCCGGAGCGGACCTCTCCGGGGAAGAACTCCTGATTCAGGTGATGCCTCCGCAGGCTGACGAATTCACCTGCTACAACTGCTTCCTGGTGAAGCACCGCTCGCAGATAGCTACTGAAAGGGACGGGCACCTCTACTGCACCGAATGTGAAGGCTAGGAGCATTACTTGCCGGTCAACGCGGCCACGAGCTCTTCCGGCCTGCGTGACGATGCCAGCCAGTAGGGCGTTCGGTCCGCGGGATCGGTGATCTCGATCCTGACTACGGGATCAATCCACCCACGGAAGCACATGTAGGCGAGCCCGTTGAGGCGGGGACCACGCTCGGCGGTGGCCTCCGCCTTCCTGAAGGCTTCCACGGAGCCCACGAACCGGCGGTCGATGGTTGCCCGGCCTACCCTCAACGTATCCCTGGTGACGGTGATGGTGGGTGTTGAAAGAACCAACAGAGTAGTCATGATGGCCAGGAGCACCAGGGCCGCGATGATGCCTGCCGCAGTACTGATCGGGGAGAACATCAGGATGCCCGCGCCTGAGAGTCCTACGACGACAACCCAGATCCAGACAGTCGGCCATAGTTTTTCGGTGAACAGGACCTCGGAGTCGGAGGAATTGTTCCGGGCAGGCACGGGGGCAGACTGGTCTGGCGTAGGCATGCCTCCAGCTTATCCGGCCGCCAAGAGGGAGCGTGTCTCCTGTCCGGCGGTGCCCGCGGCGGTTACGGTCGGGGCACTGCAATGCCACCAGCCACCCACGTAGAATGTTCCACTGTGAGCAACGAGACCGCAGTAATCAGTTCAGACACACCAGCCGGCGGAAGCACCGCACCATACGGCGCCCCGACCTTGGACGTTCAGTTGAAAATGCTCGACGACGGGCTGGAAGTACCGTCGTACGCGCACCCGGGCGATGCCGGAGCGGATCTTCGCGCCCGCGAAGATGTTCACTTGGCGCCCGGCGAACGAAAGCTGGTTCCCACGGGAGTGTCGATTGCCCTGCCGGACGGTTTTGTGGCGCTGATCCACCCGAGGTCCGGCCTGGCTACCAAGCATGGACTGACGATCGTCAATGCCCCCGGGACTGTTGATGCGGGGTACCGCGGCGAAATCGCTGTCACGTTGTTGAACACCGATCAAAACCACGGCATCGACCTCAAGCGCGGCGATAGAATTGCCCAGATGGTGATACAGCGCGTGGAATATGCGCGCTTCGTACCCGTCGACGAATTGTCGGATTCCGTACGGGGAACGGGCGGTTTCGGGTCCACCGGAGGTTTCAACGCTCCGGTGGTCTGACCAGCAACGGAACGCCAGTGGACATGGGCACGGATTGCAGGCATTGCCCTGGTTCTGCGTGGTTGCGGTTTACTTGGGGATAGACCACTAAAAAGGAGACAACCCAATGCTTTTTGGGCGCGGTAAAAAGTCCAAGGCCGAGCGGACGGAGCCCGCTGCCGCCGTCGAGGAAAACGAGTCCGTCGAGGCGTCAGGCCAAAGCGGCGAGTCCGTCGTTAAGGGCGATTTTCGTCTTGGGAAGGGTCCCTGGGACGTTGAGGAGATCGAAGACCGCGACGGCTATGTAGACCTCGGCGCGCTGCTGATAGCACCCGCGGAGGGACTGCAACTACGCCTTGAGGTGGAAGAAGCCACCCAGCGTGTGGTGGCTGTGACCATGGATTTGGCAGGCTCCAGCCTTCAGTTGCAGGCGTTCGCTGCACCGCGTTCCGAAGGCCTGTGGGATGAGATCCGGGAACAAATCAGCCAGTCCGTTGCCAGCCAAGGCGGCGAAACCGAAGAAATCACCGGAACCTTCGGCACTGAACTCGTCGCCAAGCTTCCGGCGGAAGCTGCCGATGGCAGCCGCGGCTTCCGTGCGGCCCGTTTCATGGGTGTCGATGGGCCGCGTTGGTTCCTCCGGGGCGTCCTGGGCGGCCAGGCTGCCCTGGACCGTGATGCCGCTGCAGGTTTGGAGGAACTGTTCCGTCGGGTCGTTGTTGTTCGTGGTGACAACCCCATGCCTCCCCGGGAACTCCTGCAGTTGCGGCTGCCCAAGGATGCGGCTGTTCCCGCCCAGGGAGGCGCTCCACAACCTGCTTCCCAATCCGGACCACAGGACGGTCCTGCCCTGAAGCAGCCTGAGCGAGGGCCGGAGATCACGCAGATTGGCTGATTCGTCAGGATGGTCGCAAGCTGCCGGGCCGCAGCCGCCTCCGCGGCATGGCGTGAGCAGCCTTCCTGCCAGGGGGAGGGCAGCGTGTACAGGATTCATTGAGTCCGTCACGCACCAGCCCCCCAGCGACCAGCCCTTCTTCTCGGCCGTTGTGGTGGACGCCTTGCAGCACAGGGCCGTGCCTGCTGGCGCCCCGGGCGCAGGAAAGGAACCCTTTGCGCGCTTGCGTGTGATCTGGCTGGGCAGGAGCCGGGTCCCCGGAATAGAAGCCGGAGTCGAGCTTCGGCTCGACGGCATGGTCACGCAACTCGATGGCCAGCCCGCCATGTTCAACCCCCGCTACGAAATACTTTCCCGTCAGGAGCACCTATGACCGTGGCCAATGGACCAGGACCCAAGGACGCGGGGCAGCCATCCCCGGGAGGTGACGACACCGGTGCTGCGGTTCCGGGCAAATCGTCGGCACCGGAAGGACCCAGCGTCGCCGATTTTGCGGCGGGCTACGCTGAAAAGGCGGGGCTTCACCGGAACAGCGCAGGCCATGTGGACATGCTGAAATCTGCCGGTGGCGTACAAGGCATAGCTGAAAGCATCCTGCCGGGGTTGGTTTTCCTGGTCGCGTTCACCATTACCCGTGATCTCACCATATCCCTCGTGGGAGCCCTCGCGGCCGCCGCGGTATTCACCGTGGTCAGACTCATCCAGCGGCGTCCCTTGACCCAGGCACTTGCCGGTGTGGTCGGCGTCGGCATCTCCGCATGGCTGGCGAACACCACGGGGAAAGCCGAGGACTTCTATGTGCTCGGTTTCTTCACCAACCTCGCCTACATAGCCGGCATGGTGCTTTCCATCGTCCTGAAATGGCCGGTTGCAGGTTTGCTGTTTGGCTTTGTCCGCAACGAGGGCCTGGAATGGCGGAAGGACCCGGAGCGGGTACGGGCCTACAAGCTGGGGACATGGATCGTGGTGGCCGTACTGGCCTTGCGGCTGGTGGTGCAGGTGCCCCTGTACTTCATGGGTGAGGCAGGCCTCTCTGCATTGGCCACCACCCGGCTCCTCATGGGTGCGCCCCTCTACATCCTGGGACTGTGGGTTGCGTGGCTGGTCACCAAGCCAGCACCTCAGCCGTCGAAGCCGTCATCGTCTGCTGCCTGATCCACCACTTCCGCAGCACCGTCACGGGGCCCCTGGCCTGCCATGGAAGCCGGCGACAACAGGGCCCGCAGCCCGTCCTCGGCCGCAATGGTTGTCACGAAGAACAACTCGTCGCCGCCGTCCAGGACGTCGTCACGGCTGGGAGTGATGGGCGCCTGGTCCCGCAGGATAGCCACCAGCGTGGCATCCTCCGGCCATTCGATATCGCCGACGGTGCTGCCGATGACGTGGGAATCATGGGGAACCGTGAATTCCACAATGGAAGCCACGCCGGTCTGCAGTGTCAGGAGACGCACGATGTCTCCGATTTCCACTGCTTCTTCAACCAGCGCAGTCATCAGCTGCGGGGTGTTGACTGCGACGTCCACGCCCCAGGAGTCGTTGAACATCCAGTCGTTCTTCGGGTTGTTGACACGTCCAACCGTACGGCCCACTCCGAACTCTGTCTTGGCGAGCAGCGAGACCACCAAATTGACCTTGTCGTCACCGGTGGCGGAAACCACGACGTCGGCATCCTCGAGTTTGGCGTCCTGCAAGGTGCTGAGCTCGCAAGCATCGCCAACAAGCCAACGGGCGCCCCGGAGGCCACTGCGCCCAATGACCTCCGGCTTGAGGTCGATGAGCAGGATCTGGTGGTTGTGGGCAAGGAGTTCACGCGCAATGGAAGAGCCCACGCTGCCGGCGCCGACGATGACAACTTTCACTAAATCTCCTTGGCAGGTGCTTTGGCGAGGATCCGGCCGATCTCCGAGGTCCTGTCCACGCTCAACATCGCATGGACTGTGTCGCCTTCCTGGTACGCCGTTCCCGGTTGGGGCAACAAGCCCTCGCCGAAGCGCGTCAAAAAGGCGATGCGGATCCCGGCAGCGGCCTCGATCGCGCTGATTCTGTGGCCGATCCACCCCTCGTTGAGGTCGACTTCGGCCAGCACCAAGCGTCCCGATGGTTCGCGATAGTCACCGGCCAAATGTTGTTCGGGAAGAATGCGGCGGAGGACCTGGTCCGCACTCCAACGCACTGCGGCAACGGTGGGGATGCCCAGGCGTTGGTAGATCTCAGCGCGGCCGGGATCGTAGATCCGCGCCACGACGTGGGCAACATGGAAGGTTTCCCGGGCCACCCTCGTGGCGAGGATATTGGAATTGTCACCGCTGGATACAGCGGCGAAGGCATACGCCTCTTCCACGCCTGCCTGCTTGAGTGTGTCGCGGTCGAATCCGACGCCGGTGACTTTGCGTCCGGTGAAAGTGTTGCGCAGCCGGCGGAAAGCACGCTCGTCCTGATCGATGATGGCCACGGAATGGCCGGCATCCTCCAAAGTGTGTGCCAGGGTTGCGCCAACACGGCCGCAACCCATGATCACGAAGTGAGCCACCGTGTCTCCTTATACGTATTGTGCGTGCCGCTGGTACGACTTTACCTGTGCCGCGCGCCCAAGCACTGGACCGTCGTCATGACATCGCCGGGGATTCAGAGTAGCTTTGCGGAGTGCTGACAATACTTAATGCCGTAAAGCGGGTGTTGGTGGGACGGCCGGTGCGGAACGACCGCCTGTCCCATACGCTCTTGCCCAAACGCATTGCTTTGCCGATCTTCGCCTCGGATGCGTTGTCTTCCGTGGCTTATGCGCCGGACGAAATCCTGCTCACCTTGGCGCTGGCCGGTGTCAGTGCCGTCGCCTTCTCGCCGCTGGTCGGGTTGGCGGTCATGGTGGTATTGCTCACAGTGGTGGCCTCCTACCGGCAGAACGTCCACGCCTACCCTTCCGGCGGCGGGGACTATGAGATCGCCAACGTCAACCTGGGCAAATACGCCGGGCTCACAGTTGCCTCCGCGCTCCTTGTGGACTACGTACTGACTGTCGCCGTATCGATGTCGTCCGCGGCAACGTACCTGACCACGGCCGTACCTTCCCTGCATGGACAACAGGCCCTCATCGCCACCATCGGCGTGATCATCCTTGCGCTCGTCAATCTCCGCGGTGTCAAAGAGGCAGGGACGCTCTTTGCCATCCCCACCTATATTTTCATGGCGTCCATCCTTGGGATGACCGCGGTGGGCATTTTCCAAGCCGCCACAGGGCAACTGGGAGAGGCGCCCTCTGCCAACTTCACCATCGTTCCGGAGCCCGGTTTTGATGAAGGCTTGGTGGGCCTCGCCGGTGCCTTCCTGTTGCTCAGGGCCTTCTCGTCCGGCGCCGCGGCGCTGACGGGCGTGGAAGCCATCAGCAATGGAGTTCCGAACTTCAAAAAGCCCAAAAGCAAAAACGCGGCTACAACCTTGTTGCTGCTGGGCGTCATCGCCACGGCCATGCTTGCCGGCATCCTCTACCTGGCCAACGCCACCAAGGTGCACATCGTCCTGGACCCCGCAACGGAGTTCCTGGTTGACGGAAAGCCGCTGCCGGAGGACTACATCCAGAATCCGGCCATCAGCCAGATCGCCGATACGATCTTCGGCGCAGGAAGCATACCGTTCTACATCGTCGTCGCAGCTACCGGCACTATCCTGGTGTTTGCTTCCAACACCGCTTTCAACGGCTTTCCGGTGCTGGGTTCGATCCTCGCGCAGGACGGGTACCTGCCGCGCCAGCTCCGCACACGTGGCGACAGGCTTGCCTTCAGTAACGGTGTCCTTGCCTTGGCTGCCGGGGCCCTGGTCCTGATCCTGTCCTTCAACGCCGATGTCACCAAGCTCATCCAGCTCTATATCGTGGGTGTTTTCATTTCCTTCACCGCCAGCCAACTCGGCATGGTGCGGCACTGGGGCCGGGAACTGAAACTGGCCCGGGAAAAGAATGCACGCCGCCGCATCATCAAGTCGCGCACCATCAATATGGTGGGCTTCGGCATGACGGCACTCGTCCTCGCCATCGTCCTGATCACCAAGTTCGAGCAAGGTGCCTGGATCGCCCTGTTGGCGATGTTTGTGCTCTTCCTCATCATGTGGAGCATCCGGGCTCACTATGACAACGTGGCCAAGGAATTGGCCGTCGATGAAGACTCCTCACCACGCGCACTGCCCACCAGGGTGCACGCGGTCCTCCTCGTTTCGCATGTGCGCAAACCGGTGCTCCGTGCCTTGGCCTACGCACGGGCGTCGCGGCCATCACGGCTGGATGCGATTACCGTGGATATCAACTCCGAAGAAACAGAACACACTGTCCGGGACTGGGAGAAGCTGGAAATTCCGGTACCCCTGACCGTCCTGGCCAGTCCCTACCGTGAGACCGTCACTCCGATCATGGAGTACATCAAGAACATGCGACGCGACTCCCCGCGAGACCTGATCGTGGTGTACATCCCTGAATATGTGGTGGGCAAGTGGTGGGAGCAACTGGTCCATAACCAGACAGCACTCAGAATAAAGACGAGGCTCCACTTTGAACCCGGGGTCATGGTTGCCAGCGTTCCCTGGCAGCTGAAGTCGTCCGAAGAAGCAAAGGCACTGCAGGATACACAATGACTTCCCACAGCACCTCCCCCCACGCGGATCAGAGCACTCGCCATGACGCGACGGGCACCGAGCTGATCGTCGATGTCGGCCCGATCGCCCACGGGGGCCATTTCGTTGCCCGCCACGAAGGCCGCGTCATTTTCGTCAGGCATGGAATTCCGGGGGAGAAGGTCCGGATCCGGTTGACCGACTCCGGTGAGTCGTCGCGCTTCTGGCGTGCCGACGTCGTCGAGGTCCTCGATGCCTCAACCGACCGCGTGCCGCACTTCTGGAAGCTCGCGGATTCGCCAGGGTCCTGGCGGAGGGGCGGTCCGCCGGTGGGCGGTGCCGAACTGGGCCATATTGCACTGCCGAGGCAGCGGGCGCTGAAGGCTGAAGTGCTGTCCGAGCAGCTCAAGCGCCTTGCAGGATTGGACCTCGCCACCGAGGTGGAGGCAGTCGGCAACAACGACGACGGCGGGCTCGGCTGGCGGACCCGCGCCAGCTTTGCGGTAACTCCCAAGGGACGTTTGGGCATGCATGCCCACCGCTCCGACACGGTGGTTCCGGTCAAAGACATGCCGCTGGCGCTCCCGGGGATCAACGAGCTCAGGCTATGGGAGCTCGATCTCACCGGGATCGCCCGCGTGGAAGTCGCCGTTCCTGCGAACGGTACCCGACCCCTCGTGCTGTTGGCCCCGGAAGAAACAACCAGTCCGAAACGGCTGCACAGCATCCTGTCGCAATTGCCGCAGGATGTATCCGTGGCCAGCTTCGACCCCGCGAAGGGGCAGGTCCTGCAATTGCGGGGGAGGACCTGGGTCCAGGAAACGGCGGCCGGGCATGAGTACCGCGTCACAGGTGAGGGATTCTGGCAGATTCATAAGGATGCGCCGGATACGTTGGTCAACGCGGTGACGGGTTACCTCTCAGGTGGCGGCTACTTGCAAGCAGGCGCGGCAGTTGCCGATCTCTATGCAGGGGCGGGGTTGTTTACTGCGGCCTTGGCCGACGCCGTTGGCGTCACGGGTTCCGTGCTTTCCGTCGAAGGAGCACCGGGCACCAGCCGCGACGCCCGGAAGAACCTGCATGGTGAGACCCAGGTGGAGATCGTGCAGGGACGGGTTGAGCGGGTTCTGCACCAGCGGCCGAGGAGCTTTGATTCCCTGGTTTTGGATCCACCTCGTGCCGGCGCGGGCAAAGCCGTGGTGAAGCAATTGATGGCTTCTGGTCCCCGGGCAATTGCCTATGTGTCGTGCGATCCCGCTTCTTTTGCGCGTGATCTGGGTTACTTCCATCAGGGCGGGTGGAAGTTGGAAGCGGTGCGTGCTTTTGACCTGTACCCCCACACCCACCACCTCGAGACCGTTGCCCTCCTGCTTCCGGCAAACTAGGGGCTGCAGCAAATGAGATGTATGCCACTACGATGGGCGTAGTAGTCCCGCTCCGTTTGTGCCACGGCTGGTTGAGTGTCGCGGACCGGGATGACCAACAGAGAGTGCCGCCCGGCTAAGTAAGGTGCGCCTAACTGGCTAGCGGCCAACCACGCGACAAAGATGAAACTGTTGCGAGAGGAGTCCTGCCATGAGCACTGTGGACAGCTTCGGTTCCAAAGGCGTACTGAATGTAGCCGGCACCGATTATGAAATTTTCCGGTTGAACTCCGTAGAGGGCGCAGACAGCCTTCCGTTCAGCCTCAAGGTATTGCTTGAAAACCTCCTGCGGACTGAGGATGGCGCCAATATTACGGCTGACCACGTCCGCGCCCTGGCCGGTTGGGACCCCAATGCGGAGCCCGACACGGAAATCCAGTTCACCCCGGCCCGCGTCATCATGCAGGACTTCACCGGCGTGCCCTGCGTTGTCGACCTCGCCACGATGCGCGAGGCCGTGAAGGAACTCGGCGGTGACCCCAAGCGCGTCAACCCGCTGGCTCCCGCCGAAATGGTCATCGACCACTCCGTCCAGATCGATGCCTTCGGCAACGCCGGCGCGCTGGAGCGCAACATGGAGATCGAATACCAGCGCAATGGTGAGCGCTACCAGTTCCTGCGGTGGGGCCAGACCGCATTCGATGACTTCAAGGTCGTTCCCCCGGGCACGGGCATCGTGCACCAGGTCAACATCGAATACCTGGCGCGCACTGTCATGACCCGTGAGGTGGACGGTGTGCTCCGCGCATACCCGGACACCTGCGTTGGCACCGACTCGCACACCACCATGGTCAACGGCCTGGGTGTCCTGGGCTGGGGCGTTGGCGGCATCGAAGCCGAAGCGGCCATGCTCGGCCAGCCCGTTTCCATGCTGATTCCCCGCGTCGTCGGCTTCAAGCTCAACGGCAGCATTCCCGCCGGTGCCACTGCAACGGACGTCGTCCTGACCATCACCGAGATGCTTCGCAAGCACGGTGTGGTTGGCAAGTTCGTCGAATTCTACGGTGAAGGCGTTGCCGCCGTGCCGCTGGCAAACCGCGCCACCATCGGCAACATGAGCCCGGAGTTCGGTTCCACGGCCGCCATGTTCCCGATCGACGACGTCACCTTGGACTACCTCCGCCTGACAGGCCGTTCGGAAGAGAACGTTGCCCTCGTTGAGGCTTACACCAAGGAACAGGGCCTCTGGCACGATCCTTCCCGTGAACTGCGCTTCTCCGAGTTCCTCGAGCTTGACCTGTCCACCGTGGTTCCCTCCATCTCCGGTCCGAAGCGTCCGCAGGACCGCATCGAGCTTTCGGACGCCAAGGAGCAGTTCCGCAAGGACATCCACAACTACGTCGCCATTGAAGACGGCAGCGTGGACGAGGCCCTGGACGAATCGTTCCCGGCTTCGGATGCGCCGTCGTTCACGCACGCCGATTCGCACACGACCGAGACGGAACGAGTGCACTCCGCAGCGGACGGCGCCCACGGACGCCCGTCGTCGCCCGTACGCGTCAAGACCGCAGACGGCCGCGAATTCGAACTCGACCACGGTGCAGTGTCGATCGCCTCGATCACGTCCTGCACCAACACGTCCAACCCGTCCGTCATGCTCGCTGCCGCGCTTCTTGCACGCAACGCAGTGAACAAGGGCCTCACCGCGAAGCCTTGGGTCAAGACCTCCGTCGCACCCGGTTCCAAGGTAGTCACCGACTACTACGAAAAGTCCGGCCTGACTCCGTACCTGGAGAAGCTCGGCTTCTACATTGTCGGCTACGGTTGCGCTACGTGTATCGGTAACTCCGGCCCGCTGGAGCCGGAAATCTCCGAGGCCATCCAGGCCAACGACCTCTCGGTGACCGCAGTGCTCTCGGGCAACCGCAACTTCGAAGGCCGCATCAACCCGGACGTCAAGATGAACTACCTGGCTTCCCCGCCGCTGGTCATCGCCTACGCCCTTGCCGGTTCCATGGACTTCGACTTTGACACCGACGCCCTGGGCACCGACTCCGACGGCAACGAAGTCTTCCTGAAGGACATCTGGCCGAACCCCACCGAGGTGCAGGAAGTCATCGACTCCTCCATCGACGAAGGGATGTTTGCCAAGGGCTACGAAGGGGTCTTCGACGGCGACGAGCGCTGGAAGGCCCTCGACACTCCCGCAGGTGACACCTTCGCGTGGGCCGAGGACTCCACGTACGTGCGGAAGCCCCCATACTTCGAGGGCATGAAGGCGCAGCCGGATCCCGTCAAGGACATCCAGGGCGCACGCGTCCTGCTGAAGCTGGGCGACTCCGTGACGACGGACCACATTTCCCCTGCAGGTTCCTTCAAGTCGGACACCCCCGCCGGCCAGTACCTCCTGGCCAACGGCGTGGAGCGCAAGGACTTCAACTCCTACGGTTCGCGCCGTGGCAACCACGAAGTCATGATCCGCGGTACGTTCGCCAACATCCGCATCAAGAACCAGCTCCTGGACGGTGTTGAAGGTGGCTTCACCCGCGACTTCAGCCAGGAAGGTGCTCCCCAGGCGTACGTCTACGACGCCGCACAGAACTACCAGGCGGCAGGAACGCCGCTGGTGGTTCTGGCAGGCAAGGAATACGGCTCCGGCTCATCCCGCGACTGGGCTGCCAAGGGCACCGCGCTCCTGGGCGTCAAGGCCGTCATCGCCGAAAGCTACGAGCGTATCCACCGCTCCAACCTGATCGGCATGGGTGTCCTTCCCCTGCAGTTCCCCGCCGGTGAATCGGCTGCAACGCTCGGCCTGACGGGTACGGAGACGTTTGCCGTGGAGGGTGTCACCGAGCTCAACAACGGCATCACGCCGAAGACGCTCAAGGTGACGGCAACGGCTGAAGACGGTTCGGCCAAGTCGTTCGACGCCGTCCTGCGCATCGATACGCCGGGTGAAGCAGACTACTACCGCAACGGCGGCATCCTGCAGTACGTGCTTCGCCAGATCTCCGCATAAGGCAACAGCGCGTTCGGAAGAAGTTCACGGCTGATTCCACGGCAGCAGCCCCGGCTGGTCATCCGACCGGCCGGGGCTGCTGGCGTTTGGCGGGCGTGGTTGCCCGCCGTCGGCCGCCCCGGAAACGATGGCTCGGCCAACGCGCTAAAGTTAACAAGCACGTCATTGACCCTAAGGAGGGGCCGTTGGGACTCTTGGAAACCATCAAGGATCCACAGGACCTGGCCACGCTGTCCAGTGAAGAACTGGAACACCTGGCTGGAGAGATCAGGAACTTCCTGATCACCAACGTAGCCGCAACCGGTGGACACCTGGGCCCCAACCTCGGCGTCGTGGAACTCACGCTCGCCGTGCATCGTATCTTCGAATCGCCGCGTGACAGTGTTGTGTTCGACACCGGACACCAGTCCTATGTCCACAAGCTCCTGACCGGTAGGCAGGACTTCGGCACGCTGCGCCAGCAAGGTGGACTCTCGGGATATCCCGACCGTGGCGAGTCCGAGCACGACATCGTGGAAAGCTCCCATGCTTCCTCGTCCCTGTCCTGGGCGGACGGAATTTCCCGTGCCCGCCAGCTGACCGGGGAAGGCGACCGGTTCGTCGTCGCGATTGTGGGTGACGGTGCCCTGACCGGCGGCATGACGTGGGAAGCCATCAATAACATCGCCGCGGACAAGCGGCGCCGCGTAGTGATCGTGGTCAACGACAACGGTCGTTCGTACGCTCCCACCGTGGGTGGCCTGGCGGACTATCTTGCATCGCTGCGCCCCACCATCGACTCCCTTCGCACGGCGCCCGCCTACGAGCGCATGTTGGACTGGTGGAAGAAGAAGCTCCAGAACGGTGGCCCGGTGGGGCAGTTCACCTACAAGAGCCTCCATGCCATGAAGAAGGGCATCAAGGACTGGTGGGCACCCCAGGGCATGTTCGAGGACCTGGGCATGAAGTACATCGGCCCGGTGGATGGACACAACCTCCAGGCCATGGAGCACGCCCTCAGCACCGCGAAGGCCTACGGAGGGCCGGTGATCGTGCATGCGATGACCGAGAAAGGGCACGGCTACGCTCCGGCCCTGGCCAACGAGGCTGACCAGTTCCATGCGGTGGGCATCATCGATCCCGAAACGGGCGAACCGACGGAAATGCCGGGGGCAAGGTCCTGGACGTCCGTGTTCGCGGAGGAAATTGCCGACATCGCCGACGAGCGGGCGGACATCGTCGGCATCACGGGAGCCATGCTGATCCCGGTTGGCCTGCATAAGTTCGCGGAGCGCCACCCGGAACGCGTGATCGATGTCGGTATCGCTGAACAGCACGCACTGACCTCGGCCGCGGGCATGGCCTACGGTGGCCTGCACCCCGTCGTGGCTGTCTACGCGACGTTCCTCAACCGGGCCTTCGACCAACTCCTGATGGATGTCGCGCTGCATAAGGCCGGCGTCACCATCGTCTTGGACCGTGCAGGCGTCACGGGTCCGGACGGTCCCAGCCATCACGGCATGTGGGACATGGCCATGGTACAGATCGTCCCCGGCCTCCACTTGGCAGCTCCCCGCGATGCCACCAGGCTTCGTGAGGAACTGCGGGAAGCCGTTGCCGTCAGGGATGCCCCCACGGTGGTGCGTTTCTCCAAAGGCAGCGTTGGCTCGGAAGTCGAAGCCATCGAGCGGCTCCACGACGGCGTTGACGTGCTGGCCCGTCGCCCGGAAGGTTCCACTGAGAATGACGTCCTCATCGTCAGCGTAGGCGCGATGTCCGAGCTCGCCTTGGACGTGGCCGACCGGCTCGGGGCCCAGGGAATCAGCTCGACTGTCGTGGACCCGAGGTGGGTGCTGCCCGTCCGGAAGTCGATCATTGCCCTTGCCGCACGCCACCGACTGGTGATCTGCATCGAGGATGGTGTACGCGCAGGTGGTGTTGGTTCGCGCATACGCCAGGAGATGCGGGCTGCCGGCGTGGACACCGCACTCAACGAGGTCGGCCTGCCGGTCGAGTTCCTGGTGCACGGCTCGCGGAGCCAGGTCCTGGAGCGCGTGGGCCTCACGGCCCAAAAAATAGCCCACGACGTCGTAGCCCAGGTTTTGGGGACAAAGGTTCCGTTTGCGCGGCCCTTGCCGGGACAAGAACACCCGACCACCGGCAGCCTGCCCAAGTTGTGAGGCGGCACCGACAACAGAGCCACACAGATACGACCACGGAGTGGTCCAGGAAGGAACAGGCATGAGCGGCATCATCCGAACATACAAGCGGGACGACGAAGGCGTCCTCCATTTCCGCGAAGCCTGGTACGACGACGAGGACCAGCAGTTCGTCATCAACCATGGAGTAGTTGGCCACCAAAGCCGGACGGATGCAACGGATGTCGACGAAGTATCATCCGTTGAAGGCCTCATGGCCGCTTTTGAAGCACAATGCGAAGAAGACGGCTACGCCGAAGTCCCTGTTTCGGAGCAGTTCTGGGTGGTGGCGCAGTTTGCCCTGAAGACCAAGGACGGGACAGAGCGGGATCGCTACCTAGAGCGCAGGGCAAAGGCGGCACTCACGGGCGAGCTGGCCTGGCGTGGACTTGGAACCGTGGAGCGATCGGAGATGGGCAACTCCCGCCTGAACGTCTTCTGCCTTTGCCCGGATGTGAATAAGGCAGTCAATGCGATCAAAGTGTGCATCCGCAACGAAGACCTTGATTTCACGAAGCTCACCATAGCCGCTTCTCCCCATGGGGACCCCACGGCGTTCCGCGTGAAGCACTCGCCCAAGCAGGGTGCCGGCTTTACGCTCTAAGTACCATCCATTGCACGCAGGAGGGACTTTCCATGTCGCCCAAGAGCAATTGGCCCGGCCATACGCCGCTTCCCAAGGGGCTTGCAGCGCCGGCCAGGCGGGCTTTGGCCCATGAAGGCATCGAGACCTTGGAACAACTGGCGGAGTTCGGTGAGCTGGAGACATCCAAGCTTCACGGACTGGGTCCGGTAGCCATCGCCCAGCTTGAGGATGCCATGGAGGAATCGGGCATTTCGTTTCCTCGGTAGCGTGGCCCGTCGCGCAATTTGTTGCCCAAGGTGACTATCTGTTGGGGATCGCGTTATAGGCTGGGATTCATGACTGAGTATCGACGCCTGGGCCGTTCCGGACTGACAGTTTCAGCTGTGGGGCTGGGTTGCAACAACCTCGGACGTGCCAACACCCCGACCGAATCCCAGGACGGGACCGACGCCGTTGTTCACGCTGCACTCGACGCCGGGGTGACATTCTTCGACGTCGCAGATGTCTACGGGCGCGAGCCGGGGTTGAGCGAAATCATGCTCGGCAAGGCACTCAAAGGTCACCGCGACGACGTTGTCATTGGTACCAAGTTCGGCATGGATATGCGCGGGATCAACGGCCGGGACTTCGGAGCCCGCGGTTCGCGCCGTTACATCGTGCAAGCGGTGGAAGCTTCCCTGCGGAGGCTGGGCACTGAGTGGATCGACCTTTACCAGTTCCACACCCCGGACCCTCAAACGCCCATAGAGGAAACTCTCGGAGCCTTGGATGACCTTGTCACCAGCGGCAAGGTCCGGTACTTGGGGCATTCCAACTTTGCCGGGTGGCAGATTGCCCAGGCAGAGTATGTTGGGCGACAGTCCGGTGGCACACGCTTCATCTCGACCCAGAACCATTACAACCTTCTTGATCGCAGGGCCGAACTCGAGGTACTTCCGGCCGCTGCGGAGTTCTCACTGGGCGTCCTTCCATACTTTCCGCTGGCCAACGGACTCCTGACCGGGAAGTATTCCGCTGGCCACGCCCCCGAGGGCTCGCGGCTCAGCCATACCCGAACCAACCTGGTGCATGACGCCGACTGGGAGCAGTTGGGGAGGTTTGGCCTGTTCGCGAAGGAACGCGGCATCACGGAAGTGCAGTTGGCTTTCTCCTGGTTGGCCGCACAGCCCGGTGTTGGCAGCGTTATCGCCGGCGCCACGCGTCCGGAGCAGATCCGGGAGAATGCGGAGGCTGTCTGCTGGGTTCCTGGCCAAGAGGATCGCGAGGAACTCGATGACATCTTCCCGCGGGCTCCGAAGGTCGCATTGTTCTAGGCTCCGGCCGAAACTTTCCGGAAATCCAGGACGTCGACGTACAAGGGCCGTTGCAGGGATTTCGCTCCTGCAACGGCCCTTGGCGTGGACAGTGTGAAGGCTTCTAGGCTGGTGCCGATGCTACGCCGGGAGCCAGGAACCTCTTGCCGTTGACGCGTTCCGATGCGCCGACGCGGTCCAGGTAGGGAGTAATTCCACCCAGGAACATCGGCCAACCGGCGCCGAGGATCATGCAGAGATCGATGTCCTCAGGCCCTGCGACCACGCCTTCTTCAAGCATCAGCCCGATTTCCTCTGCCAAGGCGTCCTGGGTCCGCCTGAGCACTTCCTCCCCAGTGGAGGGTGCGTTGCCGAAGGACATGAGTGCCAGGGTTTCCGCGGGAATGACCGGGTGCCCGTCAGGTCCCGGTACCCACAGCGACTTGACGCCGTTATCGATCAGTTTCTGCAGGTTTTGCGACAGGGGGAAGCGTTCTCCGAAGGCATGATTCAGGGATTCCTGGACGTGTTGCGCCACGGGCAGCCCCACCATGGCGCTAAGCGTGAACGGCGACATCGGCAAGCCCATTGGGCGTAGGGCGGTGTCTGCTACCTCGGCCGGTGTTCCCTCATCAAACGCTGCGATGACTTCGCCCATGAGGCGCAGCAGGACGCGGTTCACGACGAAGGCAGCGGCGTCCTTGACCAAAACCCCCGTTTTCTTCAGTCCCTTGGCAAGTTCGAAGGCTGTTGCAAGCACAGCGTCGTCCGTCCTGGGCGCCCGCACGATCTCCAACAGTGGCATCACCGCAACAGGGTTGAAAAAGTGGAAGCCGACCAGCCGCTCCGGATGCCGCAGGTCTTCAGCCATGGCCGTGACGGAGAGCGAGGACGTGTTGGTGGCAAGGATGCACTCAGGCGAAACGATTTCCTCGACTTCGGCGAACACCGCCTTCTTGACGTGCAACTCTTCGAATACCGCCTCGATGACGAAGTCGGCATCGGCAAAAGAGTCCTTGGAAACGGAACCAGTGACCAGTGCTTTGGTGCGGTTGGCGGCGTCGGGCTTGATGCGCTTCTTGTCCAGCAACTTATCGACTTCCGTGTGGACGTAGGCCACGCCTTTGTCCACACGGGCCTGGTCGATATCCGTCATCACCACGGGCACCTTCAACTGCCGTGCGAATAGCAACGCCAACTGGCTGGCCATGAGTCCGGCGCCTACCACGCCAATCTTGGTGACGGGCCGGGCCAGCTTGCGGTCAGGTGCGCCTGCCGGCCGTTTGGAGCGCTTCTGGACGAGGTCAAGGAAGGCGTAGACCGTGGAGCGGAACTCGTCCGTCTGCATCAGTCCAGCGAGGGTCCGGCATTCAAGTTCTGCGGACTCGGCCTGGCTCATGGTGCGGTTTGCTTCCATGACGTCCAGGACCTTGGCGGGTGCGGGTGAGGCGTTGGAGGTCTTTGCTTCCACGAAGGCACGCCCTGCGGCCACGGCGGCAGACCAGCGCGCTGCTACATCTTCGTGGCCCGCGTCTACGGAGTTCTTCCGCTCCGGAACCACCTCTCCGGAGATCACCCGGGCCGCCCACGCAAGCGACTGCTCCACGAAATCGGCCGGTTCGAACAGTGCGTCCGCGATGCCGAGGTCGAATGCCTGTGGTCCGGTCAGCGTGCGGTTGTTGCTGAGCGGGTTCTCGATCATGACCTTTACCGCGTTCTCCGGGCCGATGAGGCGCGGGAGGATGTAAACCCCGCCCCAACCGGGAATGAGGCCGATGAACGCTTCCGGCAGGGCCAAGGCTCCGGCACCGGTGGAAACCGTGCGGTAGGTGGATTGCAGGGCAATTTCCAGGCCCCCGCCCAAGGCCAGGCCGTTGATGAAAGCGAAGCTGGGAACGCCGAGATCGGCCAAGGTGGCGTACACGGCATGTCCCAGCTGTGCCATCCATAGGCCGTGCTCGCGTTCCTTGAGGGTCTTGACCGCTGACAGGTCGGCCCCGGCAACCAGGAAGTACGGCTTGCCGGTGACGCCTACGCCCACGATGTCGCCGTTGGCTGCGCGGGCCTTCAAGGTGTCCAGGACCCCGCCGAGTTCCACGAGCGTGTTGGGTCCCAGGGTGGTGGGTTTTGAATGGTCCAGGCCGTTGTCCAAGGTGATCAGCGCGAACGTTCCGGCTCCGTTCGGCAGCTCAATATCCTGGACAAAGGAGTGCGTCACCACTTCGTCCGGGAAAAGGGAAGCGAGCTTCTGGAAGTCGTTGGTGCTCATGCTGCGGCTCCTTCCGGGGCGGCCTGTCCTGCACTTGTAAGGGAAGATTCATAGTCCGCATGGTGGGGGTTCTCCCAAATCACCGTGGCGCCCATGCCGAGGCCGATGCACATCGTGGTGATGCCGTAGCGCACCGACGTGTCCTCCCGGAACTGTCGCGCCAGCTGGTTCATGAGGCGAACGCCGGAGGAAGCGAGCGGATGTCCGACGGCGATCGCCCCACCGTAGCGGTTGACGCGGGGGTCGTCATCGGCGATCCCAAAGTGGTCCAGGAAGCTCAGGACTTGGACAGCGAACGCTTCGTTGATTTCGAACAGCCCGATGTCTTCGATGCCGAGGCCTGCATTCTTGAGGGCTTTTTCGGTGGCCGGAACGGGGCCGATCCCCATGACTTCGGGTTCGACGCCGGCAAAGGCATAGGAGACCAGCCGCATCTTTACCGGGAGGCCCAGTTCTTCGGCAGCTTCTGCCGAGGCGAGCACTGCGGCTGTGGCGCCGTCGTTGAGGCCGGCCGCGTTTCCTGCGGTGACGCGTCCATGCGCCCGGAACGGCGTTCGAAGTTCGGCGAGGTCCTCCACCGTTGTCCCCGGGCGCGGTGGCTCGTCAACAGTGTGCAATCTCCAGCCCTGGCCCGGCTTCATAGTTGCCACCGGCACCAGGTCGCCCTGGATCTGTTCCTTTGAATAGGCCGCGGCCAATTTGGCCTGTGAGGCTGCCGCGTAGGAGTCTGTGCGTTCCTTCGTGATCGCGGGAAAGCGGTCGTGCAGGTTCTCGGCCGTGTTTCCCATGTTGAGGGCGGCCGGGTCCACCAGCCGCTCGGACATGAACCGCGGGTTGGGGTCGGCGCCTGCGCCCATCGGATGGTTGCCCATGTGTTCAACGCCACCTGCGATGACGATGTCGTAAGCGCCGAAACCAATGCCGCTCGCCGTCGTCGTCACTGCGGTCATGGCTCCTGCGCACATGCGGTCGATCGCGAAGCCGGGGACGCTGCGGGGGAGTCCTGCCAGCAGGGCGGCGGTACGGCCGATGGTCAGTCCTTGGTCGCCTGTCTGGGTTGTGGCGGCGATGGCAACTTCGTCCACGCGGTCGGCCGGCAGGGAGGGGTTGCGCCGGAGGAGTTCACGGATGCACTTCACGACGAGGTCGTCGGCTCGCGTGCCCGCGTAGATTCCTTTCTCCCCGGCTTTGCCAAAGGGTGTACGGACCCCGTCCACGAACACGACGTCGCGGACGTTCCTTCGGGCATTGCGTGATGGACTCATCTGGTCACTCCTCGTTGAGACACGGTGCCGGATTCCGCAGTGCGGACCCCAAGTGGCGTTGAGGCTATGTTACTCATGGGTAACATAGCCGTGCAAGGCCATGGTGTCCGGAAGGTCATAAGAGGTTCCAGAGACGCAACAGGCCCGCCACTGACGATGTCGTGGCGGGCCTGGATCGGGGGCCTTTCAGTTGGACTCCGCTGATTGTGCGGCTTCCTTGGACTTGGGCTCCTTGGCGGGAAGCGGCTTGGGGTTCAGGCACGCCTCGGTGAGAATCGGTGCAGCAAAGGAGATCTGCCATTCACGGGCGCCCAAGGCGCGCAGTTCGGCAGAGATGCTCTCCAGTGATACGTCCGTCGGCGGCCGCCACGCTACGCGTCGCAGGTAGTCGGGGGTGAGCAGGTTCTCCACCGGGAGCTGTAAGTCGTCCGCCTTTTCCTGAAGCGCGGGCCGCGCCGTAGCCAAGCGTGCAGCGGCCTCGGGGTCACGGTCCACCCATACCCGGGGCGGGGGCGGCGCGTTGGTTGGCAAGTGCAGGGGCGGTAGTTCAGTCAAGGTGCGGGCCGTGGTGATGCAGCGCAGCCACCTTGGCGCTTCGCGCTGGGCGGACCGTCCATGGAAGCCTTTGGTCGCCAGGAGTTGGGGGACCGTAGTGGGGAGTGCCTTCGCCGCGGCAACAAGTGCCGAATCGGGGATGAGCCTGCCGGGAGCGACGTCACGCTTGCGGGCCAACTGGTCCCGTTCAAGCCACAGTTCCCGCACGGCAGCCAGTTGGCGGCGGTCGCGGATCTGGTGGAGGCCGGACGTTTTCCGCCACGGATCCACGCGCGGTGGTGCGATGCCGGCGGCGAGGATGCCCGCAAACTCCTGTTCGGCGAACTCCAGTTTGCCGTCAGTTTCCAAAAGCTCGACGAGCTCTTCGCGCAGTTCGGCCAGGACCTCGACATCGAGTGCCGCGTAACGGAGCCAGGGCTCCGGGAGGGGCCTGGTGGACCAGTCTGCTGCTGAATGCTCCTTGGCGAGGCCGAAGCCGAGGAGCTGCTCTATGACGGCAGCGAGCCCTACCCGCGGCAGGCCGGCGAGGCGTGCGGCGAGTTCCGTGTCAAAGAGCTTGTCCGGCCACATCCCAAGTTCCGAGAGGCAGGGCAGGTCCTGGGTTGCGGCGTGCAGGATCCATTCGACGCCGCGCAGGGCATCGTTGATGATGTCAAGGGAGTCGAAAGGTTCGGGGTCGATCAGCCACGTTCCCGCTCCTTCGCGTCGGATCTGGACGAGGAAGGCGCGTTGGCCGTAGCGGAACCCCGAGGCACGTTCGGCGTCTACTCCGGCGGGCCCGCTTCCGGCGGCGATGGCAGCGGCGCAACGTTCCAGGCCTGCAGGGGTGTCGATGACAAGGGGTACGCCTTCCCGTGGCGCATCGAGATCGATGATTTGTGGGATGTGGCTGTCGAAGCCTTCAACCGTAATGTGTGTCGTCGGATCAGCAACCGGATCGCCGGCTGTGGTTTTTTCCAGGTTTTCAGGGGTCATGGTGGCTTAAGCTTACCGATTACCGCAACGGCAGGCGGTTTCCACTGTGGCGGGGACAGTCACATGAGCCTCCTGTTGGGCAGTCCGGTGACGCCGGGCGGCAGGGGCGGCAGCCCGGCGAAGGTGCAGACCATGTCCGACCATGCTTCCAAGTGGGCCTGCACATTGGAGGTGGCGGGTGTCCAGGACGCGCGAAGCTCGATGTCGATCGTGTCAGGACGGTCAGCCAAGGTGCCGAAGCTCTCCGAAAGGATGCGGGTTGCCGTGCCGCCCGCCGCCCGGTATTCGGCGGCGTGGTTCTCCAAGGCCTCAACAAGCCAGGTCCAGGCGACAGATCCCAGCATGGCGTCGTTTCCCATCTCTGCGTCCATCTGGGCACGGATGTAGGTGACGATCCTGAATTCGCCTTCCCAGACTGCCGAGCCGTCAGGATCGTACAGGAGGATGAAGCGGCCGGTGGCCAGTTCATCGTCTTCCTCGCTCGACCCTCCGGTGCCCTGGTTCTTGGCGAAGGCCTTTGCGGCGGGACCGTGGACGGGCACTTGGCGGGTGGCCGCCGTCGGGCTGAAGACTTCGGCCCCGAGGGCCACTGCGTAGGGGGCGAGGCGGGCGGGTGCGGGTATTTCGTCCAGCCGCAGTTCGCTGCGGCACTGCGCTTTTCGTAGCGTTCCCAAGGCGAAGAGAAAATCAGCGGGAACCTGGGAGAGGTCGTTCACCATCGCAGGTTATGTGTCCGGGACGGCGATTCCGTGCAGGCTCGCCGCCCCGGTGACACAGCTTTTAACGTCTGGCCAGTTCGCGTTTGATGGCAGCCACGAAGGTGTCGATGTCCTCTTCTGTGGTGTCGAAGGAGCACATCCAGCGCACTTCGCCCCTGGCTGCGTCCCAGTCGTAGAAAGCGAACGACGCCCGGAGTCGGTCGGCCACTCCTGCGGGCAGCACGGCGAACACGCCGTTGGACTGTGTCGCCTGGGTGGGCTCCACGCCGTCGATGTCCTCTATGGCCGTCCGCAGGCGGGCGGCCATGGCGTTCGCATGGGAGGCGGAGCGCAGCCATAAGCCGTCCTGCAGCAAGGCGATGAACTGGGCGGAGATGAAGCGCATCTTCGAAGCGAGCTGCATGTTCATTTTGCGAAGGAACTTCAGGCCGTCGGCGGCCTCCGGGTTCAAGGCCACCACGACTTCACCGAAAAGCAGGCCGTTCTTGGTGCCGCCGAACGACAGGATGTCCACGCCGGCGTCGCGGGTGAACGAGCGGAGGGGGAGTTCGAGGTAGGCTGCCGCATTCGCCAGCCTCGCACCGTCCATGTGCAGTTTCATGCCCTTGGAGTGCGCGTGGTCCGCGATGGCCCGTACTTCTTCCGGTGTGTAGCACGTGCCGAGTTCGGTGGTCTGCGTAATGGACACCACCAGCGGTTGGGCGCGGTGCTCGTCCCCCCACCCCCAGGCTTCGCGGTCAATCAATTCCGGCGTCAGCTTGCCGTCCGGGGTGGGAACCTGCAGCAGCTTGATGCCGCCTACCCGCTCAGGAGCTCCGTTTTCGTCCATGTTGATGTGTGCCGTGGAGGCACAGATGACAGCTCCCCAGCGGGGCAGGAGCGACTGCAGGGACAATACATTGGCGCCCGTGCCGTTGAATACGGGGAAGCATTCGATTCCGGAGCCGAACTGTTCCTCGAGGACCTCCTGGAGGCGCGCCGTGTAGACGTCGTCGCCATAGGAGACCTGGTGGCCGCCGTTGGCGGTGGCCAAGGCGGACAGGATCTCGGGGTGCACGCCGGAGTAGTTGTCCGACGCGAAACCGCGAACAGAGGGGTCGTGGAGTTGACGGTGATCGGATGATGCGATGGCGCCCGGGATCGCCTCGGTAGTGCTCGTCACTTGTTCATTCACGCTTTCAAGTCTATTTGGCCAGCGTGATGCGCTGGCCGTTGATGGTTTCGGCTGGCTTTTCAAAAAGGTCGACGGCGGCAGCTGCCAGTTCTTCGACGTCCGTGTACCCGGGGAATCGCCTTTCCGGGTGTTCACGCCGCATGGCGGCGTAAACAAGGGATTTGACCACGAAGATGACGGCGGCGCTGCGCTGCCGTCCTGGGTCCGCCCGGCGGAAGCCGTCGGCCACGGCAAGCACCCAGGCCTCCGCCGCCGCTTTGGCCGCCGCGTAGTTCGCAGTCTCAGCAGTGGGTGTGGAAGCGGTAGTGGATGACACGATGGCCAAGCGGCCGTTGGACGATTCTTCCAATTGGCGATAGAAGACCCGGGAAACGTTGCGCAGCGTCCTTATGGCGCTTTCCTCCAGGGCTTCCCAGTCGTCGTCGGATTGCTCTTCGATGCCTGCCGCTCCGCGCCAACCGCCGACGAGGTGGATAACGCCATCCACGCGTTCGACACCGAGATCCTGGAGAGCCTCGGCGAGTTCACGGACCGCGTCCAGACTCGCAAGGTCGCACGTCAGAGGCGTTACGCCGTGGCCGGCTTCCAAGGCTGCGGCTTTGATCCGGACATCGTCGGAGCCGACGGTGAACACCCTGTGACCGGCGGCCCCCAAAGCATGGGCGACGGCGATTCCCGACGCACTGCTGCCGCCGGTCACCAGGACTGTTCCGAGTTTCATCAGGCGGCCGTTGTGCCCGTGATGCCCGTGGTGGACTCAATGACAGGGCGCATCTTCTTCTCCAGTGCTTCGTAGAACATGGACAGTGGGAACTCGTCGTCCAGGACCTGGTCGGTGAGGCCGCGAGGTGCCCCGGTCAACGGCAGCGCTTCCGGGCCCTTTGCCCAGACGGAAGCCGGGTGCGGGGTCACTGTGCCGGAAATGAGTTCGTAAGCGGCAAGCCAGTGGGCGGCCTTCGGGCGGTCGATGGAGCGCCAGTACAGTTCTTCGATCCTGGCTCCAAGCTCGACAACTACGGAGGCGGCTTCGTCCCAATCGATACTGAGTTTGCTGTCCGTCCAGTGCAGTACGCGGTGCTGGTGCATCCACGCGAACAGGAGTTGGCCCCCCAGCCCGTCGTAATTGCGGACACGGCTGCCGGTGATGGCGAAGCGGAAGATCCTGTCAAAGATCACTGCATACTGGACCAGCTTGGCGTGCTTGCGTGCATCGGGGTCGGCGTCCTCGTCCTTCTCGATGCGCACGGACTCACGGAAGGCTGTCAGGTCGCAGCGCAGTTCTTCAAGGGAGTAGAGGAAGAAGGGCATACGCTGCTTGATCATGAACGGATCGAATGGAAGGTCTCCGCGCATGTGGGTGCGGTCGTGGATCAGGTCCCACATCACGAACGTGCGCTGCGTCAGTTCCTGGTCTTCCAGCAGTTCAGCGGCATCTGCCGGGAGTTCAAGCGACGTGATGGCAGCAGCTTCCTTGAGGACCCGGCGGAAACGAGCTGCCTCACGGTCGGCGAAAATGGCACCCCACGTGAACGTCGGCGTCTCCCGCACGGCAACAGTCTCGGGGAAAAGCACGGCGGAGTTGGTGTCGTAGCCCGGAGTGAAATCAACGAAGCGGATGGGCACGAAGAGTTTGTTTGAGTAGTCTCCTGCTTCCAGTCCACCGATGAACTCAGGCCAAATAACTTCGATCAGGACGGCTTCGACCAGCCTGCTGGTGCTGCCGTTTTGCGTGTACATGGGGAAGACCACCAGGTGCTGCAGTCCATCAACCCTCTGTTCCTGCGGCTGGAATGCCTGCAGGGAGTCCAGGAAGTCCGGGACACCGAATCCGGATCCGGCCCAACGGCCGAAGTCCTCCACGAGCAACTCAAGGTACCGGGCGTCGTGAGGGAAATGCGGGGCCAGCTTGGTGATGGAATCCGAAATCGTCGCCACAAGATGCGCGGCTTCCTCGTGCACTGCCGGGTCGGCGATGGAGCCATCCTGTTCCTGATATGCCTGGAGGGCAGTAGCAGCGGCCTTCAGTGCAACCCAGCCGGCGTTGTCAGCGGTGACACGCGGAAGGGCGGCGATAGCGGTGATCGTCATGGTTACTCGTCCTTTCAGAAGTCCTTGGTGCTTCTGAGGTGAGCGTAGCAACGGAAAAGGATCGCTAATTCAAAAATTGAGCGAGCATAAGAAACTCTTTTCCTAAGAGCTCGTTCTGCCTTCTCGAGGTCCAGAGCAGGGCACGGGATCCCGTCGAGCAACCTTTTCGGCGCCCGACGGGACGCATGTCAGTCGACGCCCTTTTCCACCAAACGCAGCGAAATGGAATTGATGCAATACCGCTGGTCCGTCGGGGTCCCGTAGCCTTCCCCCTCAAAGACATGGCCCAGATGGGAGTCGCAGTTGGCGCATCGGACTTCGATCCGCTCCATTCCCAGGGTGCGGTCATGGAGGTACCGCACAGTGCCTTCGGCCAAAGGTGCCCAGAAGGACGGCCATCCACAATGGGAATCGAACTTCTCCCGACTTGTGAACAACTGGCTCCCACAGGCACGGCATTGGTAGACACCCTCCGTATGGGTATCCCAGTATTCGCCGGTGTAGGGCCGTTCGGTGCCGGCCTGGCGCAGCACGTGGTACTCGTCCGGCGTCAGCTCCTCACGCCACTGAGCGTCGGACTTCTCCACGGGCACGTTCGTCTTGCTGGTGTTGTCAGGAGTGTTCATGTCTTATGCAACGCTCACGAGTCGCCGATAAATCCCGAACCCGCGTACAGGTGCAGCACGGGCAGGCCTAGTTGGTCCTGCGCCTTGTTCGCCCAGTCCGTATGGAATGTATCCGCGATGGCATGGGGTCGCGTCACAACCACCGCTTGCGCGGCATCCAGCGCCCGCACCTTCGCCACCAAACCTGCCACGGCACCGCCGTCGACGATTTCTCCCGTCACGCCACCGCCCAAACCGGCCAGAGCCGCCAAGGAAGCAGCCAAGGCTTCCGACGCTTCCGCCCGCTCCACTTCCGGATCCGGGGATTGCGCGCCGAGTTCCCTGAAGGCCTTTGCGATCTCAAGCAGCGAGAGGTTCTCCAGGAAGTCGACCAGGAGATGCCGCTCAGTATTTGCAGGAACCAGCACGACCAGGGGAGCGTCGCCGCCGTCGACGAGTTTGGCGATATTGACGCGGTCGTCGGGGCCGAGGGGCTCTTCTGTCAGGATGACGATGGTGTCGCTCATGGCTAAAGCGTAGCCCCGCGACACTCCAGGACGCAGGCTTTTGACCCACCAATATCCGGGCGCAATCCGGCACGCGGTGTCCATGTGCATGGCCCAGGGACGCCGAGCGGCGAGAATGGAGCCATGGCATCACATTCCCGGTCAGCGAGCGTCGCTGTAGACAACAAACTGTCCTTGCGCACCAAGTGGGCGATCGCGGGGGTCGTGACGGGAGGGACGCTGGCCGGCCTGGTGGGGGCAGGGTCCTCCGCGCTCGCCGTCTATTTCGCGCGTCGCGTCATCACTCCGGCGGCCCGGCACGAAGACCAGGAGGTCCTGGCCGTGATCCGCGGCGATGAGGGTTTGCAGGTCATTTTGGCGGCGACCCCGGACTCCACGATCGACGGCGTGTTCAGTCTTTTCTTCGACGGCGGCAAGGGACATGCGAGGATCGGCAGGATCGTGTCCTACTCACCAGCGGAACAGACGGTGCTGCGGCAGGTTGAAGAGGTCTACAGCGGAAACCTGGCGGAGGCCCGCCGGGGATGGTGGAGCGGTGCCACCTACCCGGATCCCGCGGCGCTCGGGCTGGCTGCCGAGGATGTGGAGATTGACGTCGACGGCGGGAAGGCGCCTGCGTGGCTGATCCGCGCCGATGTTGCTACCCCCGCGCCTGTGTGGGCGATCATGGTGCACGGACGCGGTGCGACGCGGCTGGAAGGGCTCCGGGCGATCCGGACCGTCCGGGACCTTGGACTGGACAGCCTGTTGATTTCCTATCGCAACGACGGCCTCGCTCCATCGGCGCTGGATGGCCGCTACGGCCTGGGTTCTACGGAATGGCGTGATGTGGAGTCGGCCATTGAGTATGCCGTGGCCCAGGGTGCGCGCGAAGTTGTCTTGTTCGGTTGGTCAATGGGCGGGGCAATCAGCTTGCAAACCGCCGATCTCTCCAAGCACAGGCACCTGATCCGTGCGCTGGTGCTGGATGCTCCTGTCATCAACTGGGTGAACGTCATGGCTCACCACGCCGAAATGAACCGCATCCCCTACAATGTGGGGCGATACGGCCAACTCATGTTGGGCCACCCTTTGGGTCGCAGGCTCACGGGCCTGTCTGCTCCTGTGGATCTGAAAGCAATGGATTGGGAAGCCCGTGCCGTGGAGCTACGTACGCCCACCTTGCTGATTCATAGTGTCGATGACGATTACGTCCCCTTCGAGCCGTCGGCGAGCCTGGCGGAAAAGAACCCTGAGATGGTGACGTTCGAACCTTTCCACGGAGCGCGGCACACGAAGGAATGGAACGTCGATCCGGAAAAATGGGAACGGCTGGTCCGTTCGTGGCTGCAGCGGCAACTTGCACCCCGAGCCAACCCCGGAGACGTTGAAGCCCAGAGACCACGTGGCTAGGGTCAGGCTTTAGTGGCGCCTATCGGCGCCGTGACGGCATCAGTCAAGCGCACGAGGTCCGCAGGCGAGAGCTCGATGTCGAGTCCGCGCCGACCACCTGATACCAGGATGGTGTCAAAGGAGAAGGCGGATTCGTCCAGGACAGTGGGGGACGGCTGGCGCTGGCCGAGGGGCGAGATTCCACCCAGGACATAACCGGTACGGCGTTCGGCGGCTTTGGGGTCGGCCATGGCTGCCTTCTTGGAGCCGAGCGCGGCCGCGACGGACTTGAGGTCCAGGCTTCCGGACACCGGAACGATGCCCACGGCCAGCCTGCCTTCGATCTCCACCATAAGCGTCTTGAAGACACGTGCGGGGTCGATGCCGAGAACTTCCGCCGCTTCAAGTCCGTAGCTCGCTGCGGAAGGGTCGTGCACGTACGGGTGCAGCACGAAAGGAACGCCGGCCGCAGCCAATGCTGCTGTAGCCGGCGTTCCCTGTGACGCTGTCTTTTTAGCCATACGGTCGAGTATGCCCCACTGTCTCCGTGAAGATCAGTGCTCCCTGAAGATCAGTTTTCGAGGCGGCTTGCGGCCGCCACTTTCCGTTTGATCCGTCCCAGCATGGCCGTCATGCCGCGCATGCGCAGCGGAGTGATGGCCCTGGTGAGGCCCAGCAATTCAGGCATGTCATCCGGGACCGCAAGGATTTCTTCTGCCGTCAGCCCATCGAGCCCCTCAAGCAATACGCCTGCAAACCCGCGCGTGGTGGGCGCTTCCGGCGGTGCCTTGAAGAACAACCGGTATGCACGTGCTCCGCCGGGGTTGTCCGCGTTTTTCTCGGACTCAATCGTCAGGAACAACGGCGACTGGCACTCGACAACCTGCTCAAGCAATTCGGGATGGTCCTGGAGGCGCTCAGGAAGGTCCGGCAGCCCCCGGGAAAACTCGAGCAGCAACTGCAGGCGTTCAGGCTCCGTCAGTGCCTGGAAGTCATCGACAATTTCCGCCAAAGCGGAGGGCAAAGTATTGGTACTCATCACTTCCAGCTTACGCACAACGGCGCTGTTTTCATGCTAGTTACGGACCAGGGCGCCCGGGACGGAGCCACGCTCGGCACCCTTGACGATCGGCACGCGGACAGCGTTGCCCCATTCAGTCCAGGAACCGTCGTAGTTGCGAACGGTGTCGAAGCCCAAAAGGTACTTCAGCGCGAACCAGGTGTGGCTGGAACGCTCGCCGATGCGGCAGTAAGCCACGACGTCGTCGCCCGGCTGCAGGCCCGCTTCGCCCAGGTACAGGGCTTCCAGTTCTTCACGGGAACGGTAGGTACCGTCTTCGGCTGCCGCGCGGGCCCACGGGATCGATGCGGCTGTCGGGATGTGGCCGCCACGCAGGGCGCCTTCTTCGGGGTAGGCGGGCATGTGCGTGCGCTGCCCGGTGTATTCCTCGGGGGAGCGGACGTCGATAAGCGGGTTGCCCAGGTGCGCGAGGACATCTTCCTTGAAGGCACGGATGGGAGCGTCGTTGCGCTCGACCTCGGGGTAGTTGCCGGCGGCCGGCCGGGGCACGTCGGTGGTGAGTTCCCGGCCTTCGGCGATCCACTTGTCCCGGCCACCGTCCAGCAGGCGGACGTCCTCGTGGCCAAAGAGGGTGAAGACCCACAGGGCGTAGGCAGCCCACCAGTTGGACTTATCCCCGTAGATCACCACGGTGCTGTCCCGGGAGATGCCCTTGGAAGCCGCGAGTGCCGCGAAGGCAGCGCCATCGACGTAGTCGCGGGTGACCTCGTCGTTCAGGTCCGTGTGCCAGTCGATCTTGACTGCGCCGGGGATGTGGCCTGTTTCGTACAACAGGACGTCTTCATCGGACTCCACAACCACGAGCTTGCCGTCGGCGATGGCGCCCTCTGCAAGTGCTGCCGCGAGCCACTCGGTGGACACAAGGCGTTCTGGGTTCGCATACGACGCGAACTTTTCGTTTTGTTCAACGGGGTAGGACATGTGATGGCCTTTCACTGACAACGGACGGGAGCCAGGGCCCGGTTGCTGCTTCAGTGCCGGCCCGGCCTGTTCCAACACTAACCACGGGCCGGAGGGAATGCTTCCACCCGTAGTCACATGGTGAAACATGGCCTTGGTCACGTGGCCGTTTCATGACGGCCGGATGCCGGTATTCTTGCTGGGGACCCAACACCGGAAGAACGGACCACCGTGGTACAGATCGAACAACTGACTGCCCGCACGCCGGCAGTCTCCGTGGAGGAACTCCTCAAGGGGTTCTACCCGTCTCCGAGGTTCGGAGAAGTGTCGTTCGACAGCTACCGCCCGGACCCGGCACAGCCGAGCCAGGCCAACGCCGTCAAATTGTTGTCTGCCTTTGCCGACGGCGTAGGAGCCGAAGACGGTGGCGGGCTCTTCAAGAAGCTGTTCTCCAAAAAGCCGGCAACCCGGGCGGGTATCTACCTCGACGGAGGCTTCGGCGTCGGGAAGACCCACCTCCTGGCTTCGCTCTGGCACAGGTCCCCGGGTCCAAAAGCTTTCGGCACGTTCGTGGAGTACACCAACCTCGTGGGCGCGCTCTCCTTCCGTAAGACAGTGGATGCGCTGAGCAACTACAAACTGGTTTGCATCGACGAATTCGAACTCGATGATCCCGGTGACACCGTGCTGATGTCACGCCTCATGCGGGAGCTGGCCGACGCCGGCGTGAAGCTGGCTGCGACGTCCAACACCCTGCCCGGTTCCCTCGGTGAGGGTCGTTTCGCTGCAGTGGACTTCCAGCGTGAAATCCAGGTTCTTGCCGACCAGTTCGACGTCGTCAGGATCGACGGCGAAGACTTCCGCCACCGCGGCCTGCCGGCCGCTCCCGCACCGCTGAAAACCGACGAGCTCAAGCACCGGATGCACGCCGAGTTCGATGGCCAGACAGTAGCCGTGGACGATTTCCGCTCGCTCGTCGACCACTTGGCCGGTGTCCACCCCAGCCGTTACCGCCAATTGATCTCGGGGATCGAAGCGGTAGTGTGGCGCGATGTCGAGACCATCACTGAGCAAGCGGTCGCCCTGCGTTTTGTGGTCCTCGCAGACCGCCTCTACGACAAAGACGTTCCCATCCTGGCGAGCGGCGTTCCGTTCGACAAACTCTTCACGGAGGAGATGATGACGGGCGGCTACATGAAGAAGTACTTCCGCGCCGTCTCCCGCCTCACGGCACTGGCCCGCGAGGGCCAAAACCACGAACCTTCCTGATTCGGCGCGGCAACCATCCTGATTCAACGCGGCCGGGAATCCGGTCGCGCCTCATCGACCTGCGGTGGTCAAGGGTTCGCGGGACTTCAGCATCCAACGGACCAGGATCCCTCCAACCAAAGCCCAGAAGGCGGCGCCCACTCCCGCGAAGCTCAGCCCGGATGCGGCAAGCAGGAAAGTGATGCAGGCCGGTATCCGCTCCTCCGCGACGGCCAAGGCGGAGGAAACCGAAGACGCCAACGTCCCCAACAGGGCGAGCCCCGCGACGGCCTCCAGCAGGCCTGGCGGTGCCGCGGCCACAACGGTGACGAGGGCAGCCGAAAACACCGCCAGGACAAGATAGACCAGTCCTGACACAAACGCGGCGATCCAACGGCGGCCATGATCCTTCCCCGCTTCCTCGCCCGCTGCCAAGGCAGCGCTGAGGGCGGCGAGATTGATGGCGTGACCGCCAAAGGGTGCACCTGCGATGGTTCCCGCGCCGGTGACGATCATCGAGGATCGCCACGGTGTTGTGTAGCCGAATGACTTCAGCACAGCTACGCCGGGGATGTTCTGCGAAGCCATGGTGACGATGAACAGAGGCAGTGCGATTCCTGCGGCCGATTCGAGGGTCAAGGCCGGCGCAGTCCATTCAAGGCGGGGGACCAACCCATCGCCGGGGAGGGGGACACCATTGGCCAGAAGGTAGATGCCGATCACAGCCAAGGCCACGAGCAACGACGCCGGAACTGCCCACCGGGCGGCGAACTTCATCATCACCAACCAGCACAATGCCACCGGCCCAACGAAAAGCGGCGCCGTGCCCAGGGATTCGAACGGCGCCAGGCACAGGGGGAGCAGCACTCCGGCAAGCATCGCCTGGGCCAGGGCGGTGGGGATCTTCGACATCAGCCTGCCAAGGACCGGAAGCAATCCCGTGAGCGCAATCAGCACCCCGACCACAAAGAAGGCTCCGACGGCAGCCGACCAGCCGCCGTCGACCATTCCTGCTGACGCGAGCAGCGCGGCACCCGGCGTGGACCACGCCAGGGTGACTGGCATCTTGGACCTCCACGCCAACCACAGGATTCCCAGTCCGAAGGTCACCGTGAGCGCGAAAAGGCCGCTGGATGCCTGCGCCTGGTTGGCTCCGACGGCTTTCAACCCGGCCAGGACCACCGCAAAGGACGACGTAAAACCGACCAACGCGGTCACGATGCCTGCGGCGATCGGCGGGCCCAGGGTCTCCCGGCGCTCAAGGGTCTGATCTGGTGACGAGGCGGAGCGCATAGTGTCCAACGTACCGGAAGCGCAGCGTGATTAAACGCCAAGGGCACCGGCGGCGCCTCTCGGCGGGACCGGTGCCCCCTTGACGTATCTGGTACGGCGGCTCAGGCAGCTAGGGCTGCTTTGGCTCATCCGCGGCGGGAGCCTGTCCGGCTTCTCCGTCTTTTTTGGCTACGAAGTTGGAAGCGGCATTCTGGACTTTATCGACGTGACCGGCGTACTTGCCGCCCGTCTTCTGGTCGACGAAGTCTCCGGCCTTTTCGATGCCATTCTTGATGGCTTCCTCGTTGCCCTGAATGAGACCCTGAGCCTTGCCCTTCAGGTCGTCAATTAATCCCACGGGCACCTCCCTTCCATCGCGGAGCCAGTTCGCTCCTCCGCGTCCGACCCTAACACCGGAAGATGGGTGTGCCAAGGATTCCGGATGCACTACGCCAAGGGCTTACTTTCTTCGAGGTGCCGTGGACTGTTCGGGTTCATCAGTGAGTGCTTCCGGCCGTAGCCGAAGTAGATCACAAGGCCCACGATGAGCCACACTCCGAACCGCAGCCAGGTTTCCCAGTGCAACTGCGACATCAGGAAGCCCGAGGCGAGCACACCGAATGCCGGGACTACGGGCATCCACGGCAAGCGGAAGGTCCGCGGCGCGTTCGGCTTGGTGTAGCGGAAAACGATGACAGCGACGCACACCACGACGAAAGCGGCGAGGATGCCGATGTTGGTGAGGTCGGCGACTTCCTTGATGGGGAAGACACCGGCCAGGAACGCCGAAGCGATACCGGCGATCCATGTGACCCGCTGCGGGGTGCCGTGGCGGTCGGTGCGGGAGAACCAACCTGGAAGCAGGCCGTCGCGGCTCATGGAGAACCACACGCGCGTGACGCCCAGGAGGAACGTCAACATGACCGTCAGGATGGACAACACAGCGAAGACCGAAATGATGGTGGCGATGACGGGAAGGCCGACGCCTGTGAAGGCTGAAGCGAAGCCTGCTGCGGGGTCGATGTCCTTGTAGTTCTGCATGCCGGTCAGGACGAGCGTCGCAGCCACATACAGGAGCATGGCGATGATCAGGGAAAGCACAATGGCCTTGGGCATGTGCTTCTTGCCGTCCTTGGCTTCCTCTGCTGCCGTACTCATGGCGTCGTAGCCGAACACAGCGAAGAACACAGTGGCAGCACCGGCGAAGACCGGTCCGAAGCCGCTGGGCATGAACGGGTTGAAGTTGTCAGTGTTGATGTAGAAAACGCCCAAACCGATGATGAACAGGATCAAGGCGACTTTGATGGCGACGGCCACCAATTCGAAGCGGCCGAAGGCCTTGGTTCCCCGGCTTAGGATCCACGTCACCAAGAGGCACACGAGGATGGCCGGGAGGTTGATGATGCCGCCCTTGCCTTCGTCGGCGGTGGAGGTCATCCAGGTGGGCATGTGGATACCGATGCCTGAGAGGAAAGCATCGAAGTAACCGGAGATGCCAATTGCCACCACCGCGACGATGGCGATGTACTCCAGCAGCAGGTCCCAGCCGATGAACCAGCCGATGATCTCGCCCAGGGCAACATAGCCGTAGGTGTAGGCCGAACCGGCGCGGGGGATCATGCCGGCGAATTCGGCGTAGGAAAGTGCGGCCGCGCCGGAGGCGAGTCCCGCGATGAGGAACGAAACGAGCACTGCCGGTCCCACGCCCGGGTTGCTTGCGTCGCCGTGGGCTACGAGGCCGGCGAGGGAAAAGATGCCGACGCCGATGATGCCGCCGACGCCGATAGCGGTCAGCTGCCACAGGCCAAGACTCTTGAAGAGTCCGCTGTGTTTGTTTTCTTCTTCGATGTCGTCGATGGGCTTGCGCCTCATGACGGACTGGGAAGCAGTCTGTTGATTCATGGGGGTACTCCTTGCCATGGGCGTGGAACGGTGATGAGCTCGCAGTACATTATGCGAGTCGAATCACATTAGATAAAGCGACTTCTTCTTAGGGATATTAGTTACTTCTCATAATGAATGGATGGCGCTGACATTTGGGCACAAAAAAAGCAGCTCCGAAGAGCTGCTTTCTTTATTGGAGCGGACGACGAGATTCGAACTCGCGACATCCACCTTGGCAAGGTGGTGCTCTACCAGCTGAGCTACGTCCGCACATGTTGTCAGCCCGGGTGATTCCAAGCGTTCAACAATAAACAAGTTGCCTTGTTTTGGTGGGCGATACTGGGATCGAACCAGTGACCTCTTCCGTGTCAGGGAAGCGCGCTACCGCTGCGCCAATCGCCCGTTTCCGGGTCCTGCAAAGGAGAGCGGACGACGAGATTCGAACTCGCGACATCCACCTTGGCAAGGTGGTGCTCTACCAGCTGAGCTACGTCCGCACATGTTGTCAGCCCGGGTGATTCCAGGCGTTCAACAACAAACAAGTTGCCTTGTTTTGGTGGGCGATACTGGGATCGAACCAGTGACCTCTTCCGTGTCAGGGAAGCGCGCTACCGCTGCGCCAATCGCCCATGCATCCAGTCCAAGCTGGAAGACATGGTTTTCACCGAGGTGGGTACGGGATTCGAACCCGTGTATACGGCTTTGCAGGCCGCTGCCTCGCCTCTCGGCCAACCCACCGTGTAAGCAGGATTCCGGGGAATACTTGCCTTGACAGTGCCTTGCGAGCGGACGACGAGATTCGAACTCGCGACATCCACCTTGGCAAGGTGGTGCTCTACCAGCTGAGCTACGTCCGCAGTGTCGCTGCTCCGGGCCGCCTTGGAGGCATTCCGTCGCTTTCCGACGAGTAAAAACTCTATAGGAGGTTCCGGGAAACTCCAAATCGGTAGCAACTATTGAGCCAAGGACCGGGCTGGATCCTTGAATTGGCGCGGGATAGAGGGAGTTTCACGGCTGTAATTCCAATCGTGTAGTTCGGTAGCCAAGGTTCGTTTTGCATTCCCGTCCGGGTGGGCTAATCTTCTGTATGCACCACGACGCCTGATTCAGGTTGTTGCGGGCGATTGGCGCAGTGGTAGCGCGCTTCGTTCACACCGAAGAGGTCACTGGTTCGAACCCAGTATCGCCCACCGAGAGAAACCCCCGGATACCCGGGGGTTTTTGTTTTTCCGGAGTCGGGGGCGGAGTGCCCGGTCAGGTGGGCGCACTTTCTAGCCTGGGTTCCCGTCACGATGTTGCTGGACGGCGCACGAGGTAAGCGTGCAGGAATTACCAGATCCCCGGCCCACAGACACCTCTCTGGAACAACTGGCCAGGACGTCGCCCATCCTCGCGGGAAAGCTGGCCCGGCTGTCACCGGACCAGTTCGCCATGGTCATGGGACGCGAGCCCGCATTCAGCCGCCCTGTGGGAGAGGCCACCACGAACCCGGGCAGCTGAAGGGGAATTCTGTCGGTCCTCTGTGACAAAGTCTTCATATGACTGCTCCACTGCTTGCCCATGCGACTGAATACGGGCGGATGTACGCCCGCTCCACCTCGGACCAATTCTCGGTCCCCTCGATTACTACAGTGATCGGGCAGCAGGCGCATGCGCTCGACGGTTGGTTCAGCTACATGGGGGCGAGCAGCCTGGCAGCTGATCCTGAGCTTCCTGCCTTGCTGGGAAGTCCGGCCAGGATCCGGCAAGCGATTAATAAGGCCTCCAAAGCCGCGGAGGTCTACAGGGACGAGGCTGCCGCGCGGGGAGACCGCGTCCATAACTACTGTGAACAGGTTGCCTTGCGTGCCTTGGGCCGTCCCCACCGGATGCAGGAGTGCCGCGATGAACTGGCTTCCCACGGCGAGCAGGCTTTCGCAGCCCGCTTTGATGAATGGTGGGAACTGTACAGGGTGGAACCGTTGGCCCCGGAAATCACTGTGTGGAACAAGACCGTCGGCTATGCCGGCACGCTGGACCTTGTGGCCCGCATCAATGGTCGGGTTTGCTTGATCGACTACAAAACAAAGGGCACAACCCGCGACGGCACCGTCAAAGCACTGGACGACAAAGTGGTGATGCAGCTTGTTGCGGGCATGAAGGCGGAGGAAAGCCTTGTGGATCCGGTGGCAGGCACGTGGGAGCCTTGGAAGTTTGGCGAGAATCCCATGTTGCTTGCAGTCGCCATCGGAGAAACGGAGGTCCGTCCACAGCGGGCGAACCCCGAGATCCTGAAACACCACTGGTGGAAGTTTTGCGCGCTGAGGCGCGTCTGGGAGATGTCGGCCGACGTCGTCGCGGCAGGGCAGGCACTTCTGCCGATCGCCCCGCCTGCGTTCGCGACCGCTGGTGCCGGGCCGGTGCACAGCGGTGCTGCCATGCACTCAACTAAACTGGCTTAGGCTCCGCACCAGCCGGACCATGAGTTTGACGATCGTGAGGACTGACAACAGATGGCTATTTTGAGTATCCGAATCATCGGAGATCCGGTGCTGCGCACCGTAGCGGATCCCGTCACGGATTTTGGTCCGGAACTCGCCAAGCTGGTTGCAGACATGATGGAGACCATGGAGGACGTCGAGGGCGCTGGCTTGGCCGCACCCCAGGTCGGCGTCAGCAAGCGGGTTTTTACCTACCGTATTGGCGGCAAGGAAGGCCACATCATCAACCCGGTCCTTGACAACAGTGAAGACTTCCAGCCGGACGAAGTAGAGGGTTGCCTCTCCATCCCCGGGCTGGGCTTCCCGGTCCGCCGGTACCGCGCAACCCGTGTTACGGGCGTTGACCTGAATGGCGACCCCGTGTCCGTCGAGGCGGAAGGCATGCTGGCCCGCTGCTTCCAACACGAAACGGACCACCTGGACGGCATCCTGTACACGGACAGGCTTGAGGGCGAAGACCGGAAGGCCGCGCTGCGCGCCATCCGCAACGCCAATTATCACGCGGTCACGGAACAGACCACGTCCAAGCGTGCCGGCTCGGTTGGTTCCAGCTTTGGTGCCGGCAGCTTCGGGGCTCCCGCGTGAGGGTGCTTTTTGCCGGTACTCCGGCGGTGGCCGTTCCGTCTCTTGATGCCTTGGTCAAGGCGGGCTTTGACGTGGTTGCCGTCCTGACCAGGCCGGACGCCCCTTTGGGACGCAAACGCGTCATGACGCCATCTCCGGTGGCCTCGCGCGCGGAAGAACTCGGTCTCGAAGTGATACGGGCAGCCAAGGTGGACTCTCCGACGATCGCCCGTATCGCGGAGATCGCCCCGGACGTGGCGGCCATCGTGGCTTACGGCGGCATCGTTCCCGGTGCAGCGCTGGACATCCCACGGCATGGTTGGGTCAACCTCCATTTCTCGCTTCTCCCCGCATGGCGTGGCGCAGCGCCCGTGCAGCGTTCCCTCATTGCGGGTGACGACGTCACGGGAGCCGTGACGTTCCGTCTGGAGGAAGGGCTGGACACCGGGCCCGTTTTCGGCACGCTGACGGAGTCGGTCCGGTCCGAGGACACCGCGGGGGATCTTCTGGACCGCCTTTCGGTCAGTGGTGCTGTCCTGCTCAGCCAGACACTGTCAGCCATCGACGCCGGACAGGCGGCTTCCCAAGCCCAAAGCGGCGAGGTCTCCTTGGCGCCCAAGCTCACGCTTGAGGATGGACGTTTGGACTGGCGGGAGCCGGCTTTGGCCTTGAACCGCCGGTCACGAGGCGTCACGCCCGAGCCGGGCGCGTGGACGACGCTGGACGGTCAGCGAGTCAAGCTTGAACCTGTGAGGCTCCGGCCCGAGGTCAACGATCTGAGGCCCGGTCAGTTGCGGATCGACGGAAAATCGGTCCTCGTAGGCACCGGTTCCCATGCCGTCGAGCTGGGACGGATCCAACCCGCCGGCAAGAAGATGATGTCGCCGGCCGATTGGGCCCGCGGCCTGGCAGCACCTGAAAGAGTGGTATTCGAATGAGCGAGTCCGGCCGGCGAGGCCCCAACAACAGCGGGAGCCGGGACGGTGCCGGACGCGGCAACCGCGGCGCCCGCACGGAAAGCAAGCGCAACGCCCAAGGCAGGGAGCGGAACCGTGGACCCCAGAAGGGATATTCCACCAATGCTCCCTCCCAGCGGACACGTCGTGCCGACCCCGCACGCTTGGTGGCCTACGAGGTACTGCGGGCCGTAGCGTCCGAGGATGCCTACGCTAATTTGGTCCTTCCCGCGCGGATCCGCGAGCACCGCCTTGACCGCCGCGACGCCGGTTTCGCAACCGAGCTGAGCTACGGCGCCTTGCGCGGGCAGGGAACCTACGACGCCATTCTGGCCCGCTGCGTTGACCGGCCCCTGGAGCAACTCGATCCTGCGATCCTGGACGCCTTGCGGATCGGAGCCCACCAGCTGTTGTCCATGAGGGTCCCGCCGCATGCGGCATTGGACCAAACCGTGGGCCTGGCCCGTGCAGTCATTGGCGCCGGACCCTCAGCGCTGATCAATGCCGTTCTCCGCAAAGTCACTGCCCACAGCCTGGGGGAGTGGCTCGACATCCTTCTCGACGGGGAAAGCGACCCCACCCGGATTGCCGCGCTTCGACATGCCCATCCCGAGTGGATTGTCCGGGCTTTGCGCCAATCCCTTGTGAATCACGGACGCCCGGCCTCGGAAATCGAAGCACTGCTGGAGGCCGACAACGCAGCACCGGTGGTCAACCTCGTGGCGCTGCCTGGCCTGGGCGACCTCGACGAAGCTTTTGAGCACGGCGCCGCCGCCGGAGACCTCGTAGAAGGTTCAGCCCTGTCCGCCGGCGGCGACTTGGGCAGGCTCGAGTCTGTCCGGAAGGGCACCACGCGCGTACAAGATGTTGGCTCGCAGCTCGTAGCCCGCGCTGTCGCAGGCGTGGACGTGGCGACGAATGCGCCGGACGGCGAACGGTGGCTGGACTTGTGCGCGGGCCCCGGCGGCAAAGCCACCCTGCTCGCTGCCTTGGCCCATCGCGAGGGTGCAACACTGCTCGCCAACGAGCCTGCCCCGCACCGCGCGAAGCTCGTGCAACAGGCGCTCTCGGCGGTGCCCGGTGAGGCTTGGACCGTGCGTACCGGTGACGGTCGCGAGGTAGGTGCAGAACAGCGTGAATCCTTCGATCGCGTATTGGTTGACGTTCCGTGCACCGGCCTGGGTGCATTGCGCAGGCGTCCGGAGTCCCGTTGGCGGCGCGCGCCCAAGGACATTGCTGACTTGGGTCCGCTGCAGCGCGACCTGCTGAGCTCGGCCATCGATGCTGTGAAGCCCGGTGGCGTAGTGGCCTACGTAACCTGCTCGCCTCATCCTGCGGAAACCACCGCTGTGGTGGGTGACGTCTTGGGCAAGCGGGTGGACCTTGAATTGATGGACGCCGGTCAGGCCCTGGACAACGTCAGCCTCACCGGGAACCTCGCCGCGGGCCACGAACTCACTGCACAATTGTGGCCCCACCTTCACCACACCGATGCGATGTTCATGGCGCTCATCCGCAAGAAGCCCTGACTGCCGCTTTTCGCTGGCTGCTACCTTGACCACCACCGATCCGAAGGGCCTGTCTTGACCCAGTGCTGTATCAACCCGAGCATCCTGTCCGCGGACTTCGTCAATCTGGAGGCGGAGCTGAACCGGATCAGCAACGCCGATGCCGTCCATGTTGACGTGATGGACAACCACTTCGTTCCCAACCTGACCCTCGGCCTTCCGGTGGTAGAGAGGATCCAAGCGGTCAGCCCGGTTCCGTTGGACGCACACCTGATGATTTCCGACGCCGATCGTTGGGCGCCTGCCTTCGCAGATGCGGGACTGGCCTCGGTGACCTTCCATGCGGAGGCCGCCATGGCGCCGGTCAAACTGGCGAGGGAACTTCGTGCCCGTGGCTCGAAAGCCGGGATGGCGCTCCGACCGGCCACCCCTGTTGAGCCGTACCTGGACATGCTCAGCGAAGTGGACATGCTCCTGATCATGACGGTCGAGCCCGGTTTCGGTGGTCAGGCCTTCCTTGACGTCACCTTGCCCAAGATTCGCCGGGCGCGCGCGGCAATCGACGGGTCCGGTATTGGCGTGGCCATCCAGGTGGATGGCGGAATCACCGAGGAGACCATCCTCCGGGCTGCGGAGGCGGGAGCAAACGTGTTTGTTGCCGGTTCTGCAGTTTACGGACATCAAGATCCCGCTGCGGCGATCGAACGTCTGCGCGAAGCCGGGAGGGCCGTATTGGACAGCGCTTCGGTGAAACCGTGACGATCGTCATCGCATATGACGAAGATGGCGGGGGAATAGCCTGGGGCTCTTCGTAGTTGTGGCACAATAGCAACACACATACGTGCTCCGGGGTCGGTGTAAGTCCGAACCGGCGGTCATAGTCCGCGACCCGCGCGCCACGGGACCCAGAAGCTGGAACCCACGGCAAACGGTTGAACCGGTGGAATTCCGGTACCGACAGTTAAAGTCTGGATGGGAGAAGCACGTACAGTCCTGCTGGGCGCATCCATTGGCGATGCGCCAGTAGCGCGCTGTCGTACACCCCCGGAGCCATCGCGGCTGACTGGGAAGGAACGGCATGGATTTTCTGCGATGGCTCTTCGAAGCACAGATTCCCGTTGGCGGATCTGCGCTTGTTTTACGCGAAGTGCTAGGTAACATCTTCGGGCTCGCCAGTGCCCTCGGCGGAATGCGCCGCAAAGTCTGGGCTTGGCCGGTGGGCATCCTCGGCAACCTTCTATTGCTGACGGTTTTCCTCGGCAACGTCTTCGGCGCCGCCGCGCCGGCAACTCTTTGGGGCCAGGCCGCACGGCAGGTCATGTTCATCGGTGTGGCCCTCTATGGCTGGTACCGGTGGAAGCAGGGCCGGGAGGCAAACGCCAGGGGCACCGCCGTCGTTCCCGGTTGGGCCGGCACCAAGGTCCGTGTGGCACTCCTTGGGGCCATGGTGGCGGGTACTGCGGCGTTGACACCACTGTTTGACGCCCTTGGCTCGTATCCGCCTGTCTGGGCCGATGCTTGGACCTTCATGGGATCGCTCTTGGCTACATATGGCATGGCCCGCGGCTGGACTGAGTTTTGGTTGATCTGGGTAGCCGTGGACATCGTTGGAGTCCCCCTGTTGTTCAGCGCCGGCTACTACGCCAGTGCCGTCATGTATTTGTTCTACGGTTTCTTCACGCTGGCAGGCTTCTTCGTGTGGTGGCGTGCAGACAAGCGCGAACGCGTTGAGCCTGCAGTTGTTCCTGCCGCTGTGGGGGCGGCCCCGTGAACAGCCTGTCGAACGACTTCACGGCTGCAGAAACGGCCGCCATGGACGCTGCGCTCAACGCAGCCCTGGCTGGACCGCGGGGAGCCAACCCCCTGGTGGGCGCCGTGGTACTCAGTCCCGAAGGCGAGCAGCTCGCCGTCGGCTATCACCGTGGCGCCGGGACAGCCCATGCAGAAGCAGACGCCATTATCGAAGCGCGCCGCAAGGGCGTAGACCTTGCAGGCACCACCATGGTGGTCACCCTGGAACCCTGCAACCATGTTGGACGGACCGGCCCCTGCGCCGCGGCAATCATCGACGCGGGGATCGCCAAGGTGATTTACGCCGTCGACGATCCTCACGATCCCGCCGCGGGCGGCGCCCGAACGCTGCAGGCAGCGGGAATTGACGTCAAGGCGGGGCTGGAGGCCGGCAGGGCCCTGGACCTGAACCGGGAATGGTTCGACGCCGTTGCCGCCAAACGTCCGTTCGTCACCTTGCATATCGCCCAGACGCTGGATAGCCGGATCGCCGCGGTGGACGGGACCAGCCAGTGGATCTCCAGCCCGGAATCGTTGGCGGACAACCACGGCCTGCGAGGACTCATCGATGCGATCCTGGTGGGGACAGGGACGGTGCTGATCGATAACCCGCGGCTCACGGCCCGCTCCTCCGACGGCGAACCCGCGCTTCATCAGCCGCTTCGCGCAGTGATGGGACTGAGGGACGTACCGCAGGACGCAGCAGTCCGGGGAACGGATGGCCGCTTCATCCATTTGCCCACAAGAAACCCGGCGGAAGCGTTGTCAACGCTGTTCGATCAAGGTGTCAGGCACGTCATGGTCGAGGGCGGCTCAAGCATCCTGAGCACTTTCCTGGCTGCTGACCTGGTGGATGAGTTGATTGTCTACTTGGCACCTACGCTGCTTGGATCCGGGACTCCCGCCCTGAATGACCTCGGCATCTCAACCCTGGCCGATGCCCAGCACTGGTCGTGGGACGAGGCAGGGGGAGGTTCGGTCCGGCCCCTTGGAAACGACCTTCGGTTGCACCTGCGGTCAACGCGGGCTGCAGCCACCACAACAAAGAATTCCCTTCCGCGCAGTGAGGCTGCGGAATACGTCACAGGAGGACACTGATGTTTACCGGAATCGTTGCCGAGCAGGGCACCGTCCTGGGAATTGAGCACGAGGGCGATGCCAGCGCCACGCTCCGGCTGAAGGCGCACACCACCACGGACGGCCTGGATCTGGGTGGCTCTATCGCCGTCAACGGTGTGTGCCTGACCGCGACACGAATTGACGGGCAGGAGTTCACGGTGGACGTCATGGGTGAAACCCTGGTTCGCACGACCATTGGCGAGCTGGCAGCCGGTGATCCCGTGAACCTCGAGCGTTGTGTCCCCGCCGGTGGCCGCCTTGATGGCCATGTGGTCCAAGGGCACGTGGACGGCGTCGGGGAACTCGTGGAACGCGAGGCCTTGGGCAACTGGGACCGACTGCGGTTTGCCGTCCCGGCGCCTCTGGCCCGGTACATTGCGGAGAAGGGTTCGATCGCCGTCGACGGTGTTTCCCTCACCGTCACGGCGGTCAGCGCTGCCGCGGAAGCGGAGCCATGGTTCGAAGTGGGACTGATTCCCACCACTCTGGAGGAGACCGGCCTGGGGGCAAAGCCCGTGGGCGGCCGGGTGAACCTGGAAGTGGACGTGCTGGCAAAGTACACCGAGCGCTTGTTGTCCTTCGCGCCGCGGGCGAACCAGGAGGCTGGACGATGAGCACGCCAAGCAAGACACTTTCGACGGCGGTGCGCCGCCACGGTCTCGACCCCGTGGAAACGGCGATAGCCGCGATGGCCGCCGGCCAAGCCGTCATCGTGGTGGACAACGAGGACCGTGAAAACGAAGGCGACATCATTTTCGCCGCGCAACACGCAACCCCTGCCCTCATGGGGTGGACCATCCGTTATTCATCCGGCGTCATCTGCGTGCCCTTGGAAGGGGGACGGGCCGATGCCTTGCAACTTCCGCCGATGGTGGAAGTCAACGAGGACGCCAAGGGTACTGCCTACACTGTTTCGTGCGATGCGGCCCACGGTGTGAGCACCGGGATTTCGGCCACGGACCGCGCCTTGACGGCCCGCATCCTCGCCGATCCGCAGAGCACGCCGGCCGCCATCACGCGCCCCGGGCATATTTTCCCCCTGCGGGCGGTTGAAGGGGGAGTGCGTGAACGCCCAGGACACACGGAAGCCGCCGTTGACCTGTGTCGTCTTGCCGGGCTCGCCCAGGTGGGTGTGATCGCAGAGTTGGTACACGACGACGGTGAAATGATGCGCATGGACAGCTTGCGTGACTTTGCCGCTGAACACGGATGCCCCCTCATCTCCATAGAGGACCTGGTGTCGTACGTTGAGGCGGTAGAGTCCCAGACGGCACATGTTTCACTGGCAGACGAGGAGAAGCGATGACCGCATCGACAACACGCAGCAGCGACCATTCGGGTGCTGCGCAGCACCCTGTGAGCGGCGGGCCGATCGTGCAACTGCCAACAGCTTTTGGTGATTTCGTGGCGCAGGCGTGGACGGACCAGGAGACCGGGCATGAGCACCTTGCCGTAAGTTCCCCCAACCCGCCCAAAGGTGGCAAGGCACCCTTGGTCAGGCTCCACTCGGAGTGCCTCACGGGGGATGTGTTCGGTTCCTACCGCTGCGATTGCGGCGAACAGTTGGCTTATGCGTTGGAACTCATCCACGCCGAGGGCGGTACGCTGCTCTACCTGCGCGGCCAGGAAGGACGGGGGATCGGCCTCGCCAACAAGATCAAGGCCTACGCTTTGCAGGAAGCCGGCTTCGACACCGTTGAGGCCAACGAACAACTCGGCCTGCCTGTGGACGCACGTTCCTACAACGCGGCGGGGCAGATCCTGGCCGAAATGGGCCTCCACGAGGTCCGCTTGCTCAGCAACAATCCTGACAAGCAGAACCGCCTCGCCCAGGCCGGTGTCACGGTGGTGGAGATGGTCCCCACCGAGGTGCCTTCCCGTGAGCAGAACCTGCGTTACCTGCAGACCAAGAAAGACCGGATGGACCACCGCCTGGCGCTCGATGTCGAGCCCGTCAGCAACGGCAAGACACCTGCATCCAACCCCTTTGACAACAACCAAGACTGAACGGACTCCCAGCACACAATGAGCGGACACGGCGCGCCCACCATCGACCTCACCACCCTCAACCCGGAGGAAACATCCCGGCTCAAGCTGGCCATCGTGGCGGCAAGCTGGCATACCCAGATCATGGACGGACTGGTGGACGGCGCCCTCCGTGCCGCCAAGGAAGCAGGAATCGCCGAGCCCACGCTGCTGCGGGTTCCGGGCAGCTTCGAGCTCCCGGTTGCCGCCGCCAGGCTGGCACCGCACTTTGACGCCGTCGTGGCTCTTGGTGTGGTGATCCGCGGCGGAACGCCGCACTTCGACTACGTCTGCCAGGCCGCGACGTCGGGACTCACCGATGTCAGCGTCCGCACTGGCGTGCCGGTCGGCTTCGGCGTCCTGACGTGCGACACCGAACAACAGGGCATTGACCGGGCAGGACTGCCGGGATCAAGCGAGGACAAAGGCCACGAAGCCGTGACTGCGGCCCTTGCGACTGCCGTGACGCTCAAGCAGTACAGCTAGAGACACCCTTGATGCGGACGGGGGTGTGGGTGTGTCTTCACTCACATCCCCTCCGTCATGCAACGCCCCAAGAAGCGGTGCCCACCCTCAAGCAAGTAGTCTGTAGGGCGTGAAGAATTTCGAGACGCTGTTCGCAGAACTGAGTGAGAAAGCAGCGACCCGCCCGGCAGGCTCGCGTACTGTGGCCGAACTGGACTCCGGAATCCATGGCATTGGCAAGAAAGTGGTCGAAGAGGCCGCCGAAGTCTGGATGGCCGCCGAGTACGAATCCGACGAAGCCGCCGCCGAGGAAATTTCCCAGCTGCTGTACCACCTGCAGGTCCTCATGCTCGCCAAGGGCCTCAGCCTGGAAGACGTTTACAAGCATCTCTAGCCACGCCGCTCCGCTGTACCCGGCAGAGCCAGCCGCGTGGCCATGTGCCTGAAAACCTCCATTCCAAACAGAAAGTCTCCCCAATGCTCCGTGTAGCAGTCCCCAACAAGGGATCCCTGTCCGAGGCCGCGTCCGAAATGTTGTCCGAGGCCGGCTACCGCCAGCGCCGCGACAACCGCGAACTGGTCATGGTTGACCCCGACAATGACATTGAGTTCTTCTTCCTTCGCCCGCGTGACATTGCCGTGTATGTAGGCCAAGGCACGCTGGATGTCGGCATCACGGGCCGCGACCTCCTGCTGGACGCAAAGGTGGAAGCCGAAGAACTGCTTCCCTTGGGCTTTGCCCCTTCTACCTTCCGTTTCGCCGGCCCCGTAGGTGACTTCACCGGCGTCGAACAGCTTGAAGGCAAGCGGCTCGCCACCAGTTACGACGGCCTCCTGCGCGACTACCTCGCCGAACGCGGTGTGAACGCCAAGGTGGTCCGCCTTGACGGAGCCGTGGAATCCTCGGTCCGCCTGGGCGTAGCGGACGCCATTGCCGACGTCGTCGAGACCGGCAACACCCTCAAGGCGGCCGGGATGGAAATCTTTGGCGACCCGATCCTGAAGTCCGAGGCCGTGCTGATCCGCCGCACCGGCCCCGGAGGCGCAGCGAATGGAACAGCAAAGGAAATCGACGTCCTGATCCGCCGCCTGCAGGGTGTCCTGGTGGCACGCCAGTACGTCCTGATGGATTACGACATCCGCAAGGACCTCGTGGAGGATGCGGCAGCCCTGACTCCGGGCCTCGAATCGCCCACGGTCTCGCCGCTCCGCGATTCCGAATGGGTTGCTGTCCGCTCCATGGTTCCCAAGAAGGAAACCAACCGGATCATGGATGAGCTCTACGACCTCGGCGCCCGCGCCATCCTGGTCAGCAGCATCCACGCCTGCCGGATCTGACCGGCAAATCTACTGAGCACAGCACACTTTTAGGAGCAGCACATGGCTGTAGCCGTACGGGTCATTCCGTGCCTGGACGTCGATGCAGGCCGCGTGGTCAAGGGCGTCAACTTCGAAGGACTCCGGGATGCCGGAGACCCCGTTGAACTCGCGCACCGCTACGACAATGGCGGGGCCGATGAATTGACGTTTCTTGACGTCACCGCTTCATCCGGCAACCGCGAGACGACCTTCGATGTGGTCCGGCGCACCGCAGAGGAAGTCTTCATCCCACTGACCGTGGGCGGTGGCGTGCGTGGCGTGGCGGAAGTGGACAAGCTGCTGCGCTTCGGCGCGGACAAGGCCTCCATCAACACCGCAGCTGTCGCCCGGCCCGAGGTCATCGACGAAATCACGCGCCACTTCGGTTCGCAGGTATTGGTGCTCTCCGTTGACGCGCGCCGTACCCGCGAAGGCGACGCCCCGACGTCGTCCGGTTTTGAAGTCACCACCCACGGCGGGCGAACCGGCACCGGAATTGACGCCATCGCCTGGGCGAAGGAAGCAGCAGACCGGGGTGTCGGAGAAATCCTGCTCAACTCGATCGACGCCGACGGAACGAAGGACGGCTTCGACCTCGAACTGATCCGCCTGGTCCGCGCTGCCGTGAACATCCCCATCATCGCTTCCGGCGGTGCCGGGGAGCCGGCGCACTTCCCGCCCGCTGTTGAAGCAGGTGCTGATGCCGTGTTGGCCGCTTCGGTGTTCCACTTCGGTCCTGATGACATGATTGCCCAGGTCAAAACGGCCATTCGCGAAGCGGGCTTCGAAGTCCGGTAGCTTGCGGGCGGTTGGCCTAAAGCCCGATTTCCGCGGACTGCAAAAGCGCGACGGCGTCCGGTTGGCCTTCGAACGTCACGAGGGCCTGGTTCGTCCGGCCGTGGGCATGCATGAGCAGCTCGCCGGGTTCGCCCACAATCGCGACGGAAACCGGAGCGCGCTTGGCCACGTGGCGGGGCCCGCTCGGCCGGACCAGGACGATGCCGAGGTCAACGCCGCGGTAGAGGTAGGCTGCCCGCTTGATGAGCTCACCCCAGAGTGCGTCCGAGTAGGCTTCGTCGAGTGCCCTGGGTGCCCAGCGGTCACCGGCACGGCGGATGTCCTCCGTGTGCACGAAATACTCGATGAGATTGGACGTTTCGTCGAGTGCTTTGATCTTCAACGGAGAGAGGGCAGGGGGACCGGCGCGGAAGGTCTTCACCAGTTCGGCGTAGTCGTCCGTGGTTTTCAACTTGGCCGCAAGTTTGGAGGTGGCCTTGTCCGAGGCCTTGCCCAAGCTGGGGATCAGGAGGCCGAGACCGACCGCGGCCTTGCGTTCACGGAGGTAGAGGTGCGCGGCGAGATCCCGGGTGAGCCACCCTGCGCAGAGCGTGGGGGAGTCAGGTCCGGCCGCCAGCAGGGTTTCGGCCAGTACTTCTCGGGAAGGATCGACGAAATGCATCACTTGTGAAACTAGCACGATCGGGGGTGTGTTGCGCAGTGGAACCGCCGCAGAATCCGGGCCGCGCCGGAGGCACTAGACTTGATCTGATGTCTGAGCAGTCCGCCCCCAGTCCAACTCCTTCCGTGGAGCTCACCAGCGACCCCGCAGGCCCCTTGCCGCGGGAGATCGCCGGCGCCCTCAAACGCGATGCCGCGGGGCTCGTGGCAGCGATCATCCAGCAGCACGACACCAACGAGGTCCTCATGCTCGGCTGGATGGATGACGAGGCACTTCGCCGCACCATGACCACGGGCCGAGTCACGTTCTACTCTCGCTCCCGCCAGGAGTACTGGCGCAAGGGCGATACTTCCGGGCACGTTCAGTTCGTGAAGTCAGTCGCCCTGGATTGCGACGGTGACGCCCTTCTGGTCCGGGTTGACCAGGTCGGCGCGGCCTGCCACACCGGTACCCGGACCTGCTTCGACGGGCGCGACTTCACCGTCGTCACAGGCAACCGCGACTAAGGCGCCCCCCACATTCCACAGACGCACCACCTAAAACCAAAGGCGGAGAAAAATAGCCATGCAGGACCTTGGAATCATCAGCCCGGGCCTGGAAGAGTTCCGCGAACTCGCCGTCCACAGCCGTGTCATCCCCGTCCGACTCAAGGTCCTGGCAGACGCTGAGACACCCATCGGGTTGTACCGAAAGCTGGCCCAGGGCCAGCCGGGTACCTTCCTCATGGAGTCGGCGGCGGTGGGTGGCGCCTGGTCCCGTTATTCCTTCATTGGTGCCAAGTCCCGCGCGACGTTGACCACCAAGGACGGGCAGGCCCACTGGATCGGCGAGCCACCCGTTGGTGTCCCTGTGGACGGCAACCCCGTGGAAGCGGTCCGTGACACGATTGCCGCACTGCAGACCGACCGCTTTGAAGGGCTTCCTCCCTTTACGTCCGGGTTGGTGGGTTTCCTTGGCTGGGAAGCAGTCCGGCACTGGGAACGGTTGACCAGCCCGCCCGAAGACGACCTTCAATTGCCGGAGATGGCCTTGAACCTGGTCACGGACATGGCGGTCCACGATAACGTCGACGGCACCGTCCTGCTGATTGCGAACGCGATCAACTTTGACAACAGTTCCGAGCGCGTCGATGACGCATGGCATGACGCCGTCGCCCGCGTCAAGGCACTGTTGGACCGGATCAGCACTCCCGTCGCGCAGCCGGTATCCGTGCTGGAGACCGCAGCGCTGGACTTCGCCTCCAGCGTGCAGGAGCGCTGGGACGAGGCCCGGTACCTTGAAGCTATCGACCGCGGCAAGGAAGCGATCGTTGACGGCGAGGTTTTCCAGGTAGTCATTTCGCGCCGTTTCGAGATGGAGTGCCCGGCGGACCCGCTGGACGTTTACCGCGTGCTGCGCAACACCAACCCGAGCCCGTACATGTATATCTTCAGCCTCGAGGATGCCGACGGCCGGGAGTACTCCATTGTGGGTTCCTCCCCGGAAGCATTGGTGACGGTGACGGGCGGCGAGGTGATCACGCACCCTATTGCCGGCTCGCGCCCGCGTGGCAAGACGGTGGAAGCGGACAAGGCCTTGGCCACAGAGCTGCTGGCCGACCAGAAAGAACGTGCAGAGCACCTCATGCTGGTGGACTTGTCGCGCAACGATCTCTCCAAGGTCTGCGTGGCGGGCACGGTGGACGTCACCCAGTTCATGGAGGTGGAGCGCTTCAGCCACATCATGCACCTGGTGTCCACGGTGGTTGGCCAACTTGCCCCGCACGCCAAGGCCTACGACGTCCTCAAGGCAACATTCCCTGCGGGTACGCTGTCCGGTGCGCCGAAACCGCGCGCCCTTCGCCTGCTCGATGAGCTGGAACCCCACCGTCGCGGCATCTACGGCGGCGTGGTGGGCTACCTCGACTTTGCCGGCGACATGGACATGGCAATTGCCATCCGGTCGGCGCTGCTTCGGGAAGGCCGGGCCTACGTCCAGGCCGGCGGCGGCATCGTCGCCGACTCGCACAAGCCGGCTGAGGCACTCGAGACCGTCAACAAGGCGGCCGCGCCCCTTCGGGCCGTGCACACGGCCGGCTCCCTGCAGAACATCTCGGCGGAGACGGTTCGGCAGGCCGGTTCGGAGCAGGACGCGGGACATGTCGACGGCGGGACGCCCGCCTCATGACTGCTGGTGGAGCCGTACCCGCGGCCAGGCAAACTCCACGATGGGCGCGCAAGTCCACGCTGGTGTTGGCCACTATTGTCCTTGCTCTCGCCGTGTTCGGAACGTCAACACAGACCTGGGTCGAGGTCCGCTTGGATCCATCGGTCGGCGCGATCAATGAGCTTTCCGTCCAGGGCAGCAAGGCGGCCAACTCCGTCACGGCGTTGGCAGTAGTAGCCCTTGCAGCCGGATTGGCCGCATCCATCGGCGGGAAGGTTGCACGCTGGATTATCGCCGCGATCGTCGCGTTGACCGCCGTAGGTATCGTCTTGGCAGCCGCCACCGTGTTGGCGGATCCGCTGGGCGCTGCCCAGGGTTCCATCGCGGCCGCTACCGGTATCTCGGGAGGCCAAGCCGATGTCGACACGACGTTCTTACCCGTGATTGCGATCGTCGCCGGGGCTTTGCTTGCTGTCTGTGCAGTGCTGCTGCCCTTCGCAGGGCGCTACTGGAAGTCCCGAACCAGGTACGACACCGCTGCACGGGCAAAGGAACGTGGCGAAGGCCCCGTTGATGAGATCGACAGCTGGGACAGCCTTTCGCGCGGGGAAGACCCCACGTAGGCAGGCAAAAGGGCCTTGTGGAGCGGTGCTCCGCAACATAAGTGCCCATAGGGGGCCTGACGCCGGGCGTTGTCCCGGGCACCGACAATAAATGGCAGAATGTAAGCAGTATTCATCCTGAGGAGATTCCACATGAGCAAAACAACTGTGTCCGCAAACCAAGCTACTTCCACCATGGCGAGCCACGCTGACGCCATCGGCCACGGTAACAGCCCGGCTGCCTGGACCTGTGTGATTGTCATGCTGGTGGGTGCCCTGATTTCCTCCATTGCTTTCGTCATCGCCAGCACTCCCATCTTCATTGGCGGCCTCGTGGTCATGGTCCTCGGCCTGGTTGCCGGTTGGGCCATGCGCAAGGCCGGCTACGGCGTGGGCGGCAGCAAGCTGAAGAGCAACGGCCACTGATCGTGACCGTTCTTGATGACATCATCGTTGGCGTCAAGGAGGAGATGGATGCCCGGCGTCGGCTCGTCTCCATTGCGGAACTGAAGGACCGCGCCGCAAGCGCCGTTCCCGCCCGCGATGCCTGGGCTGCATTGGGTGGACCCTCCTCCAGCCGCGACGACCTCAAAGTCATCGCCGAAATCAAGCGCCGCAGCCCGTCGAAGGGGGATTTGGCGCCGATTTCGGACCCCGCGTCGCTTGCCGTGCAATATGCGGACGGCGGTGCCTCCGTCATCAGCGTGCTGACCGAACAGCGCCGTTTCGGCGGATCGCTGGCGGACCTCGATGCCGTGCGTGCCGCCGTCGATGTCCCTTTGCTTCGCAAGGACTTTACGGTGGACGAGTACCAGATCTGGGAAGCCCGTGCCCACGGCGCTGACCTCATCCTGCTGATCGTCGCAGCCTTGTCCGATGCCGAACTGGCTGATTTCAGCGCGTTGAGCCATGAACTCGGAATGAATGTGCTGGTGGAAACGCATACCGAAGAGGAAATCGAACGCGCAGTAGCGGCCAAGGCCAAAATCATTGGCGTCAACGTCCGCAACCTGAAGACGCTCGACGTCGACCGTTCACTTTTCGGATCGCTGGCAGGTTTGATTCCGGCTGAGGCCGTTATCGTGGCCGAGTCCGGCGTTCGGTCCGCAGACGATGTCTCGCATTACGCCGCCAGCGGCGCCAATGCCATTTTGGTGGGGGAGGCGCTTGTCAGCGACTCGACTCCTCGTGAACGCATCACCGAATTCAAGGCAGCTGGAGCTGCCGCCATCGCCGTCAGGAACTAAGACAGTACCTGGAGCCAGGCGACGCCATGAGGCAGCCCGGGCATGTGCCTGTGGCTGCCTTGTGGCACGTGGAAGTACCCGATGAACTAACTGGAACAGGACGGTGAGACTGATGGTGGACGCGCCAACAGCCAGCTCGGAGGAGAATGCCGCAGACGCATTCCTGCAAGGCGGAGCGTCGCTGCGCAATGCGACCGGGCCCTACTTCGGCAACTACGGCGGACGTTGGATGCCCGAGTCGCTCATCGCCGCCCTCGACGAAGTCCAGGACACGTTCGAAAAGGCCAAGGCAGACCCTGAGTTCCTGGCCGAACTGAAGGACCTCAACAAGAACTACTCGGGCCGTCCCTCCCTGCTGACCGAAGCCAAGCGTTTCTCCAAGCACGCCGGAGGAGCCAGGATCTTCCTCAAGCGCGAGGACCTCAACCACACCGGTTCGCATAAGATCAACAACGTCCTGGGCCAGGCCCTGCTGGCCAAGCGCATGGGCAAGACCCGTGTGATTGCCGAAACCGGCGCGGGCCAGCACGGCGTCGCCAGTGCCACGGCGGCTGCCCTCCTGGGTCTTGAGTGTGTTGTCTACATGGGAGCAGAGGACTGCCGCCGCCAGGCTTTGAACGTTGCCCGCATGCAACTCCTGGGCGCCACCGTGGTTCCTGTAACCAATGGCTCACAGACTTTGAAGGACGCCATCAACGACGCCCTGCGGGACTGGGTTTCCAACGTGGAGAACACCCACTACCTCCTCGGTACCGCGGCCGGAGCCCACCCGTTCCCCGCCATGGTGCGCTTCTTCCACGAAGTCATCGGAGAGGAAGCCCGCGCCCAGATCCTGGAACAGACCGGCAAGCTTCCTGATGCCATCTGCGCCTGCATCGGTGGCGGTTCCAACGCCATCGGCTTGTTCCACAGCTTCCTGGATGACGCTTCCGTGAAGATCTATGGCTTTGAAGCCGGTGGCGAAGGCGTTGAAACCGGACGCCACGCTGCGGCCATCTCCCTGGGACGTCCGGGCGTCCTGCACGGTGCACGCTCGTACCTCATGCAGGATGAAGACGGCCAGACCATCGAGTCCCACTCCATTTCCGCGGGCCTGGATTACCCCAGCGTCGGACCCGAGCACTCCTACCTTGCGGACATCGGGCGCGTCACGTACGAACCCATCACCGACACCGAGGCCATGGACGCCTTCAGCCTCCTGTGCCGTACGGAAGGCATCATTCCGGCCATTGAGTCCTCGCATGCGCTTGCAGGCGCAATCAAGGTTGGCAAGCGGCTCACCGAGGGCAAGGAGAACCCCCCCGAGGTTTCCGTGATCGTGAACCTTTCCGGTCGTGGGGACAAGGACGTCGAAACCGCGGCGGCGTGGTTCAACATGCTGGACGAGGAAGGCCACGTCAAGGGCACCACATTGTCCACCCGCAAGCCCAAGGGACCCACCGAGCGCACTTCAGAAGCAGCCGCGGACGTCGACGAGGACCAGAACTAATGACTGAACAATTCGCCAGCAAGTCCGCTGCCGCCATCGATCACGCCCGCGCCGAGGGCCGTGCCGCCCTGGTGGGCTACCTTCCCGCCGGGTACCCGACGGTCCAGGAGAGCATCGACGCCGGTATCGCCTTGGCCCGTAACGGTGCCGACCTGATCGAGATCGGCATTCCATATTCTGATCCCGTGATGGACGGCCCTGTCATCCAGGCGGCCACCACCGAAGCAATCGCCAACGGCTTCCGCGTTGCCGACGTGTTCGACGTCGTTGCCGGGATCACCGCCGTCACGGACGCCGCAGTCCTGGTCATGACCTACTGGAACCCCGTCATGCGGATGGGCGTGGACGAATTCTCCAGGCGTTTGGCCGAGGCCGGGGGAGCGGGACTTATTACTCCTGACCTGATTCCGGACGAGGCCGGCGAATGGTTCGAAGCTTCAGACAAGTACGGTCTCGACAGGGTCTTCCTGGTGGCACCGTCCTCCACGCCCGAACGCCTGGATATGACCGTCAAGGCGAGCCGCGGCTTCGTTTACGCCGTCTCAATCATGGGCGTGACAGGTGCGCGCCAATCCGTGAGCAGCGCAGCCGAGGATGTCGTGGCCCGCGCACATGCAGCGGGCGCAGAGCGGGTCTGCGTGGGCCTGGGAGTTTCCAACCCGGACCACGTCCGCGAAATCGCTGCCTATGCTGACGGCGTGATCGTCGGCACCGCACTGGTGGCGGCCCTCCGCGATGGCGGGGTGGACGCCGTCGGGCAACTCACAAAGAACCTCAGCGCCGGCCTGGGCCGGGCAGCTGCAGACGCCTAGGAAAAAGGAAACAGCGTAGCCCATGCAGACCGTCCTCCACGCAGCGGCAATGGTCCCACTGAGCATCCCGAGCCCTTCGTGGTCCGGTTTCGATATTCCGCTGCCGTGGGGAACCCTGCGCATCCACGCGTACGCACTGTGCATCCTGGCAGGCATCGTGGTGGGCCTTTGGCTCACATCGGCCAGGTGGAAGCGCCGGGGGACACCGGAGGGCAGTTTGTGGGACATCGCCATTTGGGCGATTCCGTTCGGCATCATCGGTGGTCGTCTCTACCACGTGTTCTCTTCCCCTGACGCCTACTTCGGGCCCGGGTTCGACGGCACGGGCGACCTTTCCCTGATTCCGCAGATCCAGCGCGGTGGTCTGGGTATTTGGGGTGCCGTCCTCCTGGGTGCCGTAGGTGCCTGGATCGGGTGTCGGCGTGCGGGCGTGAAGCTCACGGCTTTCCTGGACGCCGCCGCTCCCGGTCTGCTGCTCGCACAGGCCATCGGCCGTTGGGGCAACTGGTTCAACCAGGAACTCTTTGGCGCGCCGACTACGTTGCCGTGGGGGCTGGAGATCGACCCCGCAAATGCGAATTTCCCTGCCGGAATGGCTGCGGATACGCTCTTCCATCCCACTTTCCTCTATGAATTCCTCTGGAACGTGCTGGGCGTGGCGATCCTGCTGCTGCTGGATCGCAAGTTCAACTTCCGCCGCGGACGCCTGTTCTGGTTGTACGCCATGTATTACACCCTCGGCCGCGTCTGGATCGAAGCGCTGAGGATTGACGACGCCGAACAGATCAGCCTCTTCGGTATCACCACCAGGCTCAATGTTTGGACAAGCATCCTGGTCTTCGTCGTCGCATTGGCGATCTTCCTGGCACTGGGTCGTGGCGGGAAACAGCAGGACGAAAGTCCTTATTTGCCGGGGCGGGAGCCCAAAACCACCACGGACAAAACACCTGCTTCCGTGACCAGCGTCACCAGTCATGATGTGGACCCATCTGTCTCAGATAGTGGTTCCCGTGATAATCTCCCAGATAACCAAAGCGATCCGGGCCACGTTGACGAGCCGCAGGAAGCTGCAGGGGATGCTGCCAAGGACACCAAGTCCAAGCCGGCATCCGAATCTGCTGCAACTGCCGCGAGGAAGGCCCCCGGATCCTCGCCGGAAGCTGACGACACCAAGTAGTCGTTTCCGGCAAAGGGGCAACAGAGTCACCGCTCGTAGGGCCCAGTCCACAGCGTCGTGGCACCCCGGAAACCGGATCGCAGCATACCGATGTTCACTGGTCAAGCCGGGGCCAGTGGTCTGCGTAACTGTTAGTTGCGCTTGATTGGCTGGCCTACAATTCCAATTACTAGCGCTTTGTTGTGCCCATCACCAGGGCAAGCAAGGTGGGGCCAACGTTGTCCCTTCCATACGCACGATTCCGAGGAAGGACGTCTCCCATGACCCATCTTCATAACCCCGGTTGGTCCGAAAATATCGAACCTCAGGGTGCCATGTCTCCGTTCAAGCGCTTCGCTGCGCTTCCGGAGGCCCAGGGTCTTTACAGCCCTGATAAGGAGAAGGACGCCTGCGGCCTGGCCATCATTGCCACGCTCCGCGGGGAGCCGGGATACGACATCGTGGAAGCGGCACTGACTGCGCTCCGCAATCTCGAACACCGTGGCGCTGTTGGCGCCGACGAAGGTACCGGCGATGGTGCTGGCCTCCTCATGCAGATTCCGGATGAGTTTTTTAGGGCGGTTACGGAATTCGAGTTGCCGGCCCCCGGCCAGTACGTCGTGGGCACCGCGTTCCTGCCTGCGGAATCGCGCGAAGCTGCTACCGCCAAGGCCGGCATCGAGTCGCTCGCGGCCGACGAGGGCCTGACCGTCCTCGGCTGGCGCGAGGTCCCCGTGGTCGCCGACCTTGTGGGTGCCATGGCGCGTGCGTGCATGCCTTACTTCTCCCAGCCGTTCTTTGCTTCGGCTACCGGTGAGCAGCTCGAACGCAACGAGCTTGACTCCCGCGCCTGGCGCATCCGCAAACGTGCCCAGAACAAGTTCGGTGTCTACTTCCCATCGCTGTCCTCGCGCACCATCGTGTACAAGGGCATGCTGACCACGGCCCAGCTGGAGCCGTTCTACCCGGACCTTTCGGACAAGCGTTTCAAGACGAAGCTTGCCATTGTCCACTCGCGCTTCTCCACGAACACGTTCCCGTCGTGGCCTCTGGCGCAGCCTTTCCGCACCATCGCGCACAACGGCGAGATCAACACGGTCAAGGGCAACCGCAACTGGATGCGCGCCCGCCAGTCGCAGCTGGCCAGCCCGCTGCTCGGTGACACTCCGGAAGAGCTGTACCCGATCTGTACCCCGGGTGCCTCCGACTCGGCATCCTTCGACGAGGTCGCTGAACTCCTGTGGCTGTCCGGCCGACCCATCACGCACTCCATCATGATGATGATCCCGGAGGCGTGGGAGAACCACGCCACCATGGATCCGGCACGCCGTGCGTTCTACGAGTACCACTCGCTGCTCATGGAGCCCTGGGATGGTCCTGCGGCCGTGTCCTTCACTGACGGCAACCTGGTTGGCGCCACGCTGGACCGCAATGGTCTGCGCCCGGGCCGCTACTGGATCACCGAAGACGGACTCATCGTCTTCGCCTCCGAAGTTGGCGTCATCGAGGTTGAACCGTCCAACGTGGTCAAGAAAGGCCGTGTGGCCCCCGGCAAGATGTTCCTGGTGGACACCGAGGCCGGCCGCATCATCGACGACGCCGAGGTCAAGGCCGAGGTTGCTGCTGCCAACCCGTGGGCAGAGTGGCTCAAGGACAACCTCATCGACATCAACGAGTTGCCCGAGCGTGAGCACGTGCTGCACACCGCTGCGTCGGTCAACATCCGCCAGCGGACCTTCGGCTACACCACTGAAGAACTGAAGATCCTGCTGGGCCCGATGGCCCGCACCGGTGCAGAACCGCTGGGCGCCATGGGCTCGGACACTCCCGTTGCCGTGCTGTCCAAGCGTCCGCGATTGCTGTTCGACTACTTCGTGCAGTCCTTCGCCCAGGTGACCAACCCGCCGCTGGATGCCATCCGCGAAGAACTGGTCACGTCGCTGAAGTGCGCCATCGGACCCAACGGGAACCTCCTTGATGGCAAGCAGGTCCGCCAGCCGCAAATCTCCCTTCCGTTCCCGGTCATCAACAACGACCAGCTCGCCAAGATCGCGAACATCGAGAGCCCCGACGGCGACCGTATCGCGATGAAGGTCCGTGGCCTTTACCGCCCCGAGGGCGGGGAAGCGGCGCTTCGCGCCCGTCTGACGGAAATCTGCGAGCAGGTTTCCGGTGCCATCAACCGTGGCGTGCAGTACATTGTGCTGTCCGACCGTGACTCGAATGCCCAGTGGGCTCCGATTCCGTCACTCTTGCTGGTCAGCGCCGTGCACCACCACCTGCTGCGGAGCGCCAACCGCACCAAGACCGCGCTCGTGGTCGAAGCCGGTGACGTCCGCGAGACACACCATGTTGCAGTACTGATCGGGTACGGCGCTTCGGCTGTGAATCCGTACCTGGCCATGGAATCGGTGGAGCAGCTGATTGCCAACGGCGACGTCGTGGGCGTTACTCCGGAAGACGGCGTCTACAACCTGATCAAGGGCCTCGGCAAGGGCGTCCTGAAGATCATGTCCAAGATGGGCATCTCCACGGTGGCTTCGTACACCGGCGCCCAGACGTTCGAGGCATTGGGCCTGTCCCAGGAACTCGTGGACGAATTCTTCTCCGGAACCCACTCCCAGCTCGGCGGCGTCGGCCTCGACGTCATTGCAGCCGAAGTTTCCGCACGCCACCAGATGGCCTACCCCGAGGGCGGCATCGAGCACCCGCACCGTCCGCTCCTGGGCGGCGGCGAGTACCAGTGGCGTCGCGACGGCGAACCGCACCTCTTCAACCCGGAGACGGTGTTCCGCCTGCAGCACGCAACGCGCGAACGCCGCTACGACATCTTCAAGTCGTACACCAAGGGCGTGGACGACCAGTCCGAGAACCTGATGACCCTGCGCGGCCTGCTCAAGTTCAAGAGCGGCATGCGTCCCGCGGTTCCCCTTGAGGAAGTGGAACCGGTTTCGAGCATTGTCAAGCGCTTCTCGACCGGTGCCATGAGCTATGGCTCCATCTCCAAGGAAGCCCACGAGACGCTGGCCATCGCCATGAACCGATTGGGCGCCAAGTCCAACACCGGTGAAGGCGGCGAAGACGTTGAGCGCTTGCTGGATCCTGAACGCCGTTCTGCCATCAAGCAGATCGCCTCGGGTCGATTCGGTGTCACCAGCCTGTACTTGACCAACGCGGATGACATCCAGATCAAGATGGCGCAGGGTGCCAAGCCTGGCGAAGGCGGCCAGCTGATGGCGCAGAAGGTCTACCCGTGGGTAGCCCGGACTCGCCACTCGACCCCAGGTGTGGGACTCATCTCCCCGCCCCCGCACCACGACATCTACTCGATCGAGGACCTCGCGCAGCTCATCTACGATGCCAAGCGCGCCAACCCCTCGGCCCGGGTACACGTGAAGCTTGTTTCGGAAGTCGGGATCGGCACCGTGGCGTCCGGCGTGACCAAGGCGAAGGCCGACGTCGTGCTTGTTTCAGGTCACGACGGCGGTACCGGCGCCTCGCCGCTGAACTCGCTCAAGCACGCGGGCGTGCCTTGGGAACTCGGCCTGGCCGAGACCCAGCAGACCCTCATGCTGAACGGTCTCCGCGACCGCGTTGTGGTCCAGGTTGATGGCCAGCTCAAGACCGGCCGCGACGTAGTCATCGCTGCCCTGCTGGGTGGCGAGGAGTACGGTTTCGCCACCGCGCCCCTGGTGGTGGAGGGCTGCATCATGATGCGCGTCTGCCACCTGGACACCTGCCCCGTGGGCGTTGCCACGCAGAACCCCGAGCTTCGTGCACGGTTCACCGGCAAGCCGGAGTTCGTGGTCAACTTCTTCGAGTTCCTCGCCGAAGAAGTTCGGGAGATCCTCGCTGAGCTCGGTTTCCGCAGCCTCGAAGAGGCGATCGGCCACGCTGAAGTCCTGGACACCCGCGATGCGATCGACCACTGGAAGGCCGAAGGCCTGGACCTCGATCCGATCCTGCACGGCCTCGAGTTTGACGATGACGTTCCGCTGCGGAACATGGTGGGGCAGAACCACGAGCTGGATAAGCACTTCGACCAGCGCCTGATCACCATGGCCCAGGAAGCTCTCAGCGACCGCATGCCCGTCAAGATCACCCTGGACGTCATCAACACGGATCGCTCCGTGGGTACGATGCTCGGCCATGTTGTGACCAAGACGTTCGGCACCGACGTCCTGGCGACCGACACGATCGACGTCACGCTCAACGGTACGGCGGGCCAGTCCCTTGGCGCGTTCCTTCCCGCGGGCATCACGCTGCGCTTGTTCGGTGACTCGAACGACTACGTCGGCAAGGGTCTTTCGGGTGGCCGCATCATCGTCCGCCCGGACCGCACCAACGTGTTCCAGGCTGAGCGCAACGTCATCGCGGGCAACGTCATCGGTTACGGTGCCACCAGTGGTGAGATGTTCCTCCGCGGCCAGGTGGGCGAACGCTTCCTGGTCCGCAACTCGGGTGCGACGGCCGTCGTCGAAGGTATTGGCGATCACGGTTGCGAGTACATGACCGGTGGGCAGACGCTCATCATCGGCCGGACCGGCCGCAACTTCGGTGCCGGCATGTCCGGTGGTACGGCTTATGTGCTGGATTTGCAGCATGAGCGTGTCAACAAAGATGCCCTCGATTCCGGTGAACTCCAGCTGCTTGAGCTGGATGCCGAGGATCGGGACATCGTGCACGGCCTGCTCACCAAGCATCTTGAGGAAACCGAATCCGTCCTGGCCGGCCGTCTGCTCGAAAACTTCGACGACACCGCCGCCCGCATCACCAAAGTGCTGCCGCGCGACTATGCCGCAGTCCTGCAAACCCGTCTCGACGCCATTGAAGAGGGCCTTGACCCTGATGGCGAAGAAGTATGGTCTCGAATCCTGGAGGTTACCGGTGGCTGATCCACGCGGATTTCTGAAAGTCCGGCAGCGCGAGACGCAGCCACGCCGTCCCGTTCCGGTCCGCATCATGGACTGGAAGGAAGTGTACGAAGCCCAGGAGAAGGGCGTCCTGAAGAGCCAGGCCGGCCGCTGCATGGACTGCGGGGTTCCGTTCTGCCACCAGGGCTGCCCGCTGGGTAACCTCATTCCCGAGTGGAACGACCTCATGTGGCGGGACAAGGGCGAAGAGGCGATCGAGCGACTCCACGCCACCAACAACTTCCCGGAGTGGACCGGCCGTTTGTGCCCGGCTCCGTGTGAAGCGTCCTGCGTCCTTGGCATCAACCAACCCGCTGTGACCATCAAGCAGGTTGAGGTGTCCATCATTGACGAAGCGTTCGACAACGACTGGGTCCAGCCCCTTCCGCCGACCCGGCTCACCGGCAAGACGGTGGCGGTTGTTGGTTCCGGTCCTGCCGGTTTGGCTGCTGCGCAGCAGTTGACCCGTGTGGGCCACACCGTGGCTGTGTACGAGCGTGACGACAAGATCGGCGGCCTGCTCCGCTACGGCATTCCTGACTTCAAGATGGAGAAGGAGCAGGTTGATCGCCGCCTTGAGCAGATGAAGGCCGAGGGTACGCGCTTCCGGACCGGCGTCGCAGTCGGCACCGACGTGACCTGGGAGCAGTTGCGCCGGCGCTACGACGCCGTTGTCATCGCTACCGGCGCCACGGTCCCGCGCGACCTGCCCATTCCGGGCCGTGACCTCGACGGCGTGCACTTCGCCATGGACTACTTGGTTCCGTCCAACCGCGTTGTGGCGGGGGAGAGCCCCGAAAACCACATCGATGCCCGCGGCAAGCACGTGGTCATCCTCGGTGGTGGCGATACCGGTGCTGACTGCATCGGTACTGCGCACCGCCACCAGGCTGCTTCGGTGACCACTCTGGCGATCGGCAAGCAGCCGCCGCTGGAGCGTGCCGCGCACCAGCCTTGGCCAACGTTCCCCACCCTTTTCGAGGTCGCCAGCGCCCACGAAGAAGGCGGCGAGCGTACCTACCTGGCATCCACCGTTGAGTTCGTCGGCGAGGACGGCAAGCTCACCGGAGTCAAGGTTGCCGAAACGGAGTTTGTCGACGGCAAGCGCCTGCCCAAGGCCGGAACCGAGCGGGTCATTCCCGCGGATCTCGTGTTCCTCAGCCTCGGGTTCACTGGTGCTGAGCCGGCGGGGATCACCGAGCAAGTGAGTGCAGAGTTCGACGGTCGGGGCAACGTTGCCCGCGACGGCTACTACATGACGAACACCGAGGGTGTGTTTGTTGCCGGCGACGCCGGACGTGGCCAGTCCCTGATTGTGTGGGCCATTGCGGAAGGCCGTGCGTGCGCGGCAGCAGTGGATAAGTTCCTGATGGGAAGCACCATCCTCCCGGCACCGGTCGCCCCCACCGACCGGGCAATCGCGGTCTTATAGCGTCGGCAGGAACTTTCTTTAACTCAATCAGCAGCACACTACTTAGGGTAGGTATATGAGACGCGCGAAAATTGTGGCAACTTTCGGTCCGGCTATCTCCAGCTTCGACAACACCCTCGCGGTGCTGGAGGCCGGCGTCGACGTTGCTCGCATGAACATGAGCCACGGCGACTACTCCGTGCATGACAACACCTATGAGAATGTCCGCAAGGCGTCGGCGCAGCTGCGTAAGCCCGTGGCGATCATGGCCGACCTCCAGGGTCCGAAGATCCGCCTTGGCCGTTTTGTCGACGGCCCGCACGAACTGGCTGTTGGCGATACGTTCACCATCACCACCGAAGACGTTCCGGGCACCAAGGACATCTGCTCCACCACCCTGAAGAGCCTTACCGAAGACGTGCGTGTGGGCGATGCCCTCCTGATCGATGACGGCAAGGTTGCCCTCCGCGCCATTGAGGTGGACGACGTGAAGGTCGTAGCCACCGTGACCGTTGGCGGCAAAGTCTCCAACAACAAGGGCATCAACCTTCCCGGTGTTGCCGTCAACGTCCCCGCGCTGAGCGAAAAGGACGAGGACGACCTCCGTTGGGCGCTCAAGCGTGGCGTGGATCTGGTTGCGCTTTCGTTCGTCCGTGACGCCGCAGACATCAAGCGTGTGCACGAGATCATGGACGAAGAAGGCCGCCGCGTTCCGGTGATCGCCAAGATCGAGAAGCCGCAGGCCGTGGACCAGCTCCACGAGATCATCGATGCGTTCGACGCCATCATGGTTGCCCGTGGTGACCTCGGCGTGGAGCTTCCCCTCGAAGAGGTGCCGATCGTCCAGAAGCGCGCCATCGAGCTGGCCCGCCGCTGGGCCAAGCCGGTCATCGTGGCCACCCAGGTGCTCGAGTCCATGATCGACAACCCGCGCCCGACGCGTGCCGAGGCTTCCGACTGCGCCAACGCAGTCCTCGACGGCGCCGATGCAGTCATGCTGTCCGGTGAAACGTCCGTGGGACAGTACCCCATCGAAACCGTGAAGACCATGGCCCGGATCATCGAATCCACCGAAGAGCACGGCCTGGAGCGCGTACCCCCGCTGGGCACCAAGCCCCGCACTCGCGGTGGCGCCATTACGCGTGCCGCCGTCGAAATCGCGGACCAGTTGGACGCCAAGTACATCTGTGCGTTCACCCAGTCAGGTGACTCGGCCCGCCGCCTTTCGCGCCTGCGCCCGGTCAAGCCGGTCTTCGCGTTCACTCCGGTGGAGCACGTCTGGAACCAGCTGGCTTTGACCTGGGGCATCCGTCCCGTGTTGGTCTCCACCGTGGGCCACACCGACGAAATGACCGCCCAGGTGGACAAGAGCCTGCTGGACATGAAGATCGTGGAAGAAGGTGACCTTGTGGTCATCGCCGCCGGTTCCCCTCCCGGGCAGGCCGGTTCCACGAACTCCCTGAAGGTCCACAAAGTAGGCGACCTCGCCGACACGTCCAAGGTAGACGCGTCGCGCAAGGAGCCGGTGGGTCCGTGGCCTGAAAAGAAGAGCAAGACCAAGGCCTGATTCTTGGCTTGTGCATGAGTGAAGCGGGTCCCGCCGGATGGCGGGGCCCGCTTTTGCTTTTGGGTTTGTTGGGTGAGTACGACGGCGGTCGCGAGCCCTTCGGTGCCCAAGGTGCGTTGCCGCCGTCGTGCTGTCCTATTTGTCCCGACGACAAAGGGCGGCGGCTTCCCGACGGGAAGCCGCCGCCCTTTGTGCGTTGGTGCTTAGTTGACCTGGTTGATGATGGTCTCGGCGACCTCGCGCATGCTGAGGCGGCGGTCCATGGAGGTCTTTTGGATCCAGCGGAAAGCCTCCGGCTCCGTGAGGCCCATCTTGGTGGTCAGGAGGCTCTTGGCGCGCTCCACAAGCTTACGGGTGGCGAACTGCTCCTGGAGGTCGGAAACCTCGTTCTCGAGGGCCTTGATTTCCTCATGGCGGGAGAGGGCGATCTCGATGGCGGGGATAAGGTCGGCAGGCGTGAAAGGCTTCACGACGTATGCCATGGCGCCGGCGTCGCGTGCGCGCTCCACAAGCTCCTTCTGGCTGAACGCAGTCAACAGCACGACAGGGGCGATACGTGCCTTGACGATCTTCTCAGCGGCGGAGATGCCGTCCATCACGGGCATCTTCACGTCCATGAGGACGAGGTCCGGCTTGAGCTCTTCAGCCAACTCAACGGCTTTCTCGCCATTGTCTGCCTCGCCGACGACGTCGAACCCCTCGCCCTTCAGGATCTCGATAATGTCCAGTCGGATGAGGGTCTCATCCTCGGCTACGACAACGCGTCGGGCCGGCTGGGCTGCGGGTGCGGACTCCGTCTGTTCGGTCACGGGATCTCCTTGAAAAGGTTCGGCGGGTTCATGTCCATCTTAGTGGGGACCGCTGCGGGGCTTGATTTTGTTGCGCCCGCGCGTCCGGTTCTTCAAAACAGCCTATCTGCATGTAGAGTAGTTTCGCGTGCTGGGAACGGATCGCGTTGCTCACAGAAAAGTGGGCGGTCAACGAAAATTAACTTCCCGGTAACTCCGCGCCCGAGTGGCGGAATTGGCAGACGCGCCGCACTCAAAATGCGGTATCGAAAGGTGTGTGGGTTCGAGTCCCACCTCGGGCACGGCATAACCCCTCGTCAGAGGGGTTTTTGCTTTAACGTGTGTACATTCTGGTTGGCCAGGTCCCTCTGACACTGGCCGCGGGGTGTGCCTGGCGAAAGCTTTGTCAGGCCAAAGGTGGCGTGGACAGTGTCCACACTTAAATCTTCTTTATTATGACTGCTTGCGGCCACTGGCTCTCACCTCCTTGAGCCTACATCCACCTCATGCAAGTGAGTGGTCATAACGACATTTCCCCAGCCACGCCTCCCCACCCCAGGAACGAGCAAGAACAAAGCACTTTGACGCAGGGTCTCGAAGTCATGTTGTGCTCAGTCCCCCTATCCATGAAAAGGTGTCGGCCAATCACGGCCTACCGGACGAACCAAGAGAGGATCGCATAAAGCCCAGTTCAGAGCACGCGGAGGGTCCGCAACCCACGACCCTGACCCGTTCCGCCACAACCAAACAGGCGACCCGCGGCGCGACATGACGCCGGTTTTGAAGCGCACTGCAGGTACGGGGCCACGATGTGAGGGTTCAATTGCTGAGTCGACCGAGTACTTTCGGGCTGGTTTTACCCGTTTGCTCGATGCGGCACTACGACTCCATAGTGAGTGGTCGAGGTGCGGGCTGGTAGTCGTTGGCCGCGCTCCGGATGTTTGATGGATCGCGCTTGACGGATGAGTGTGTGGAGGCTGCCTGTCTGCCGATAAGGGGCCCATATGTCGCACTCAAAGTCTTCCCCCGCAACTGTCAGGTTGAGCTTTGTGACTTCCAAAGCATGATGTCAGAAAAGAGCAACGGGAGTTCTGTTCTGACGCTCTCTGTGCTTCGCCCTGACGTCAGGCTGAGGTGTACCCTGACTGAACAGCGAGCGAGGGTACACCCGAGCCGCACGGCTACGAACAAATCACCTGTGACAGAGACCGGATTCCGACGCACCACATCACCGAAACTCTGAACTAGAGGGTGAACATCGGGGCGCCATGGTACCATTCCTCATCCTCCCCGTCCTCACAGGATTCGGCGGAGTCCCTGCTGGAGTAATGATGATTTGGCTCATCGTGCAAGCGGGATATCCGGTCTCCCGCGGCACATCCCGGGCAGGCTCAGCCGAGGCGAATCGGTTACAGGTCTGAGGGCGTCGGGCTGCCGAGGCCTAATGCCTACTGTTCCGCGAACGTGACTGCTGACAGGAGAGCTTCGACCAGCGCGGGCTCGGTTCGCTCGTAGCGGCTGGACGGAACTGTTACTGCAAACGCAGCGACGACACGTCCGTCGCGGCGGATCGGGGCACTCAAGGACCGAACGTCGTCCCGGTATTCGCCGCGGTCGTAGAGGATGCCGGTGTGCCGTATCTCTGCCATTTGGGCTTCGAGGCCGGCTCGGTCACTTACGGTCATCGGCGTGAATCGGGTGTATTCGTGGTTGTCCAGAATGGACGAGCGCTGTTCTTCGTCGGCGAAGGCGAGGAGTACCTTGGCGCTTGCCCGGGCGTGGACATCCCCGGTGAATCCTACTTCGAGGCCCGCGACCCGCACGGCCTGTGATCCTTCGACCATGGCGAGGATGCGGATCTCCCCACGGAACCAGCCGGTGAGATACGCCGTTTCGCGGGTGGTTTCCGCCAGTTGCCTGAGGGCTTGCCTGTGTTTGGCGTCGACGCGTACGCGCAGGCCAGGCGAGTTGGCGATGTCGAGGGCGCTGAAGCCGAGAGTGTAAAGCTTGCCCGACTCCTTGCTCAGCAGTTTTTCTTCCTCGAGTGTCGCGAGCAAGTGGTAGGCCGTGGGCATGGAGAGACCAATGATCGACGCGACCTCGGTCGCGGTAAGTCCATGCTGCGACCGCGCGACCGCGAGCAGAATGCGTGAAGCCCGCGCGACGGATTGGATAACCTGGCGTTGTTTTGCGGGTTCCACTTCGCCTATCGACGCTGCATTCATTGCTTCATCCGTTCTGATTGCCCGAAAACACTTGACTTTGCGTGGGGTGCCCGCTCATAGTATGGCAGATTCTGAAACTTACTTTCACTATCTTGACACAAGGAGAGCGATGTCGACCAGTACACCACCGTCGATTGCGTCGGTAATGAGTCTTGGAGGGCGGCCGGTGGGAAGTCGGCGAGAGATCAAGATCATCGATACGACGCTGCGCGACGCGCACCAGTCCCTATGGGCGACGAGGATGCGGACCGAGCACATCATTTCGATGGCTAAGGACTTCGACGAGGCGGGCTTCGACCAGGTGGACCTCGTCGCGCCGATCCAGTTCGACGTCGCGGTCCGCTATCTGAAGGAGGACCCGTGGGAGCGGGTCAGGCTTGCCCACCAGCACGCCCCAAACACAACGTTCCGGGCACTGATCCGTTCCAAGAACATTGCAGCGTTCGACTTCCTCGCCGATGATGTGATCACGGCGTGGGTGGAGCGGCTATACGCACATGGTTTCCGTGTCATCGGTTCGTTTGACGGGCTCAATGACATAGACAACATTGCCCCCGGCCTGCTCCGGGCCAAAGAACTGGGAGCATCGACCTTCGGAGCAGTGTCGTTCTCCGAGAGCCCTGTACATACGGACGAGCTCTTCGTTAAAAAGGCGATCGAACTGATCGAGAAGGCGGATGTCGACGCCATCATGCTCAAGGATGCCGCCGGCCTGCTGACGCCGGACCGCATCCGCACGCTCGTTCCTGCGCTCAAGAGCGTCATGGGCGACCGGTCGCTGGAGGTGCATACCCATTCTCTGACAGGACTGGCCCCCCTGGTTTGCCTGGAGGCGGTGGAGCTGGGCGCGGACGCATTGCACACCTCTATCGCGCCGCTTTCAGCAGGCAACGGGCAGCCGTCGACGCAGAGCGTTGTGCGTGACCTGCGGGCACTCGGGTACGTGGTCAACGTAGACGATGAGCGGATCGACGCGATCAGTTCAAGAATTGTTGACATCGCCGAGGCGGAGGGTAAGCCGGTCGGTGTGCCGATTGAGTACAACGGACTGCATTACATGCATCAGACCCCGGGCGGGATGCTGTCGAACTTCCGGTCGCAGCTGGAGACGGCAGGTCTGGCCGATCGATACGACGAGTTGCTGCTCGAGGTGGCGCGGGTGCGAGGGGAGTTGGCGTACCCGATCATGATCACACCGTTTGCGCAGTTCGTGGGAACACAGGCGGTGATGAACGTGATCTCGGGTGAGCGGTACTCGGTAGTTCCGAACGAGATCAAGAAATACGCCCTGGGCTACTACGGAACACTTCCTGCCCCCATCGATCCCGAAGTGCTCAAGAAAGTCATTGCCAACGGGGCATCGGACATCCCGTTGGAGCCGCCGGCCATTGAGCCGATGCTGCCCGCATTGCGGGATCGGCATCCGGATGAATCCATCGATTTCCTGCTCCTGCGCGCGATGTTCGCGGGGAGCCAGGTCGATGAGATGAAACGAGTTGTGGCATCCGGGGGAAACCCAGACGAGCTTTACCAGCCCATCCTGAGCCTGGTCAAGGGGCTCTACGACTCAATCGAATCCGGCACTCAGTCGCTGACTGCCGGGAACCTAAACATACGACTGGAAAAAGGAATTGGTGAAGATGTCGCTTAACCCGCTCGATATGAAAGAACTTCGGGACATCGTCGACTGGGCGAACCTGACACCGGACGTGCGCCAGCTCTCGATCAAACACGGCGACGTGGAGCTTTTCCTCTCCCGCGATCGGCAGTCGTCAAACGACCGTCCGACCGCCCCGCAGGCTGTGACAACCGCGCCGGAAACGACCTCCGCTCCCGCACCAGCACCCTCAGCAACGCCTGTGGTTGGCCGCGTAGCGACTGAACCGGGGTCCGGTGACGAACTTGGGGCCAACGAAGTACTGATCAAGGCCCCCATGGTTGGAGTCTTTTACGCGTCACCCAAGCCAGGGGAGCCCGCCTTTGTCAAGGTGGGGGACACTGTGAGCGCCTCGACGGTGCTGGGCATAGTCGAGGTGATGAAGCTGATGAACAACATCGAGGCGCGCGTTGAAGGCAGCGTGACGAAGATCCTGGTCAACAATGAGCAGGCTGTCGAGTACGGTCAGCCGCTGATGGTGATCACCCGCAATGCCTGAACCGTTGAGGAGCGTCCTGATCGCCAACCGCGGTGAGATCGCGTTGCGCGTCGTCCGGGCCTGCAGGGAACTTGGTATTCGAAGCATCGTTGCCTATTCCGAGGCAGACGCCGGCTCGCTGTCGGTGAAGCTGGCAGACCAGGCAGTGTGCATCGGACCCGCGCAAGCCAAGTCAAGCTATCGCAACATGCACGCTGTCATCTCAGCGGCGCAGGCCTACGGTGCTGATGCCATCCATCCCGGATACGGATTCCTGTCTGAGAACGCTGACTTCGTTGCACTCTGCGAATCGGAAAACGTCGGGTTCGTGGGGCCCGCAGCGGACATTATCCGTCGCATGGGCGACAAGATCGAAGCCAAGAAGATCGCCCGCCGGGCCGGGGTACCGACAGTTCCCGGTTCGGTCGGCGCGATCGCTGAGTACAACGAAGCCCTTGCCGTCGCCAGCGATGTCGGCTATCCGCTCCTGATAAAGGCCGCGGCCGGCGGCGGCGGGCGCGGCATGCGGGTCGTCGAGGCTGCCGAGACGCTCGAGAACGATCTGCGCGAGATCATGTCGGAAGCCGAGGTCGCGTTCGGGGACGCCTCAGTGTACATCGAGCGGTACCTGACAGACATCCGCCACATCGAAATCCAGGTCATCTCCGATGGCACCACCGTTCTACATCTCGGCGAACGCGACTGCACGGCACAACGGCGCAATCAAAAGCTCATTGAAGAATCACCCTCGCCGGTCTTGAACGCGGAGCTCAGGCAAGGTCTAGCAGATGCCGCAGTCGCCCTGTGCAGGGAAGTGGGGTACACGAACGCCGGGACAGTAGAGTTCGTCTTCGACAACATCGAGCGCAAGTACTACTTCATCGAGATGAACACACGTATCCAGGTAGAGCATCCCGTTTCGGAAATGGTTTCCGGGATCGACCTCATCAAACTTCAGTTGCAGATCGCCGGTGGCATCCCACTGGATCTGAGGCAGGACGACATCGTCATTACCGGCCACGCCATAGAATGCCGCATCAACGCCGAGGACCCGGATAACAACTTCGCACCGCGACCAGGGACCGTCGCGAACTTCCGTGCACCCGGCGGCTTCGGGATTCGCATGGACACCCATATCGAGACGGGCTACACCATCCCACCGTTCTATGACTCAATGATCGGCAAGCTCATCTGCTGGGGTAAAGACCGCGACGAAGCTATCGCACGGACCATACGAGCCCTCGACGAACTCGTTGCCGACGGCATCACCACCACAGCGCCCTTCCACAAGCAGATCCTCGAGACCGAGAAGTTCCGAAGCGGAGACTTCAACACCGCTTTCGTCGCCGAACTCCTATCTTCAACACACGCAACCGCAGGAGCATAGGAACATTCTGTGTGCCTCAAGCTCGCAGCCCATCGCCGGACCCGGCCGACCCTGTTCGCACGCCTGGCCACGGGAGTGGACTTAGGTCCAGCAACCAGTGCGTGCCAGGACCCAGCAGCGGGTCCAGGGCTGCAGCCGGGACATCGTCCTGACTGTGCCAAGCGGACGTGGACCTACAACGAAGCGCTGGTCGCAGGTGGGACGAGGAGCAGGCACATCACCGGATGGGCACGGGCACTGGGAGCTGGCCACGTGCCCGTTCGTCCGGTCCTCAGAAATAGCCTCTACTGCGGCGTCCCTTGCGCCGACACCGCCTTCACGACCGCACAGCAGGTCTTTCGAGATACGGATACAACCTTATGAATCAGGCTTTTGTGTACGACGCCGTGCGCACGCCCTTTGGCAAGTTCGGCTCCGGGCTTGCTGCTGTCCGTCCCGATGATTTGGCTGCGCATGTGGTCCGCGAGTCCGTCAAGCGTGCTCCGGGGCTTGATGTTGAGCGGATCGACGAGGTGGTGTTCGGCAACGCGAACGGCGCGGGCGAGGAAAACCGCAACGTTGCCCGGATGGCTACGCTGCTGGCCGGCTTGCCGGTCTCGATTCCGGGCACGACCGTGAACCGTTTGTGTGGCTCGTCGTTGGATGCGGCGATCATTGCTTCGCGGCAGATCAACGCCGGTGACGCTGACGTGGTGCTCGTGGGCGGTGCGGAGTCGATGTCCCGTGCGCCGTGGGTATTGCCGAAGACGTC